>DAOUAJ010000144.1:0-3235 GCA_034433615.1 Anaerolineae bacterium | reverse complement strand
GTGACCCCGCCCGCCCATGTGTTACTCCCACAGGGGGGTCATTCCGAGGAGCGCCTTTTGCGACGAGGAATCTCTAGCGACGATGAGATTCTTCGCCTCGCAGACTCGGCTCAGAATGACACGCTGGTGGAAGGTGATCTTCAGGGCAGATGTCCATGCCGGGGGCGGCGCCACGGCCCATGAAAAGCGGTCAGCCATCAGCTAATAGCTGATAGCTAATTGCTATTTTCGGGACAGCAGCATGGCGAGAATAACGAAGGAGATTGATGTCGCAGGAAGAAGGTTAAGGGCCCTCTTTGATACCGGCTCCCTTCGCTCCTACATCAGGGCGGAGTTCCGTCCCCCTGCTTCCCGAAAGGTCACTCCCATCACCGTGGGCCTGGGAGGGACGGTACGCCGGCTGGACGAGCGCTGCGATCTCACCGTTACCATAGATGGGCTGGAGTTTGACATGACCGCTTACATCGTGGATGAGTTAGGCGAGACGGAACATGGGTGTCTGGATGCCATCATAGGCGCCCTGACCATGGAGGAGTGGTATATCAAGCTGGACCCCCGTACAGGGGAACTGGATCTTTCAGGGTTGAGGAAAAGAGAGTTCACTGAGTATTCGATAAGGTAGCAACTTGAGTCATAATACCCCTCAGGAAGGAAGGTGAATAGTATGGCCAAGGAGCTGAAAACCATTGATATAGGCAATGTACCCGAGCTTCTACGTTTGGTTGAGGAAGTGCGAGTAACTAACGAGCCCCGCCTCTTGCGATTGGGACTTGAGGATCTTGCCATTCTTAAACCGGTAAAAACCAAACGCCGCAAAACCATCAAAACCAAGGGAGGCTTCGAGGCTTTTCTTTCCTCGGCTGGTGGTTGGCGAGATCTGGTTGACACCGAGAAACTGAAGGCGGATATTTACGAAAGCCGCAGGATCTCCTTCAGACCTCCTGTTAACTTATGAGTTACCTTGTTGATACCGACTGGGTGGTCGACTGGCTTGCCGGTAGAGAAGAAACCGTCCAACTTCTCTCTACCTTAGGTAGAGAGGGGCTTGCTATCAGCCTTATAACCTACGGAGAAATCTACGAGGGCATCTACTTCGGCAGAGACCCGAAAAAGAGCGAGGAGGTTTTCCGACGCTTTCTGCGAGGAGTTGTAGTCTTACCGCTGACCAAGCGGATCTTGCAACGCTTTGCCCGTATTAGGGGGGAACTGCGCCGCAAAGGCCTACTTATCGGTGATCCTGATATCCTCATTGCTGCAACTGCCATTCATCACAACCTCACCTTGGTAACTCGTAACGTCAAAGATTTCCAGAGGGTTCCCGGTCTCAAGCTCTATCAACTAGAGTGAGGAGTAGATATGCTTTCGTACATCATGCGACGGCTGGGGTATATCCTGGTGATGGTCGTACTGGCCTCTTTCGCCAGTTTCCTGATCATTGAGTTGCCGCCGGGCGACTTCTTGACCCAGAAGCTGCAGGAACTTCAAGCACGAGGTGATCGGAGCGCCGAGATGCGCATTGCAGAATATCGGGCACGTTATGGCCTGGACCAGCCGTTGTTGGAACGGTATTGGATTTGGATTACTCATTTCGTCCGGGGTGACTTCGGCGAGTCGTTTGAGTTCGAGCGGCCGGTGGCCGAGGTGATCGGTCAGCGGGCCGGTATGTCGGTGATCCTGGCCCTCTCCACGATCACACTGGTCTGGATGCTCGCCATTCCCATCGGCGTTTACTCGGCGACCCATCAGTATTCCCCCGGCGATCAGATCATCACCACAATCAGTTTTATCGGCCTAGGGATGCCAGGATTTCTCCTGGCGCTCCTGGTGCTGTTCTTCGCGATGGTGTTCCTGAATCAGGAAGTGGGAGGGCTTTTCTCACGAGAGTTCCAGGAAGCACCATGGAGTTTCGCTCGCGTCATTGATTTGCTCAAACATCTGTGGATTCCGGCCTTGATCAGCGCCGTGACCGGCACAGCAGGGCTGATCCGCATCATGCGTGGCAACCTGCTGGAGATGCTGGGCCAACCTTTCGTCGAAGCCGCTCGCGCCCGCGGTCTGAAGGAGCGCACGGTCGTCTGGAAGCACGCCGTACGGGTCGCCATCAACCCCTTGATTGTCATCCTGGGCACGGAGGCGCTGCCGGGCATCGTCGCTGGCGATGCGCTGGTGGGGACGGTGTTGAACCTGCCTACCGTCGGCCCGCTGTACGTTCGGGCCCTGCAGAGGCAGGACATGTATCTGGCTGGCACCGTGTTGGTGTTTATCGTGGGAGTGACGATGATCGGCAACCTGCTGGCCGACCTGACCCTGGCGGCCCTCGATCCACGAATCCGGCTGGAATGATGGGAGAAGGTGAATCATGGCTGAGCAAGCAATCCCCGCAGCCCTCAAGACGACTGAGAGAAAACAGATCAGCCAGAGCTACTGGAGCCTGGTCTGGTGGAAATTTAAAAAGAACAGGCTGGCCATTGTCGGGGGGATCCTGATCATCCTCTTTTATACCATCTGCGGTCTGTTAGCCGAGTTCTTCGCCCCCTACACCCTCCATTACCAATCCGATTACTTAGAAGCCCGCCCCCAGCCCATCGTGTTCAAGGATAGAGCGGGAAATTTCAGCTTGCGACCGGCCGTGTATGGCCTTAAATCGCAGATTGACACGAAGTTGCGCAAACGTTTCTACGTGGTGGATGATACCAAGATCTATCCCCTTTATTTCTTTGTGAAGGGTCAGCCCTATAAGCTGTTGGGACTTATCCCCCTGGATATTCACCTCTTTGGCACTGACCCGGCCGATCCAGAAGCCCATGCGTTCCTCTTCGGTACAGATCGCCTGGGACGCGATCTCTTCTCCCGGATTATCTACGGTGGGCGCCTTTCCCTACTGATCGGGCTACTGGGTCAGATCCTGACCTTCCTCTTGGGGACGGTGATGGGGGTGATCTCTGGCTATTACGGCGGGACGATGGATATTGTCATCCAGCGGATGACGGAGTTCGTGGGCGCTTTTCCCGACATTCCCCTCTTTATGGCGCTGGCGGCGGCCATCCCGGTGACCTGGTCGCCCATCCTGGTTTACTTTATGCTCACCCTGATCCTCGTCTTCATCCGTTGGGGAGGGTTAGCGCGCCAGGTGCGGGGGATCATCCTGTCCTTGCGCGAGCGGGAGTATGTGCTGGCCGCTCAAAGTTTTGGGGCCAGCGACCGCCGCCTGATGTTCCGACATCTGCTCCCCGGC
>DAOUAJ010000143.1:0-6484 GCA_034433615.1 Anaerolineae bacterium | reverse complement strand
CATGGCCGATGGCAAAAGTGGCTTCGGGCACCAGTTTCTCCAGCCGGCGGGCGATCTGGGTAATCCCTTGTACGCGGTTGTGCACGAAAAATACCTGCCCGCCTCGATCCAGCTCACGCAGGATCGCCTGACGGATCAGCGTCTCGTCATACTCCGCCATGATCGTGCGGATGGGCAGCCGTTCTTCCGGCGGCGTATCAATCGTGCTCAGATCGCGCACGCCGGTGAGCGACATGTGCAACGTGCGCGGGATCGGCGTGGCCGTCAGTGTCAGCACATCTACTTCCGTGCGGAGTTGTTTTAGCCGCTCCTTGTGGGCCACGCCAAAGCGCTGCTCCTCATCCACAATGACCAGCCCCAGGTCCTTGAATCTCACATCTCTCGAGAGCAAGCGATGTGTGCCGATGACGATGTCCACCGTGCCGTTCGCCAGTCCCTCCAGTACCCTCTGCTGCTCAGCCCGTGATCGGAAGCGGGATAGCATCTCCGTATTGACTGGGAAGGGGCGCAACCGCTCGACGAAAGTCTGATAGTGCTGCTGAGCCAGCACCGTGGTAGGCACCAACACGGCCACCTGTTTGCCGTCCATCACCGCCTTAAAAGCCGCCCGCAGTGCCACTTCTGTCTTACCATACCCCACATCGCCGCAGATCAGCCGATCCATGGGGCGGGGTTGTTCCATGTCACGTTTGACGGCTTCGATGGCGATAAGTTGATCCTCGGTCTCCACATAAGGGAAAGCCGCCTCCAATTCATGTTGCCAGGTGCTGTCCTCACTGAAGGCATGGCCCGGCACCATCTCACGTTGTGCGTAGAGCCTGAGCAGCTCTTCGGCGATGTCCGTCACCGCCTTCTTGGTGCGTTGCTTGACGATGTTCCAGTCGGCCGTGCCCAGACGGTTCAAGATAGGCGGTATATCGCTCGCTCCTACATAGCGGCTCAGCCGGTCGGCCTGGTGCACGGGCACATAGAGCCGGTCACCTTGGGCATAGTCTACCTGCAGATACTCGCGCAGGATGCCATCCACTTCCATCTTGACCAGGCCCCTGAAGATGCCAATGCCGTGCTCCATATGCACCACGTGATCGCCCGGCTGCACATCGGCGAAGAATGCCTCCGGAGCAACAGCCCGGATGCGTGAGCGCCGGCGCGGCTGAGGCTTGCTCCAGCCGAACAGCTCGGTATCGGTGAGAAAAGCCAGCAAGGGGACTGGTCGCTCCTGACCCGTACCGTCCCCTGTCTCTCCCGGTTGAGTCTGTTCCGAGCGCAGCAGCCATCCTTCGGGTAACTGGCCAGGCACGACCGTAGTTGTGCTGCGGCCTGGCGGTTCCCGGACCTCCTCGCGGGTTTGGATCGGTGCATTGGCCTCGGCTAGCAGGCCGCTTAATCGGGCAGCCTGCCGCGTGATCAGCAGCAGCCGGCCACCGGCCCGGCGCTGTGCCTCCACCTCCTCTACGATTTGACGGACGCGTCCGCCGTAGCGAGGGCCAGAGGCAAAGGCCCGCGCCAGCGGTGACGACCGGCTAACAAGCCGCCCATCCAGCCCTCCGTAACCCAGGATGATAGGCGAGCGCTCGTCCACCAGTGGCAGCAGCTCTGCCCAACGGAAGTACGGCCTGAGCAGGTTGTTCGGCAGTTCCCCTCGCGCTACCAGGTCCTGGCGCAACTGCTCCGCCTGTCCCTCCAGGTCTGCCACGGTGGCTGCGATCTCCGCTGCGTCGTCCAGGATCAGCAAGGCATCAGGCGGGAGATGGTGTAGCGGCGAAACAGGAGATGAATACAGGTAGGGCAAATACCACTCGATGCCGCGAAAACCGGTGCCGGCCAGCAGTTGATCCATCTCCTGCTCATACTCCACGCGGGCAGGAGGGTGACATGGCCGCAGATCAAGGGCGGACAGGCGTTCCCGAGCCAGCGGCCCCAGCCGGGGCAGAGCTTCTGTGGCCGGCCCCACCAGGATGGCTTCAAGGTGAGCCTGAGTGCGCTGCACGGCCGGATCGAACGAGCGCAGACTGTCCACCTCATCGCCGAAGAGCTCAAGCCGGGCTGGCCAGGGGAGATTGGGCGGCCAGATGTCCACGATCCCGCCACGGCGGCTGAAGGTGCCAGGCCCGTCCACTACGACCGTGGAGCGATATCCCAGCCCCACCCAGGTCTCCAGCAGTCTACCCAGATCAACGACCTGGTGACGGCACAGTGAACGCAGACTGGCGCGCAACTCGCGCGCGGGTAGTGTCATCTGCATGAGGGCGCGCGCGGAAAGGACGACTATCGGTGCCATGTTGACGCTCCCCGCGGAGCGCAAGCCCGGCCAGTGTGCCTGTCCCAGGGCTACCAACGCGGCCATGCGCATCTGGCGGGTCTCTCGGGACCAGGGCACACGCTCATAAGGCAGCGCATCCGGGTCAGCCAACCAGTGCACTGCGTCAGGTTGAGGCGACCAGATACGCAGTTGTTCGGCATACAGACTGGCCATGTCCGTGCGCGCGGTCACGACCAACGTGGGGCGTGCCAGCAGGCTGGCCAACGCCGCGGCCACGTAGGTGCGCGCGCTAACAGGGATAGACAACGGCCCCGGCGGCACCTCGCCTGCCTGGATGCCCTCCACCAAGTCGGCAAAGGGCCTGACCTGCCTGAGAAAATCCAACAACCCGCTTAGATTCATGCTCTTACCGTCTATTATGTCAGCCGTTGCAGGCATTCATCGCTTTCTCAATGCCTTGGCGCAGCCAGCATTCGATGGCCTTCACCACTCGATCCCGCACCTGCACCATGATCTCTTCCTGCTCCAGGGAGAAGTCTTGCAGCACGTAGTCAGCCGGCTCCATCTGGCCTGGCGGGCGACCAATACCGATCCGTAAGCGGGGGAAGGCCTGTGTCCCCAAATGCTGAATGATAGACTTCATTCCATTGTGCCCACCTGATCCGCCTTCAGGTCGCAGGCGGATTTTGCCCAAGGGCAGATCGAGATCATCATAGACCACCAACATGTTCGCGAGACTCACCTTGTAGAAACGGACGATAGCCGCCACGGTCGGACCTAGACTGTTCATAAACGTCATGGGCTTGACCAGCATCAGGCGCGTGGATTCGATGCGCCCTGAGGCCAGGAGGGCGCCATGCTGCCGCTGATCAAAACGCAGCCCGTGTACCTCTGCCAGCAGATCAACGCATTGGAAACCTGCATTGTGTCGGTTGCGCGCATACCGTGGCCCAGGGTTCCCCAGGCCAACGACCATTCTGATCTTCTCCGCGCTTGCCGTCCCACTGCCAGCGATGTCAACCAAGCAACCGTTCCTTTACGCGAGTAACACAAAGGGGGGCTAATCACTATGACCAGCCCCTTTCCTAAGCTCTCAGTTTTCAGCCATCAGCTTTCAGGATTCAGCCATAAGCTGACGGCTTCTCAAGTCCGAAGCTGCTGCCAGATCCACCCGATCAGCCACTTTAAGCCGAAGAATGCCCCCACAACGGCAAAGGTGATCAACGACCAGCGAGCGCCCATCCAAAAAGCGCTCGCCATCCCACGTAGACTCAGCACGTCTGGCATACCTTCCGCATTTTGCTGCGCAGAAGGCCGTGGCCCTGCCCCCGTTGCGCCAGACACGGGCGTGCCCACCGCCTCCGGCGTAGGCGCTCCGACCAGCTCCGGCGTGGGTGTACTGATGACCGGGGCCACTACCACGACCGTCGGTGTCGGCGGCAACGGCGTGGGCGTGACCGTCGGGGTAGGCGTCTCGGCCGGCGTGGGTGTCTCGGTCGGTCGGCTGTTGGCTACTTGCAGCCCATGCACGATGTATTCATCATAATTGTAATCCTGGCGCACCACGCGCAATCGCAGGCTGTACAGCCCATCCGGCAATCCCCCTGTCTCCCATGTGCCCAGGAACCCATTGGCTACTTGATTGAAATGCGCCTCTCCAATAAAGACCCAGGTGTCGTCTCGAGCTGGCTCCGGGCTGAAATACAACTCGTAGCGCAGAAAATTGGGATGCACAGCCGTACCTTCGATGGTGACGCGGCCCCGCACCACGCTCAAGGCCTGCGGTGAGGTGATGACTGCCTGTTGTGCAACCGGCGCGGCAGTAACTGGCTGAGCCAGCCAGCTTAACACAACGATCAGCGCGATGGCGACCAGTAAAAGAGCTCCTCGACGCACCGTCTCCCGTCCATAACCCTCAGGTGATATGACCCATTCGGGTCTAGCGTACCAAGATAGTTTAACACACTCCAGGGGTGATCGCCAAACGACAAAGGAAGTATTGGACATTTACAACAACATTGGCGATAATGGGGCCGTTCGCCGTCGCCTGCGAAGCTTGCCCTGAGCGAAGCGAAGGGTCGCCCCTTCGGCAGGCTCAGGGCAAACCCTGTGGCGACTCAAACTAGCCCGCAAGGGCGGGCTTTGCATGTTGGAGCTGCGACTTCCAGAGATGGCAGGATAAACGAAGGGAGAAGAGTGATGGGAAAACTGGCGATCACGGGCAAAGGCGGGGTGGGCAAGACCACGCTGGCCAGCATACTGGCTTACCTGTACGCGCGGGAAGGGCGACGGGTATTAGCCATTGACGCTGATCCGGCCGCCAATCTGGCCCTCTCTTTGGGGTTCCCCCCCGCGCTGGCCGCCGCGATTGTGCCCATTGCCGAGATGGACGAGCTGATCTACGAACGCACCGGCGCGCAACGGGGCACTACCGGCGGCTGGTTCCGCCTAAACCCGCGTGTGGACGACATCCCCGACCGTTTTTCAGCAGAGCATCGGGGCATCCGGCTGTTGCGACTGGGCACCGTGAAGCAAGGAGGAAGCGGCTGCCTATGCCCGGAAAACGCGCTGTTACGAGCGCTGGTGACTCACCTGCTCCTGGCGCGGGACGAGGTCGTGATCATGGACATGGAGGCCGGGGTCGAGCATCTGGGCCGGGCGACGGCACAAGCGGTGGACGCGCTGATCGTCGTCGTTGAGCCAGGGCGACGCAGCCTGGACACGGCGCGCCTGATCCGTAGCCTGGCAAGCGACATCGGCCTGGGCCGTATCTATCTGGTTGCGAACAAGATGCGTGACGACCGCGACCGCGCGTTCATTGAGGCCCAGGCACAGGCAGAAGGTTTTAAAGTGCTGGGCTACCTGCCGGCTGACCCGCAGGTGGTGGATGCTGACTTCGCCGGCCGAGCGGTGTTCGACTGTGCGCCGGTCCTGGTGCAGGCGGCTGAAGGCGTGTGGCGGCGTCTGGAGGCATTGACGGCAGCTCCGGCAGTGTGATTTGAGGGACGATGAGCCTCATGCCTGTGAAGGAATGCCCGCTAAGCGAGCGCGAGATGGAGGTGTTGCGCCTGGTAGCGACCGGTGCCACCAACCAGCAGATCGCGCACGAATTGGCGATCAGCACTAATACCGTCAAGGTTCATCTGCGCAACATCTTCGATAAACTGCAGGTTGCCTCGCGCACGGAGGCGACGATGCTGGCCGTGCGGGCAGGATGGCTGACCATTGGGGGAGCCTCTTCCGTGGTGGAGCCTGTGCTGCCCACCGTCCCGCCCATTCTCCCCATTTCGGTGCCGCGTTTGCGACTGTGGCAACGTCTCTATTTCATCCTGGTAGTCGTCATGACGGCGCTGGCGATCGCCTGGCCGTTAGCCATGCGTACAGGTTTCGAGGTCGCGTGGGGACCGTTGAGCGATCAGAGTCGCCCGGTCTTAGGACCAGCGTCCTGGAACGAGGTGCCACGTTGGACCACGGCGGCAACGTTGCCGCAACCGCGGGCCCGGCTGGCTCTTGTCTCCTATAACGAACGTTTATACGCCATCGGGGGTGAGGGGCCGGACGGAATATCGGACACCGTCTATATGTATGATCCCGACCGCAACAACTGGTCGCCGCGGGCCCGCAAACCTACGCCCGCGAGCAACCTGGGCGCGGTCTCCATTGATGGTAAGATTTACGCCGTGGGAGGATGTACCTCTGATGGAGGTCCTAGCAACGCGCTGGAAGTATACGACCCGGCACAGGATGTCTGGTCGGAGATGAGCCCGATGCCGGCCCCGCGCTGTGCGCACGCGGTCGCCGCGGCTAATGGCCGGCTGTATGTGTTCGGCGGTTGGGATGGTACGCGTTACGTGGCCGACGTTTTTGTCTACGATCCGGCTATGAATGCGTGGGAAGAAGCCTCGCCAATGCCAGTTGCTCGCGGCTTTCTGGGTGCTGCCGAGCTGAGGGGTTACATATACGTCGTGGGTGGCTACGATGGGCGGCGAGAGTACGACCTTGTACATCGTTATGACCCGATGGCGGATGCGCGGGGAGAACCAGCCTGGGAGAGATTGCCGGAGATGACCGAGCCACGAGGCGGTCTGGGGCTCGCTGTCGAGGGTAACGCACTCTATGCGATTGGTGGCGGATGGCGGGGTGGTCTGGAGTACAACGAACGTTTCGATCCGTTGAGTAACACCTGGTCGTGGGTGGATTCCCCTTTTAAAACGCAATGGC
>DAOUAJ010000142.1:0-19858 GCA_034433615.1 Anaerolineae bacterium | reverse complement strand
CACGCGGTCCAACAGGTCAATCGCCCGCGCCGTACGCAGCTTCGCCGGCACCCCCCGGGCCTTGAGCGCCACCTCGACGTTCTCCAGCACAGTCAACCAGGGGAAAAGGGCAAACGTCTGAAACACAATGGTCGCGTGGGGGTTCACGCCGCGCAGGGGCTGGCCTCGGTACAGAACCTGCCCCTCCGTGGGCGGTTGTAGCCCGGTGATGATGCGCAGGAGGGTGCTCTTGCCGCAGCCGGATGGTCCCAGGAGCGCGACGAACTCCCCCTCCCGGACGCTCAGGTTGACATCGTGAACGGCAATGAAACGCCGCTGGGTGCCTCCATACGTCTGGCTGACGTGCTGGAGTTCCAAAAGCGCGCGGTTGTCAGGCATCGGTCACTCCATGCGATAGCGTTCCTCGGCCAGACGATACAGCCTTCGCCAGACGAGGCGATTGATCAGCACTACAGCCAACACCATGCTCAAGGTGGCGGCCAGGAGCAACGGGTAATCGCCGGTCGCGGTGGCCTGGGCGATCAACGCGCCGATGCCCAGGGTGCGCAGCGTCTGCCCGGCGAATTCCACGTGCTCAGCCACGATGCTGGCATTCCAGGCACCGCCGCTGGCCGTGACGGCGCCCGTGATGAGGTACGGGAAGAGAGCCGGCAGGACCAGTGTGCGCCAGCGCGCCCATCGCTTAAGCTGCAACAACGTGGTAGTGTACTTCAGGTCCTGTGGGATCGCACTGGCGCCCGCGATCACGTTGAACAGCAGGTACCACTGCGTGCCCATCAGCATCAGTAGCACAGCCGCTATGTTCAGGCCGCCCGGCAGGCGGAGGACTATGAGCAAGAGTACCGGGAAAAGAGCCGTCGCTGGCGTGGAGGCGATGATTTGCACCAGGGGCTGCAGCCAGGTGGCCAGGCGCGGGTTGGTCCCGATCACCACCCCCATAGGGATCGTCCAGGCGAGGGCGATGATCAGGGCCATGATCACGCGCAGCATCGTGACTCCTACCCAGGCGGCGATCATCCCCCACGCAGCCAAGGGCACCATCCATAACATCCGGCCGGCCCGATAAGCGCCGTACCCTAACAAGGTGCCGCCGACCACGCCTGTCAGGTACAGAAGCCAGGGCCGTCCAGCCCGACCAGGTTCCTTTTCCGTCATCGGGAAACGGCGCAGCATGTACGCGTCCAGACGCTCATGGAACGGGCGCCAGACCGCCCGCGATAGCCAGTCTGCCAGCCGCGAGCTGTGCACGATCTCGTAAAACCACGAAGTCGGCGGCAGGCCGCTTTCCACCATTTCCAGCTTGAACTGGTCTGCCCAGGCCAACAATGGCCGCCACACCAATTGATCGAGGAGGACGATGACCAGCAAGAGGGCGCCGATCCCCCAGACGATCGCGTGCAAGTCCCCCTGGTTGGCAGCCTCCTGCAAGTACGCCCCCAACCCGGGCAGGCGAAAGTCGCGCCGGCCCACCGTGAAGATCTCGGCCGCCATCAGGAAAAACCAGCCGCCGGCCCAACTCATCATGCTGTTCCAGATCAGGCTGATCGCCGCGAAGGGGAGCTCCAGGGTCTTGAAGCGCAGCCAACCGTTCAAGCGGAAGATCGTGCTCGCCTCTCGCAGCTCTTTGGGGATCGTGGTCAGCGATTGATACCAGGCAAAGGTCAGGTTCCACACCTGGCTGGTAAAGATCAAAACGATCGAAGCGAGTTCGGCCGCTATGTTCTGCGGCAGGATCGCGCTGAAGCTGAGCAAGACCACGGGAAGGAAAGAGAGAATAGGCACGCTTTGGAAAATGTCCAGCAAGGGGAGTAAGAGCAGCTCAGCGCGCCGGTGATAGGCGGCCGCACGACCGTACACCAGGGTGAAGAGCATGGATAACGCGTAAGCGGCGGCCATGCGGCCCACAGAGAGGGCCGCGTACCAGGGCAACGCGGTTGGGGCGAGCGAGATGGTCGGGCCCCGCACCTCGACGGGAGCGTCAAAGGCCAGGCGCACTCCCACGTAAAGCACCACAGCGATGAAGAGGATCGCCACAGCGTCTCCCCAGGTGATGGGACGCTGCAAGGGTTGTTCGATCTTGAAGAGGCGCAAGGATCGCATGCTCAAACGTTCCGTAGAGGAGAGATGCAACTGGCAAGCGGGGGTAATTGTACTACACATCCCCAACTGGTCAACAAAGCGGGTGTTCTTTGGAAGGCCGCTTTGGGAAGGCGTGAAACCACCGAAAAGGGGCAGATAGCGCCGATGAGGAGATTTCAGCGAAGCGGGATCATCGGTCCATCAGTGCCTTCAGATGACAGGTATCGTTCGCAGCGATCAGCCTGGTTCGCTCTCGATCCATCTCAAAGACCGTCAGCGAAGCCGTGTCCACTTGAAATCGCTGGATATGGCCCTCGTGAAGGCCCAGCAGGCTGCACATGAGCACCCGGCAAACGATGAGATGGCTCACCAGCACCACCGACTGGTTCGGGTAAAGCTCGATCAACCGATGAACCAGGCTCTCGGAGCGGGCCCGCACATCGCCCAGCGACTCGCCATGGGGGAAGCGGACGCGGTGAGGTACGCTCAGCCATGTCCGATACAGCTCTGGAAATTGTGCTTCGGCTTCAGCCGGGCTGAGGCCGGCGAAATCCCCGTAATCCAGATCGAGCAGCCCTTCATGGGGTTGGACACGCAGGTTGAAGGGTCGAGCGATGGCCTCCGCCGTCTGCACCGCTCGTTGCAAGGGGCTGGTGTACACGGCCGCGGGCTGGTATTCGGCGGCGATGCGGCGCGCCACCGCCTCTGCTTGTCGCATGCCGGTTTCGTTGAGGGGAAGGTCAGTCCGCCCTCGGAAGCGTTCCTCTTTGTTCCAGGCGGTCTGACCGTGGCGAACCAAGATAAACATGGTAGCCATGGGCGATCCTCTCCTCTACAGTGACCACACGGTGCAGCGGTGTGGCGATGAGTTTGTTCAGCGCCTTGTTCAGAGGCGTACCACGACATCAGCCGCCACCTCGCGCCAATGGCACCTTCCTTCCATGAACATCCGTGACCCTGGCCAGGCGGAAGAAACGCTGATAAAGCGCTCTAACAGGCGTAATCGTCCATTCCATTCCCTCGTTCACCAGCCCCAAGCACCAGGCGGCCGCCCGGAACGCCGGGGCCAAGACGTGAAGCGGCCTCAGATGCGCATAGAGGAGTGCCAGTCCGAGTGTGCCGGCCGAAACGGCAAACTTGGTGAGATCGCCGATGTGCACGGGGGCGAACTCTTCCAACAGCAGCTCCACGCTGATGTTCAGCACTAACAGATAAGCCGTCCGCTCGAGGATCGGCTCCCGCCGGACCAGATGCGCAAAGACGCCGGCCGCGAAGCGCATCATGAGGATGCCCAGGGCTACCCCCATCATCACCACCGATAGCCGGTCTGACAGGGCCACCACGGCCACCACGTTGTCCAGGCTGAAGGTCAGATCGGTCAGCTCGATGGCCAGCACGGTCTGCCAGAATCGGCTGACGCCGGCCGTAACCAGGGAAGGCTCAGCCGGCTCGTCTGGCCGGCTCAGGTTTGCAGCGGCCAATTTCAGCAGATACAGCGCGCCCAACAGCTTCAGCCAGGGGTGGCGTATAACCCAGGCGGCCAGGATCAGCATGAGACTTCGGCCCAGATAAGCCCCGAACAGCCCTACTCGCAAGGCGGCCGTCTGTTGCGGCCCCAGTAGCTGATCCAGTGCGTGGCCGAAGGTGGACCACCACCGGGGCCACGGCACCGGGAGATGGTCCGGCAGCGAGGCAGCCATGGCACCCAGGACGGCGGCATTGTCCAGCGAGAGGATGCCTTCCAGGAAGATCAACTGAACGACAATCAGGATCGTTGTCACTTCAGCATCCTTTCCGGCTGCTCTCCGGCGAAAAAGGCCACCACGCGGATCCAGGAAGAGCGCTCTTCCGGCGATATTGGCTCCTCATGGTACTGCCAGCTATGCTTGCGCAGATGCTCGCGCAACTGGGTCGTCAGTTGATTCAGCTTTTCATGGCTCACACGGGCCAGAAAGAGAGCGACGGCTGGATCCTCTTGTTCGGCCATAACCAGCGCCTGACGCAGATGGGGCAGGCACAGGCCATCGGATTCCCGATACCAGTGCTGAAACTCGGCTTCTGCACACCCCTGGATCATCCAGGCCAAAAAGGTCACCTCACGCTCCTCCAGCATCTCGCAGACGCGGCAACGTTCCTGGGGGTTCAGGCCGGCCGGAAAGGTTCCGTTGGCAGAAGGCTCTGCGAGCAGGCGGATCTTTTGCTCACGCCATCGGTCAACCCATGTGTTCCACTTTCCACGCCAGTAAGGGGGGGCGGATTGCCGTTCATGGGCACGCATGTATGCTTCCAGCCCTGTCAGGGTGCGCGTGGCCAGGTCTTCATAAATGATCCCGGTCCCCAACCCGTTCGCCCACAAGGCCTCCTCGGTCCGCTGCAACTGCCAGGCATGCCCAGGGCAGAATCCCAGGGCGCGCACCAAATGGCCGCGGATCTCCGCATCGTTGACGTTCTCCCAAAGAAGGTTGCGGAGGTAACGCTGTGCCGCCTGATATCGCAGGTGACAAAGAGGGCAGCCCGGCTGTTTGAAAGCCAGTTTCAGGTCCAGCGTGATCAGGTCTATTCCCACCGGTTTATCCCTCCAACCCCCCCTGACTAAGCCTCATGATCATCCCGAGCGGTCAAGGTTGCCTGTAGCTCCTCCCACGCCTGGCGAGCACGTTCGGCTTGCTCAACAGTTGGCACATCCGGGTTGTACCGAGCCTGCACGTACTCGTCCGTGACGGTGTCCAAAGCGCCCGGCGCGTTCGGAAATAACTCCCCCAGCCTATTCCGATACTCGATGGGGGTCTGCCCCCGGGCCCGGGGCAGCCCCCGTTCCCCAGCCGCAGCCAGCAACGCCTGGTAGATCGCCCGAATGGCGCGCCGGGTGTCGGGCTCCCCCTCCAGCGAGAGGAACGGACTGAACACCACCGAGGGCGCGCGCCGCAGCCGCTGCAGCCAGTTGCGCCACAGCCTGGATAATTGCTCCTGCAGCAGATCACGGGAGAGGATCAGCTCCCGGGTTTCCTCTACCTCGTCCTCTTTTCCAACCCAGAAACGCCGCAGCGCCAGCGCGAAGGCCAGCCCGATCACCAGGACCACGATGGCCAACCCCAGCCAGCGAAAGGCCTCTTCCAGGGCTGGTGGAATGGTTGCAGGCTGGCCTTGGGTCATCTCCTCAAACTGGCGTTGAAAGTCTGGCATCTGCATCGGCTCACGCGGTGACGGTGAGCTGAGCAACGACCGCAACCATCGGATCAAAGGATCCAGGATCAGAAAGATCAGGTAGCTGAAGGCAAAGAACAAGTAGTAAAGCAACCACCCCAGGATTTTCAGGATGATAGATGTCCAGCTCAGCGCTCGAGCTACGGTCTCAGGGGCGATCAGCGCGCTCAGCCCCAGCCCCAGCCCCAACAGCCCGACGATGACGGAGGCGACGCTTACCAGCCAATAGCGGTTGAGCTTCAGTTGCGCCTCGGTCTGGCGCCGCCCTGATCCGCGCGCGACCTCCAGACCTGAGAGCGCCAATGCCGCCATCCCTGTCCCGAAAAAGAGGAGCACCGCATGCTCTGTGCCGGTGGGTATGCCACTTTGGGTGGCAGCCGCACCCAGCACAAGGAGCGCCAGCATGACGAACCCGGCCGCAAAAGCCCCCCATACATCATCGTATAGGAGCGGACGACGCCCGTCCAACACGCCGCGCAGCCACAGATATGCGCTCGCGATCAGGGTGATGAACGGCGCAGGGATCTCGTCGCCCCAATGCGTCAAACTCAAGCCCAATGCGCCAAGCCAGCGTACATTCCATAGGTGGTACGACATCCGGTAGAATCGCCCCCACAGCACCAGGACGATGATGACCAACCCGCCGCCTGCCACCGCCAGGCGCGCGCGCCATAGACCCGAAGGGTCTCGAAGACCCTTCGGGTCTATGGAGGCCCACCGCCCTGCTGCCATCCCGCCCAGGAACAGCGCGATCATCAACGACACAGGCAACAGCGTCTCTTGACGCGAGGGGGAGAACCAACGGCGGGTCAGCTCCAGCCACGGCCATAGCCAGCAGGCCCGCAGGATCGCCACCGCCAGGGGCAACACGGCATCGTCAAGCCAATTCCAACGACTCCAGCTCACGCCACACCTCCCGGCCACCGATGTGATAGTAACGGACTCCAGGCAGCGGCATGTCCAGACGCGCACTCCCCAGGGCCACGAGAACCACCCCAAGCTCCCGACGTGGCAGCTCCATCAGCAACCGGCACAGCCGCTCGTTCACCACGGGGGTCACGGCCACGACGGTGGTCCCGTAGCGCAAGGTGGGAGCCTCCACCTGTAAGATCCGCTCTATCGGCCAGCGTCCGTAGCTCACCACCTTCGCCAGCGCCTCCAGGATCCAGGTGAGCTGATCGGGGTGGCTCCCCGGCCGGATGCGGATCCGTTCTCCCCCGGGCTGGACGACGGAGTTCACGTACAATCCCACCTGATAACCCTCCTCTCGTGCCCAGTGCGCCATAGAGGCCGCTGCCGTGATCGCGAACTCTTGTAACTCCGGGTCCAACCCTTCATACACCTGATCGAAGGTGTTAACGTTGAGGAAGATCGCCAGGGGTCGCGTGGCCGACGGCTCAAACACCTTGGTCTGCAGCTCCTGGCGTCTGGCGGTCGCCTTCCAGTGGATATGGCGGAAGCTGTCGCCCGGCACGTACTCCCGCGCCCCCATCAGCCGGATGGGGTCCTCCATCACCCGACGCGGGGTCTTGAAATCGCCGAAGGGGTGCCGGGCCGGCAACCCCAGCGCGGTGAGAGGGACGAGCCTGGGGTAGACCAGGACGATTTGTTTCTCCGCCAGTCGCTCCTGCCTGGTGGCGAACCCGAAGATGTCCCCCGAGGTGATCTCCGCTGGCCCGAACTGCCACGCCCCCCGACGGACGCCACGTAGTCGGTAGTGTCGCGTGACCCGTTCGTACCAGCGCAACGAGAGGAGATTGACGAGCAGGCGGCGACGGGGAAGGTGACTGTAGAGGAGGCGGCCGCTCAGCAGCTCGAGGTCGGCGGGGAACTCATCCTCAACACGCAGCCAGGCCAGCGGCAACGGCTTGGCGTTGACGATCTCCACGTAGAGGTCGGTCTCCTCGCCGAAAAACAGGCGCATTGAGCCGAAACGCCGCCCATAGCTGACCCCCGCCAGACAATAGCGCGTCCATAGGTGAGACGCCAACCCTATCAGCGCCAGAAGCAAGCTCATCAGAAACAGGAGGTTGTGGCGCAGAAGGACACTCACCAGCGCGATCAGGCTGATGATCCCCCACCAGAACTTAGTCATACCTCACGCTCACCCGGCCACTCCTGGTTCTCCTGATGAGTGATCCCTACGAGCCGCTCGATCTCGTTGAGCACGGTAGCCAGATCGGGCGCATTCGCCGAGACAACGCTCGATTCAGTGCCAACATGCTTGTGATGGGGAAAGTTAGGCAGATGAGGGAAGTGACTCGTATTGTCGTATCGGAAGATGAGATCACCGCGAGGGCCTTGATAGTGGTAAGAGTAAGCAAAGCGCTCAATGCCAGCTTCGGTGTTGACGAACTCACGAAAGTAGAGCCGTGAGTTATCCAGAAAATACACCTCCCCGCGAACGTAACCTGCCCAGTGGCTACGTTGATCCAAACGGACGTGGTGCAGCTTCACGGCTCGCGAAACGCGCAGAGTTGCCAGGATGGACTGGAAGTAATCATCAATCAAAGAATTCGCGCCCCATCCAATGCCAGCTTCTGCTCCTCCAATAAGCGAAGCATTTTGATCTCCCCCCACCAATCAATAAAGTCCATCGTTTCAGTAATCTCAGCAGCCTCGAAACGGCGGTAAAACTCTTCTGAACTCATACCAAACTGCTTCTCAAATGTAGCCAGCCGCTCCCGCGTACGCTCGATGCCGAGCTCCAGCAGCTTGGATTCATTCTGGATAGCCACCTCGAGCAAAGATTTGAGGGTTGCTGGCGACTCAGTGGCAATTGTCACTCGCCCAAGCATAGGATTCTCTCCCATAGTACGCAGCCGAACTTTATTCATTGACGTGCAAAGTATAGCGCAGAGCACAAATTGCAGTCAAACGCGTACGGTTACGAACCGTCTGCCCACACCTCTTCCACTGGCACGGGCACTCGTTCGATGAGCTCATGCAGCACCTCCTGGGTCGAGCGTCCTCGTAGTCGGGCGTCGGGGCTGAGGATCAGCCGATGTGCCAGCACCGGCAGCGCCAACTGTTTGATATCATCAGGGATCACGTAGTCGCGACCGCGGATGGCAGCCAGCGCCTGGCTCGTGCGGTGGAGCGCCAGGCTGCCGCGCGGGCTCACCCCCAGTGTGATCGCCCGGTCCGAACGGGAGGCACGCACCAGGTCAAGCAAGTAATCCTCCAACACCGGGTGGACATAGACCTGCCGGCACAGTGCACCAGCCTGACGGATCTCCTCAGCCGTGACCACCGGCTGGATGCGGGCCAGAGGATCGTCTGCCCGGAAGCGGTGCAGGATCGTCCGCTCTTCCTCTCGGTCGGGGTATCCTACCGTCACCCGCATCAGGAAGCGATCCACCTGCGCCTCAGGGAGCGGGAAGGTCCCCTCCAGCTCCACCGGGTTCTGAGTCGCCAGCACCAGGAAGGGGCGGGGCAGCGGCCGCGTCACGCCATCCACTGTCACCTGACGCTCCTCCATCGCCTCCAGCAACGCCGACTGGGTGCGGGGGCCAGCCCGGTTGATCTCGTCGGCCAGCACGATTTGCGCCATCACCGGGCCTGGCCGGTACTCAAACTCTCCCGTCTTCTGGTTGAAGACGCTCACCCCGGTGATGTCGGAGGGGAGCAAGTCGGGGGTGAACTGGATGCGCTGGAAGGTGCACCCCAACGAGCGCGCTAGTGTCTTGGCCAGCGTCGTCTTGCCGATGCCGGGGACGTCCTCCAGCAGCACGTGCCCCTCGCACAAGAGGGCCACCAGCAGTAATTCCACCACATCGTCTTTGCCCACGATCACCCGGCCCACGTTCTCGCGCACGGCCCGGGCGATGCGTTGGACAGTAGCATACATACTTTCCACGCCTCGCCGGAACACCTGATCCTCTATCGTTTCTTCGGTCATAGCCCACCTCCAAAATATAATTCTACCACGATGATCTCGATTTCGTCGAGTGGGCATTCCTTCCATACGGCCTTTCGCCGCTTATCTTCAACGGTTGCCTGAGATGCTGGCCAGCGCCCGTAGCCAGCTATCCCCTTCGGGGCCGAACCCTTCGCCGCGAAAGCGGTAATCGTTTTTGCGGATGAACTCAGTTAGCTCTGCCAGCAATTGCTGCCAGATGGCCCCTTGCAGGTCAAGCAGAGCTTTGCGCTGCGCGTTGTCCTCCGCCTGACGCAATGCCTGGCGCAGGTGAGACAGGCACAGCCCGGAGCTGCCGGCAAAGGCCGTCTGCAGCCGCGCGTCGTCTAGATGGCGTAGCAGCGCATGCAGATAGATCCTTTCCATCTCCTCCTGCTGAGCACAGGCCGGGCAGGGACCTTGCGGCATCAGCCGATCGGCCTGTGCCACCCCTTCCGACGAGGAGAGGGACCAGGAGAGGAACCGTTTCTCGTCGCCGGCGTCGCGGGCAAGCTCCTGGAGGACCGTGTGGAGCACATCGCGATAAATGAGTGCGATGCCCAGGCCGCTGCCTCGGATCTCGGTCAGCGCCCAGGCATGGCGATGACACAGCCCGCGGGCGACCCGGATGCGTTCTCGCAGGCCGGGGTCATTAACGTTCTCGTACAGCAGCCTGTCCAGATACTGCTCCGCCACACACTGGCCCAGCCGGCAGAGAGGACATCCCTCCTGGCTCAGCGCTTCCAACAGATCGTGGTAAGCGCGGGAACGAACCGAATCACCAGCCGTCACCAAACTCTCCCTGGATAAAAGGCCCTTCAAGTTTATCTCCCACAAAAAAAGCCTCTACCGCTCACTGATTCCGTGTGGGTAGAGGCTATCAGTCGCTATGCGACGGTTAGGCACGAGCCTCATCGCGCTGCTGTAAGGTAATTCTATTATACGCAGGGAAGCATAAGTGTCAAATGAGCCCTCCGGCTGACGGTTGCAGCCCCCCGGCAGTTCGGACGATAACGAGCGATCACGCTTGGGATGAGCCCAGTCCGGTTTCTGCCGCAATTGTATGGTGAACTGCTGCCATTCGTTGCAAGCGATAGGACAATAGAATGAAAGTCAATCAGGCTCCAGGCGGCAAGTTTGAGCTGCCACCGAGCCATCGGAGGTGACGAAAGCATGAATCCTGCAGGGAAAATCGCGCTCATCACCGGCGGCGCGCATCGGGTGGGCAAGGCGATCACGCTGGCGCTGGCGCGAGCAGGCGCGCACGTGGTCATCAACTACCACACCTCCCATGAAGCCGCCCAGATGACAGCAGCGGAGGCGCGCGCGCTAGGCGTGGAGGCTCTGGCGATGCAGGCCGACGTGGCAGACCCTCAGCAGGTCGAGGCCATGGTGGCGACGGCGAAAGCGCGTTTTGGCCGGGTGGAGATCCTGGTCAATAGTGCGTCACACTTCGAGAAGACCCCGTTACCAACCCGCGACCTGACCGCCTGGCACCGCGTGACCGGCATCCTCATTCACGGCTCGTTTTACTGCGCCAACGCTGTCGCTCCACTGATGCTGGAGCGGGGCGAGGGGGCCATCGTCAACATCGTAGACTTGTCGGCCTGGGAGCCGTGGCCAGGGTTCGCCGCCCATAGCGTGGGCAAGGCGGCACTGCTGGCATTGACCCGACAGTTGGCGCTGGAGTTGGCCCCCGCGGTGCGTGTCAACGCCGTAGCGCCCGGCCCTGTCCTGCCCCCGCCGGGCTATGGCGAAGAACAGATTGCCCGCATTGCCCAGAGAACCTTGCTCAAGCGTTGGGGGACTCCGAACGATGTGGCCGAGGCTGTGCTGTTCCTGATTCGGGCTGACTACATCACTGGTGAAGTGATCACGGTAGACGGCGGCGAACGGTACGGCTATCGGTAGCGGTGTACCGCAACTTTCAGACCGCACAATGCTCAGGGCAAGCTCTGGGATACACCCTTCTGAACGGCGAAGGGTGCAGGTAAGGGCTTCATTCGCTTCAGCGGCTTCAGCCACTTGACAGCACATGCATTCTGTAGTATATTTAGTGTAGCTATCTAATAAGGTGGTTATATGGAGCTCCGCCAACCCGGTGAGAAGCCCTACCATACCGACCACAGCATTGTCTACAGTTGTCAATACCATGTGATCTTCTGTCCCAAATACCGCCGCAAGGTGCTGACTGGTGCTGTGGCCGAACGGCTCAAGGCACTCATTATGGAAAAGCAAGAGCAGTACGGGTACACGGTGATGGATGCTCAGGTGATGCCTGACCATGTACACCTGTTGCTGGACGTTGACCCTCGCGTTGGCGTAGATAGGGTTGTCGCCAAGATCAAAGGGTATACGTCTCACGAACTGCGCCAGGAGTTCCCCTGGCTCAAGAGCCGCCTGCCGACGCTTTGGACACGGAGCAGGTTCATCTCGTCGGTGGGTGCAGTCACTCTGGAAGTCGTGCAAACCTACATCGAGAACCAGAAAGGCATCTAATGGCACTTCGTACCTACCGCTACCGCCTGTACCCGACCAAAGCCCAGGAGCGGCTTTTCGAGCAAACCCTGGACCCTTGTCGTTGGGTCTACAACCAGACGCTTGAGGTACGCAAGACCGCCTGGGAAGAGCGCCAGGAAAGCCTGAGCCTGTACGACACGAATAAGCTACTCACGCCATGGAAGAAGGGGCATCCATGGCTTAAGGTTGCCTTCTCGCAAGCGTTGCAAGATGCTCAGGAACGGGTAGACCTGGCTTTCAAGGCGTTCTTTCGTCGTGTCAAAGCTGGCGAAACGCTCGGCTATCCCCGCTTTCGTGGCCAGCATCGCTACGATAGCTGGACCTATCCGCAGTTTGGCTTCTCGCTAGAGACTGAACACGGCCGAGTCAACCTGTCCAAGATCGGAACTGTGAAAATTGTCTTGCATCGCCTGCGAGGCAATCCTCAAGAGCCACCGCGAGGGCCGGTGGGCCACCATCGAAGGAGGTGTTCTATGAAGCTCGGATTTGTGAGCGCGATCCTGCCGGACCTCTCCCTGGAAGAGGTGGTGCAATTCGCTGCGTCAGAAGGGTTCGACTGCGTCGAGTTGATGTGTTGGCCGAAGGGCAAGGCTGAGCGGCGATATGCCGGCGTCACCCACATTGACGTGGTCGGGTTCACCGAGGCCGACGCCACCCGCGTGCGGGACCTGGTGGGCTCAGCCGGCGTCAGCATCAGCGGGCTGGGCTACTACCCCAACCCGCTCGCGCCAGATCCTAACGAGGCGGCGGTCTACATCGAGCATCTCAAGCTGGTCATTCGCGCCGCGGCGATGCTGGGTGTGAACTTGGTGAACACCTTCATCGGGCGCGACTGGACGCGCTCGGTGGAGGACAACTGGCCGCGGTTTCGGGAGGTGTGGAAACCGCTGGTCCAATTCGCCGAGGCCCAGGGCGTCCGCATCGCCATCGAGAACTGCCCGATGCTGTTCACGCGCGATGAGTGGCCGGGCGGCAAGAACCTGGCCTACTGCCCGGCGATCTGGCGGCGCATGTTCGAGGAGATCCCCAGCAAAAACTTCGGCCTCAATTTCGACCCATCCCACCTGGTGTGGCAGCGGATCAACTACGTCAAGCCGCTACGCGAGTTCGCCGACCGCATCTTCCATATGCACGCCAAGGACGCGCGGGTGGATCAGGAGAGGCTGGACGACGTGGGCATCCTGGCCACGCCGCTGCAATACCACACCCCCAAGCTGCCGGGGCTGGGCGACGTGGACTGGGGACAGCTCTTCTCGGTGCTGACCGATGTCGGCTACGACGGCCCGGTCTGCATCGAGGTCGAGGATCGCGCCTACGAGAAGACGCTGGAGAGTCGCAAGGCGGCTTTGCGTCAAAGCGCCCGTTTCCTTCGGCAGTTTCTGGCGAGCCAGTGAGCAGGCGAGCCGGCCAGGGCTCAGAAGGGGAGGACTGGAGGGGGCAAAGCTCCCTCCAGAAAAGCTTTCTTCAAGCTTTTTACCTGCTGAGTGGGGTCTGAAGCTCCCCTTGAAGCCCCAATCTGGCAGGTAAGAGACTGACACGGGCGCCTATCTACCCCTGAAGAGCCAGCAGAGGAGAAGACGATGGATTACACCTACGAGGAAATCGCCAGGATGATAGACCACTCGCTCCTGAATCCGGTGATGACGGATCAGGACCTGGAGGAGGGCTGCCGCATTGCGCTGCAATATAACGTGGCCACGGTATGCATCAAGCCGTACTATCTGAAGCGGTGTGCCGAGCTGCTGGCCGGCAGCACCGTCAAGCCGACGACGGTGATCGGCTTCCCCCACGGCGGCCACACCACGGCGATCAAAGTCGCCGAGACGGAGCAGGCCCTACGCGATGGCGCCCTGGAGCTAGACATGGTGGTGAACATCGGCAAGGTCCTCAGTGGCGATTGGGAGTACGTCCGCCAGGACATCCGGGCCGTGGTCGAGGCAGGGCATGCGGCCGGGGCGCTCGTGAAGGTGATCTTCGAGAACTGCTACCTTCAGGATGCGCACAAGATCCGGCTGTGCGAGCTCTGTGGTGAGGTGGGCGCCGACTTCGTGAAGACCTCTACCGGCTATGGCACGGGTGGGGCCACCATTGAGGACCTGAGGCTGATGCGCCGACACGCGCCACCGCACGTGCAGGTGAAGGCGGCCGGCGGCATCCGTACCTTCGATCAGTTGCTGGAGGCGCGCGCGGCGGGTGCTACTCGGGTAGGGGCTACCCGGACGGCGGACATCCTCGAAGAGTGCAAGCGCCGGCTGGGGTAGGCAAACCCGAAGGGTCTCAGAGACCCTTCGGGTTTGGGTGCAACACGTTGACAAATCCTACGTTGGGCGGTATGATTAATGTGTCTGTAGAAATGAGCTTCTATTTGCGTTTCACGTTCTTCTTAGCGCCTTGATAGGGTCTGTACAATGGCCTACCTCTGATCCCATGTACCTCCAGGAGGTTCGATGGCAGAACAGGCAATCGCAGCCGGGGCTATGCCAGAGGCGGCAGTGGCGGCAGCCGCCGGGGTAGAGAGCAAGTGGTTCCAGCGATTGCTTTTCATCCCCACGCTGGGCTTCCTCATCATGATGACCATCTTTCCTCTCCTCTATTCGCTAGGTGTAAGTTTGTTTAATTACACCACGGGAGGAGAGGCCCGGTTCACCGGCCTGGGGAATTACGCCGATCTGGTAACGAACCCTGAGTTCTGGATGGTCACTCGCGTGACCCTGGAAATCACGATCATCGCTGTGGCCATCGAAGTCATCCTGGGCATTCTGTTGGGGTTCGCCCTGCATCAGCGGGTGCCCGGCATCGGCATCTTCCGACTGATTATCTTCCTGCCCATGATGCTGGCCCCGCTGGTCGTGGGCCTCTTCTGGCGTTTCCTGCTCGACCAGACCTTCGGCCTGATTGATTACCTGATCACGCTGCTGGGGTTTGAGCCCATCCCCTGGCTCATCCACCCTCGTTACGCCTTGCTCAGCGTGATCATCGTAGACGTGTGGCAGTGGACCCCGTTCGTGGTGTTGCTGGTGCTGGCCGGGCTGGGCACCGTGCCTGGCGATCTTCTAGAGGCGGCGGCGCTCGACCGCGCCTCGACCTGGATGAAGTTCCGCCACATCTACTGGCCTCATCTGCGTTTCCCGCTGCTGTTGGCGCTGCTCTTCCGGTCCATTGACACGTTGAAGATGTTCGACGTGCCCTTCATCCTGACCGGGGGCGGGCCAGGGAACTTCACGACCACCCTCTCCTTTCTGGGATATCGCTATCACTTCCAGTTCTTCCAGATCGGGATGGCGGCGGCCATCTCCTGGGTGGTGGTGATCATCATCAACATCGTGGCGAACATCTTCGTCCAGTTGCTCACCCCCAAGAAGCCACGCGAGCAAGTGGACACTGGCCTCTGATCCCTGGCCTAACGGACAGGAGAGGCTCCAATCTCCAGACCCTGGGGGCAAGATGACTTCGGAGCTAACAACAACTGTCAAACGTGGGCTGGCGTTGGGAGCGACGATCCTGATCACCCTGGTGTTCGCCTTTCCCCTTTTTTGGGTGGTCATTTCTTCGTTCAAGACCCGGCTCGATCTGTTCGCCATCCCGCCCAAGTGGCTGTTCACCCCGACGCTGGAGAATTACCAGGGCATCCTGGCCTCTGACTTCGTCCATCAGTTCCTCAACAGCCTGATCATCGCCCTGGCCTCCACCACGATCTCCATCATCCTGGGAAGCCTGACGGCGTATGGCTTCTCCCGATACAGCATCCGCGGCAGCGATTTTCTCCTGTTCTGGATCCTCAGCCTGCGCATGCTGCCGGTGATCGCTGTAGTGGTGCCTTTTTACCTGCTATTCCGCACCCTGGGCCTGCTCGACACGCACATCGCCCTGGTGCTGGTGTATTGCATCTTTAACATCTCGTTTTCCGTCTGGGTGCTCAAGGGCTTTTTCGACGAGATCCCGCTGGAGTTTGAGGAAGCTGCAATGTTAGACGGATACTCGCCGCCCCAGGTGTTTTTCCGGGTGAGCCTGCCGCTGGCTCGCGCCGGCCTGGCGACGACGGCCATCTTCTGCCTGATTCAGTCGCTCAACGAGTTCCTGGTAGCCCTGGCCCTGACGGCCCGCGCGGCGGAGACGGCGCCGGTAGGGCTGGCTAAACTGCAGACGTTCCTGGGCACTGACTGGGGGCGCATCTCGGCGGCCGCCACGATCTTCATGCTGCCCGTCGTCATCTTCACCATCCTGGTACGCAACGAGCTGATTCGCGGGATGAGCTTCGGACGGATGAAATGAGCGAGGACAAACCCTAAGGGTCTCAGAGACCCTTGGGGTTTGTCCCATGCGCGGAGGTGTGAATGGCACGTGTGGTGCTGGAGCAACTGGACTGCTGGTACGGGCGAACGCACGCCGTGGACCACATTGACCTGGTGGTCGAAGACGGGGAGTTCTGCGTGCTGCTCGGCCCATCGGGCTGCGGCAAGACCAGCACCCTGCGCATGATCGCCGGGTTCGTCCGACCCAGCAGCGGCGAGATCTACGTGGACGGCGAGCCGATCAGCCACCTCTATCCCGGCCGCCGCAACATCGCCATGGTCTTTCAGAGCTACGCGCTCTATCCCCACATGACCGTGCGTCAGCACTTCGAGTTCCCGCTGCGCGCGGCCAAGGTGCCAGCTCAGGAGATCGCGCGACGGGTGGAAGAGATGGCCGATTTCCTGCACATGCGCGAGTTGCTCGACCGCTACCCGCGCGAGCTGAGCGCCGGCCAGCAGCAGCGGGCGGCTATCGGACGGGCGCTCATCCGTCGCCCCCGCCTGTTCCTGCTCGACGAGCCGCTGAGCAATTTGGATGCCCGGCTGCGCGTGGAGATGCGGGCGAACCTGCGCCGGTTACAGCAAGACCTTCGGATCACGACGGTCTACGTCACCCACGATCAGGTGGAGGCCCAGGGGCTGGGGGACAAGATCGTGGTGATGAGCCAGGGGCGCATCTTGCAGGTGGGCTCACCGCAGGAGGTATATAGCCGGCCGGCCAGTCTGTTTGTAGCCGGGTTCATCGGCACGCCGCCCATGAACTTCCTGGATTGCCGGCTGGTGCGTGAGGGCGACCGGGCGATGTTGCGAAATGCGCACTTCTCTGTTCCGCTCCCGCCTGCCCTGGCCGATCAGCTTCGAGAGGTCGCTCCCGATCGGCCGTTGGTGTTGGGAGTGCGGCCGGAGCACATTCGTCTGAGCCCTGTAGCTCAAGCCGATGGCATCGCCAGCGAAGTCTATGTGCTGGAGCCTCAAAGCAATGAGTTGATCGTGGACCTGAGGCTGGGCGATCAGGTGCTGAAAGCGCGAGGGGACAAACGGGAGCTGGGGTTCAGGCCCCAGGTGGGTCAGCCGGTGTGGATGGCGTTTCACCCGTACCACCTGCACATTTTTGACCAGGAGACCCAGCGCCGCCTGGCGTGACCGTCATGAGTGGAGGTTGCTTTGGCTACCGTTGAGGTGGAAGACGTCACGGTCCGCTTCGGAAACAGCGTCGTCCTCAACGCCATCCGCTTTGAAGTGGCGGACGGCGAGCTTTGCGTCCTGGTGGGGCCGTCGGGCTGTGGAAAGACCACCGCGCTGCGGGTGATCGCCGGGCTCACCCGCCCCGTCCACGGCCACGTGTACATAGATGGCCGGCGGGTGGACGATGTCCCGCCAGGGGATCGTGACATCGCCATGTGCTTCCAGACCTACGCGCTCTACCCGTACATGACTGTGCGGGAGAACTGGAGTTTTCCCCTGCAAGCAGCTCGATTGCCATCGGACGAGATCCGTCGCCGGCTGGACGCAGTGACTCGCCTGCTGCACATGGAGCCGCTGATGAACCGCTACCCGCGCGAGCTGTCAGGCGGCCAGCAGCAGCGGGTGGCCCTGGGGCGGGCGCTGGTGCGCCGGCCGCGCGTCTATCTGCTGGACGAGCCTTTCGGCAACCTGGATGCCAAGCTGCGCGTGGAGATGCGCGCGGAGCTCAAGAAGCTGCAGATGGACCTGGGCATCACCACCATCCACGTGACCCACGACCAGATCGAGGCCCAGGCGCTGGGGGATAAGATCGTGGTTATGGACATGGGCACGGTGCAACAGGTGGGGACGCCCGAAGAGGTGTATGAGGAGCCGGCCAACCTGTTCGTGGCCGGTTTTATCGGCGTACCTGCCATGAACTTCATCGAGTGCGCTCTGGTCCAGCGCGACGGCACGTGGTGTGTCCAACACCCTCGCTTTGAGCTGCCATTGCCGCCGGCCAAAGCCGCCAAAGTGGAAGCATGGCGGGGAGTGGGGCCAGTCATCCTCGGAATACGGCCGGAGTCCATCCGCCTCAGCCCGCGGGAGGGCGAGGGCATCCCGACCGAGGTGTACGTGCTGGAACCGCAAAGCAATGAAGTCATCGTGGACCTCAAATTTGACGATGCGATCCTGAAGGCTCGCAGCGTCCAGGAGCAACTGGGGTTCCAGCCCCAAATCAACCAGCGTGTGTCCATGACCTTTGACAGTGAGCAGGTTCATCTGTTCGATAAAGCAACGGGGAAGCGGATTGGCTAATGCGTGCCTCGACTCGTGGCCTCATCCCCCCGACAAAAGCTCGCGAAAGGAGGTGGTGTCACGACTGAGCGCTCTCTCATCTTTCACGTTTTCGTTCAAACTCGCCGTTCCTTAATCACTATTTAGGGAGGAGACGCAACATGAAGACCCAAAGAGTACTGCCCATCCTGATCCTCGTCACACTACTGGTGGCGGCAGCGTGTGCACCGGCCACGCCGCAGGTAGTAGAAAAGGTTGTGGAGAAGGAGGTGCCGGTCAAAGAGACCGTAGTCGTGGAGAAAGTGGTCGAGGTGGTTGTCACGCCGACCCCGGTGCCAGAACAGGTCACCCTGCGCGTGTTGAGCCTGCCCTGGCCACAGACTCCGGTGGAGCAGGAATTGGCCAACGCTGATTTCACGCCCAAGACGGGCGTCCAGGTAGAAATCACCGGCCCGCCTTACCAGTTCGTCGAATCCAAGATTCGCGAATTATGCGCCTCCAAGAGCGCGGAATTTGACATCTATGAGACCGACAGCCAGTGGTACGGCGGTCAGATCCTGGGGGATTGCATCGAGCCCCTGGACGAATATCTGGCCAAGGCTGGGATCAACTACGACGAGACGTTCCTCCAGCCCTACGCCACCTACAACGGCCGCTGGCCGGTGCCGGTCAGCGTCCTCCGGGGCGAGGAAGACTGGAAGAACTACACCAACCAACCTGTATACTTCCTGCCCTGGACCATCGGCACCATGATCCTGGGCTATCGGGCGGACCTGTTCAAGGAAGCCGGGATCGTGGATGAGAACGGCAACCCCAAGGCTCCGCAGACTTGGGAGGAGTTCCTGGACGCCGCCAAGAAGCTGACGGTGGACCTGGACGGTGATGGCAAGATTGATCGCTATGGCGTCGGCTGGTACGCCGGCCGCATCAGCGACGGCATCACCCAGCAGTGGCTGCCGTTCCATGCCTCGTTCGGGGCTCGCTTCTGGGATGAGAAGAACTGGCAGGCCCAGGGTGTGATCAACTCACCTGAAGCGGTCAAGGCTTGCGAGTTCTTCACCTCCTTCAATCTGGAGCACAAAGTGGTGGACCCCGGAACGGCCAACTGGTTCGTGGACGAGCTGCTCAACGGCGCTTTCACGGACAAGTACGCCATGAACTTCACCTGGGTCAGTTTCGCCGGCGCGATGGATAACCCGGCAATCTCCCAAACGGCTGGCAAGTGGGCCTATTCCCCCTTCCCGTGCTACGTGGATCCGAACACCGGCGAGAAGCGCTGCGCGGCCACTTACGGCTCCCAGGGTATCGGCATCAACAAATACTCCAAGCACAAAGAGGAGGCCTGGAAGTATCTGGAGTGGCTGCTCAGTAAAGAGACGCAGCAGAAGCTGGTGGACGATCCGCGCGCCGGCTTTGCCAGCGCCCGGGTAGACCTCTTTGACTACCAAACCCAGACACCGAACACCAACAAGTGGGCGGTGCTGAACAGCATCCAGGGTGGCTGGGCCTTCGATGTGTGGACTTACCCGGAGTACGCGCAGCTCCTGGACATCCAACAGAACTACATCAACCTGGCTTACATTGGTGCCATGAGCTGCCAGGATGCCCTGAATCAAATCGCTCT
>DAOUAJ010000141.1:0-9092 GCA_034433615.1 Anaerolineae bacterium | reverse complement strand
GGTCAGAAGGCGCGACCGAAATCCAGTATCGGTCGGCCAGGCTCCATCAGCCTATTGTAACATGGCTGGCCGATCTGAGCACGTTCACTATCCCCCACTATCCCACATTTTCCCACAAGCGCGTGTGGGAAAATGTGGGAATCAGAAGACCAGAAGTCGGCAGTTGATGAAATTTCAGAAATAAATTCCGTAACGCCCCACTCCCGATCCCATTCGCATCAAGCTAAGAGAGCAAAGGGTTGCTCCCACCTTCAGGGGAGGTCTGGAGGGGTGGAACACCCCTCCAGAAAAAGCACTTTTCTGCCTTTTACCTGCCTATCTTGGCTCTAGATCCTCTGGATGAAGCCAAGAGAAGGCAGATAAGAGGCTAAAAAACCTATTCTGTGGAGGGGGAACCCCTCCATACCACCCCTTTTGAGCAGGAAATGGCCCGTTAACTTGATGAAACTGGGTGGGGGTTTGTGCGGCAGCGAAACCGCCGCACAAGCCCCGTTCCCCAGGATTCCCCCGCTAAGGCCCTGGTTTTGCCCCTATCAGGCTTGACAAATCCATGCTCTCTGATACCATTGCATCCAAAGCTCCATTGTACAGAGTTGGCACATCTCCGCCATTTGCGATCATCTCCGGGAGCATCCCCATTTGATGTTGCGTAACGAGATCGCGCCGGTTCTCTCTCTTGACGGCACCTGGGATTTCGCCCTGAGCGAAGGGACACCCTGGAGCACCATCCGCGTCCCTGGCTGCTGGGAAGCTCAGGGCTACTCCAAACACATAGATGGCCCTGCCTGTTATCGCCGTGAGGTCCTGATCCCATCCGCATGGGCCGGGCAAAGAATTTTCGTGGAATTCGACGCGGTCAGCTATGCCTGCACCGTCCGATGCAATGGCGAAAAGGTGGGTGAGCATCGGGGGCTGTGGACGCCTTTCGCCTTCGATATTACGGCCGCTGTCCGCTCCGGCCAGCCCAACGTGATCGAACTGGAGGTGTACAAGCCGGGCGAGCGCTATCCCATGCGCAGTTGTCTGGCGGGATTCCTCCCTGATGTAGCAACCACCTTCGGCGGGATCTGGCAATCGGTCCGGCTGCGCGCCCTCTCCATCGGCCTGAGCGACCTGCTGATTGACCCGGATCCCGACGCGGGCCAACTGCGCATCCGCTGCCAGGCAATCACCTTCGGTCCGGGTTTAGTAAATCGCATGTGGGAGGTGGACGTCCTCCAAGACGGACGACGCGTGGCCAGCCGCTATCTCCCGACGGGAATAGACGGCGCACTGGACACAACCCTGGCCGTCCCCGATCCCATCCTCTGGAGCCCTCAGCATCCAGCCTTGTACACAGTGTTGATCCGCCTGTCCCAGGGTGGCAAAACCCTGGTGGAAGCTAAAGAGCGCATCGGGTTCCGCCGCCTTTCGGCCTCAGGGGAACAGCTCCTCTTCAACGGCCGGCCGGTTTGTCTGCGCGGCGTGCTGAGTTGGGGCTGGGACCCGGATCGGATCGCCCCGACCTTCAACGCGCAACAGGCCCGCGATGAGATGCATCGCGTCCGCTCCCTCGGCTTTAACCTGATCAAACTGTGCCTTTTTGTCCCCAACCAGACGTACTTCGACATCGCGGATGAAGAGGGGCTCTTCCTGTGGCAGGAGTGGCCGCTCTGGCTGCCCCAGATCACGCCGGAGATGCGTGCCCAGGCACCCGCCGAGTACGCTGAACTGATGCGGCTGACCCGCCATCACCCGTCTGTGGTGCTCTACAGCCTGGGCTGCGAGCTGAGCACGAGCGTGGACGCCGAATTGCTCAGTACCCTCAACGACACGGTGCGTGGCCTCGCCTCTGACGCTCTTGTCTGTGACAACAGCGGTTCAGGGGAATCTTACGGCGGGTTGCCCTTCGACTTCTCCGATTTCACCGATTATCATCCCTACGGTGATTTGCACCACTTCGAGCCGCTGCTAGATCACTGGCGCCGTGATTGGCGCCCCTCGCGCCCTTGGATCTTCGGCGAGTTCTGCGACTCAGACGGCTTCCGCGACCTGGACGAGATCGTTGCGGCCAATGGTGGCCAGAAGCCGTGGTGGATGACCGAGGACCTCCCCATACGCACGTGGCGGCCCGAGGCTCGTGCCCTGCTCGAAGAGCACGAACGGCTGGCCCAGGCGAGCGTCGGTTTCACGCCGCAGGAGCTCGTACAAATCTCCCAACTTCAATCCCTGATCGTACGCAAGTACACGCTGGAGGCAGTGCGCCGTCGGGCCGGCATGGGCGGCTACGTCATCACCGGCCTGCGAGATACGCCCATCGCCACTTCCGGCATCTTCGACGACCTGGGGCGGCCCAAGGGGAGCGCCAAGGAGTTCCGCCTTTTCAACGATGATGCCATCCTCTGCCTGGACGTAGACCGGCGACGCCGCTGGCAATATGGGGGTGACCGCGCCGACCGGCTGGACGTGTACAACTGGTGGGCGGGAGAAACTGCGCGATGGCACGTGATTCTAAGCAACGCCGCGGGTCCGCTCCCTGCTGGCAGCAAATTGACCTGGCGGCTGACTGACCAGGATGGCAACGTGATCACTGCGAGTGAGAGTGTGGTACGGGATGGTGTCTCTCCAGGGCCGCCTCGTGAGGTGGCGACGGTCGAGTGCACATTGCCAGCCACGCCGCAGCCTTGTGAGCTACGCCTGGAGGCGCGCCTGGCGGGAGGCAGCCAAGACATCGCCAACCATTGGCCGATCTGGTGCTACCCGCAGCCGACGGATTGGCCGACCGGTCTGGCGATCTATGACCCGGCTCACGTCCTAGAGGACTTCGAGGATCTAATGTCATGCCGATGGAGCGATCCCTCTGCGGTCGTCCCATCGGGCGGGCGTAGAGGCACCGCCCCCACGTTGATCGTGACCAGCGCGCTGGACGCCTGGCTGATCGAATATCTGCACGCGGGGGGCCGCGCGCTCCTGTTGCAACAGGGAGATGGGCCATTGCCTGCCCGCCACGGTCCCTTCTGGCGGGAGGCAATCAAGCTGTTTTCAGCGCATCCCTTGTGGGAGGCCTTTCCGCAGCGCGGCTACGCCGACTTGCAGTTCTTCGGCCTGGCAACGGACGTGATGCTGGACGCCACCCGCCTGGGCGAGGTGGTGCCTGGATTGGCTCAGGTTCGCCCCATCATGCGCCGGCTGGATGCTCGTGAGTTTCACGTGACCGAGTATTTGTTGGAGGCTGAGGTAGGCAAGGGATGGCTGCTGGCGTGCACGTTGCGGCTGCAAGGCGGGATGGGTGCGCAGCCGTCGGGCCTGCAGCGGAATGTGGCAGGACATTACTTGCTGTGGGCGATGGTTCAGCACCTGACAAATTGACGTGAATGGGGTGACAATTTCGCTCAAGGGCCGAATCTAAGCCCGGTAAAAGCCGGGCCAAAGGGCGGATATCCGCAAGTTAATTGCGGGGATCACCGGAAATGAAGTTAAACAATCCTTACCAGGCAGCTCATCTCAGCGCGATGACCAGCCGTTTGTTGATGCGCCCCTTGCTCTTGTAATCCACGATCTGAATTGGCCCCACCTCGCGGGTGTTGGCCACGTGCGTGCCGCCGTCAGCCTGTAGGTCCAGCCCGATGATCTCCACCGTGCGCACTTCGGTGATATGCTCAGGCAGCAGGTTAATCTTGGTACGGATCAGGTCAGGGATCTGGAAAGCCTCCTCGCGAGGCAGGATGCGTACCCGCACGTCGCGCGCCGCGGCCACCTCCTGGTTAATCTTCCCTTCGATCTCGTGGACCAGGTCCGCCTGCATGCGCTCGAACTCAAAGTCCATGCGCGCCTGACCGGGCTCCATGTTACCACCTGTCACCTGAGCACCATAATCCCGCCAGATCACGCCGCACAGGATATGCAGTGCTGTGTGGGTGCGCATCAGCGCGTAACGGCGTTCCCAGTCCAGCCGGCCGAGCACTTCCACACCCACGGCCGGCAGACTGCCCCCCCGGGACAGGTCCAACACGTGCCAGAGAGCGTCTCCCGTTCGCTTTAGGCTGGTAACGGACAAGCTCTGACCGGCGATCTCTAACCAGCCCAGATCGTGAGGCTGGCCACCGCCGCCCGGGTAAAAGGCCGTGCGATCGAGGGCTACGGCGTTCGTTGCCTCCTCCACAGCGATGACCCGCGCCGGAAACTCGCGCAGGTAACTGTCGGTCTGGTAAAGCAGGTCTGTCATCGTGATGCCTCCACATCAGACGATATGACTATACCATGGTATCAGGAACGTGTCAAACCAATGGCCAGCACCAATTGATCGCTCACTTGTGTACCCGTGCGCTGGATGGTGCCGGCGGGCAGTTCAATCACGTACCTGGATCGGGCGCGCGGTCGTCCTAGCCGCCAGGGCATCATCGCCTCATCCATATCCAGCACCTGATCGGCATGATCCACGTAGAGGACGTCAATGGGATACGACATGAACCAGGTGTGAACCCCCTTACACGGCCGAATGACGAGGGCTTCACCAGGCCGTAGTGGCTGCGAGCCGATCAAGCCGCGGCCCCGGCTCCAGAGGTTATCAGCCACGCGGGCATGGGTGGCCAGGCTGATGTTGCGCGTCGCATTAAGGATTTGCATCGCGCCTACCGCCTGCGGTAAACTGCCTCTTGCCCGAAGATTTCCGGGCCGAGATAGATGTGGGCCCGCTCGATCTTCTCCATCGCTTTGGGGCGCAGGCCCGTGGGCTTCAGGCGACCGATAATCTTTTCCCCTTCCATCCTCTCCTCCACAAACTCAAAGACGTCTTGCATCAAGATCGTATCACCCTCCATACCCAACACCTCGGATATCTTCACCACCCGGCGGGAGCCATCGCGCAGGCGCTCAGCATGGACGATCAGGTCAATGGCCGAGGCGATCTGCTGCCGGATGGCCTTCAGGGGCAACTCCATGCCGGCCATCATCACCATAGTCTCAATACGGGCCAGGGTATCGCGCGGGCTGTTCGAGTGAGCCGTGGTCAGCGATCCGTCATGCCCGGTGTTCATAGCCTGGAGCATGTCCAACGCCTCGCCCGCGCGCACCTCGCCCACAACGATACGTTCGGGGCGCATGCGCAGCGCGTTGACCACCAGATCACGGATCGTGACCCGGCCTCTGCCCTCGATGTTGGCCGGCCGGGACTCCAGTCGCACCACGTGTTCCTGTTTGAGCTGTAGCTCGGCAGAGTCCTCGATGGTGATGATCCGTTCATCGGGCGGGATAAAAGCCGAGAGCACGTTGAGCAACGTAGTCTTGCCAGAGCCCGTGCCACCGGACACGATGATGTTGAGTCGCGCCTTAACCGCAGCCTCCAGGAACTTAGCCGCCTCAGGGGTCAACGTCCCAAAGCGGATGAGATCATCCACCGTAAAAGGGATCTTGGCGAACTTGCGGATGGTGATGCATGGCCCTACCAGAGAGATGGGCGGGATGACGGCGTTGACACGTGAACCATCTGGCAGGCGTCCATCTACCATGGGGGAGCTCTCATCAATGCGTCGTCCCAGAGGAGCCACGATGCGTTCGATGATCCTGAGGACATGATCGTTATCCTCAAAGGTGATGGGCACGCGCTGTAACTTGCCATCGCGCTCGATGTAGACCTGTTTAGGCCCATTGACCATCACTTCGGTAATCGTATCGTCTTCGAGCAAGGGTTGGATGGGGCCGTATCCTAAGATTTCGGCCATGATCAGTTCAAAGAGCCGCTGCCGCTCGCTGCGGTTCAGCACGAGGTTAGCTTCGACCAGCGCATCTGCGTAGATGGGCTCGATGATGCGACGCGCCTCTTCGACGTTGGACAGGTCAGTGTTGGGATTGACTTCATTGATCAGACGTTGCTGGACGCGCTGCTTGACATTCAGATAAGCCGGCGGCAAGGAAGTCGGCAGAGCCGCGGCGGCCTCGGCGGCCACCGGTGGCCGCTCCGGCACCGGTTTGACTTGTCTTAAGGCCGTTACACCATCCTTCCGATCGGTATCACGAGAAAATAATGCCATGGTTGATCTCCTGATCAGTCTACAGTCCTTAGTCCACAGTCTGTTGCTGGTGGCCCGAATGGACTAACTGAGGACTGTGGACTAGGGATTGTGGATTTTTCACTTAATCCAAACGGGGTCCCAATCGTTGAACTCGTTACGGCTGATGTTGACCGGATTGCTGCCATCGGCTCGCATAATCCAAATCTGCGAGCGTCCCGTCTCCCGGTTGGACCAGAAAGCGATGTACTGGCTGTCGGGTGACCAGGTGGGATGCTTGTCCCATTCCCAATCGTTGAAGGTCAGACGTTTGGGGGTGGGATGCTCCTCTCGTTCGTCTGCGCTGACGACCCAGATTTCATCACCACCGCTCTTTTGGGACACAAAAGCGATCAGGTTGCCCTGGGGAGACCAGGCCGGCTGGTAGTTGATGGCGCTGTTATCGAGGAGCTGACGTCTGTGCTCCCAGGCAGGGGGCACGTCGTAGCGCCAGATGTAAAGGGGGGTTGATTTATCATCCCCCTCGTTGTAGACGCGTCGGGTCCCGTCCGGCGAATAGGCTTCCCGCTCTTCCAGTTGTGCAAAGTTCTCCGGGTCGCTCACGGGGCGGGGTCTAGAGCCGTCAGGCCGCATGACGTAAACGCTGCTACCCCCACCGCGGTCCGTCCTGAAAGCGATCCACCCGCGATAGGCGCTGAGGGGAAGCGGCACGGCCGTTGGCGTCGGTGTCGGCCCCGGCGTTGGCGTTGGCGTCGGCGTGGCAGTAGGAATGGTCCATGGCAAGAGGATTTCCATGCGTCGGCGGGCCTCGCTCGTATCACTGACCGGCAACGAAGCGGCCAGGCGGTAACGCTCGAACGCCTGGATGTACTCCTCTTGGGCCTCGTAAGCTGCGCCTTGCTCCAGGTAGATCTGATACAGGTGGCTAGCCAGGACGCCGCCCAGGAATTGAGGCGACTGGCTGTAAAGGATCTCGAAGTGGCGAGCCGCCTGGTCCCACTGCTGAGCCATCAACGCTGCGTACCCTTCCAGGTAGTAATAGAGCTGGGCACGGGTGGTCGTCGCTTCGGCGTCCCGTGGACGAAGGCTGAGGGCCAGATTGAGCAAGTCAATCGCCTGGCGGGCCGCGGCGGCTGCGTTATCCGGGCGGGTGATAAGTACATCAGCCTGGCGGCGGTAACTGTCGAAGAGTCGTTGGGTCACCTCCTGGCGCTGAAAATCGGCGTCCAGGTTGCGCACGGCCTCGTATGCGGTTATCGCTTCAGGCCATCGGCCTTCTGTATACGCCTGGTTTGCCTCCTCGTAGTAGCGCTGGACATCCAGTTTGCGTTTCAGCGTCTCAATACGTTGGGAAACATCGGCGTAGCCGGGCGCGGCCGCCTCTAGACGTCGGAAGGCTTCCAGGGCTTCCTGAAGGCGCCCCGCCTGTTGCAATCCCATAGCAGCCTGGTATTTCTCAGACAGCGTCAGACGCTCCTCGGCCAGAGCCAACCCCTCACGCGCGGGGATGCTATCCGGCACCTGGGCCAGAAGCTGACGGAAGGAATCGGCTGCTCGAGCGTAAGCCCCCACGGCCAGCGCCTGTTGCCCCTCTTGTAACAGACGAGCCTGCTCAGCCTGCCGCGTCCGTTCCGCTTGAGCAGGAGCGATGACGTTCCAGTACGCCAGAGACACCGCAAATGCGGCCAGCAAGATCATCACGAAGATGGCGAGCCGGCGCAGGTAGAGCATAAGCCCTGGCCTGGCCGCCAGGATAGATTGCAAGGGTAGCCGGTAGCGAGTGACGGCTGGTTTTTTCTTCTCCAAACTTGCCTTAATCTGGGCGTGTTCCAGCAGGGATTCCAACTCCTGACGCTGCGGGTACCTTTCCCGAAGAGCGGTCAGGGTTTGTATCGCCTCATCCCAGCGTCCCGCTTGCAGATGTTGGAGCGCGGTTTGATAATCGCCATCCAATTCCAGGCTGATAGGTCGAAACTGTTCCTTGACTTGGTCAAGCCGGTCTTGGTTGTCAGGCCAGGCTCCGTAAGTAGCCATGTCACCTCCACCTGTCTCCACTACGACGGGTCAAGCCTGTTCTGTGCCTGTCCGGCACAGGACAGGCTGGCTGTCAGGCCAGGGTTACTTCATGTTCGCGAAGGCCTCAATGAAACGAGGCACAGCCGGCCCCAGGATCACTGCGAACAAAGCCGGAAAGATGAACAAGACGAGTGGGAAGAGCATTTTAGTGGATGCTTTGCGTGCCTGTTCCTCTGCCCGTTGGCGCCGCCGCATCCGTAACTGGGCGGATTGCACATGTAAGACGTTAACAATGCTGACGCCAAGGCGATCAGCCTGAATGAGTACGGCCACGAAGGCGTGCACCTCCGGGACATCGGTACGCTCGGCCATGTGGCGCATGGCCTCGACCCGACGGACGCCCATACGAATCTCGCTGACGACGCGGGCAAACTCCCGGCTCAGGGGATTATCCCATTTCTCTCCCACCTTGAGCAACGCAGCATCAAAGCCCAGCCCGGCGTCTACGCAGATGGTGAGCATGTCCAGGGCATCGGGCAACGCCTTGGTAATGGCTGCCCGACGTTGCTTGATGCGGTTACTGAGCCACATATTGGGCAGGAGCTGTCCGGCCAGCCCTGCCGCGATTCCGAAAAGGAAGGCGGCCATCGGCGCTACGTCGCGAATGAGGAGATATGCCATAGTCAGGCCACCGACACACAGGCCAGATAGGACCTTTAGTCCGATGAAATCAATAGGGCTGAGCCCCCCCGGATGACCGGCGACGATCAACTTGCGGGCGATCGCCTCCAGGTTGCCGGCCGGGCTGAATTGGCCCACCTGCTGCAGCACTTTGCGGAAGAGCGGCTTGAACACCCGCTCGCTCAGGGGCTGTTGCAGCTCAATCTCCTCGACCGAAAGTCTCGTCTCCACGTATCGCGCAAACCGTTCGCGAACCGAAGGGGTGTCTCGTGGCTTGTAGAGCGCGATCCACAGGGAGGCAACGCTGGCGGCAACCAGTCCACTGATGATTAGTCCATAGTCCATAGTCCGCACTCCTTAGCACCCCAACCACCTAACCCCCCAACCACCTAACCCCCCAGCCACCTA
>DAOUAJ010000140.1:0-10091 GCA_034433615.1 Anaerolineae bacterium | reverse complement strand
GCTTCGACCCCTTCAATCTTGATCGCCACCCCGTATGCTTCAGCTTTAACTTTTTCCCCGTTTCCTAACTCTACTTCAACTTTCGTTGGAATTTTGGCAGCGCCTACTTCCTCTAACACCTCCTCCGGCAAAACCGTGTAAGTGGCACCTGTATCAATGAGCACGTTCTTTAACTCCACAGCAGCCTTGTTCCCTCTTACCGTCATATCTGCGTGCAGATGTCCCATGTTCATACCTCCCTACTCATGTTGCCCTCAGGTAGTGGGGTCAGGTGTCTATCAGCCTGTTTTGATCCTAACTCGACTGGATTCCACAATTGCTAGTTTAGCGCCTGTCTCTGGGCCTACCCACCCTCAGTATACACTCCCTCTATCACGCCTGTCAACGGCCCGCGGCAATCTGCCTAGATATGCCACCCGATCATTCATGCTCAAGAGCCTTGCGCTCACCCCGCGTCTGACAGTCGTATCCCATTCGGGCGATTTTCAGCGTGCGGTAATCCCTCAGCACTGCTATAATTCTGTAAAGTCATAGCGCGAAATTCGCCGTGCATCTGGTTTGGGGTTCGTCGGAATCCCCTCACGCATTACGCTTTACGCATCACGTTTTGAGGTGTAGACGAGATGACGCCTATGCGTAGTCGCATATGGATCATGATCGTCCTGGCGGTGGCTTTACTTCTGCCAGGTGCGCGCGCGTCAGCTCAGTCTATTGCTCAAGCGACCACTTCCGGCTTCCTGGACGTGGTTCTGCTGGTTGACGACTCGGGCAGCATGAGTGACCGCTGGGCAGATGGCACGCGACCACCGAATGATCCTGACGGGCTGCGCCACAGCGCCGCCCGCTTGTTCATTGATCTGGCGCGGCCGGGGGACCGCATCGCCGTCATCTCGTTCCACACCACCCCCACCGGCTATGGGGCTGCGGCTCAGGGCGGCTTCGACATCATCTCTGACCAGGCCTCTCGCGATCAACTCAAGGCTGCCATCGTGCAGCCTACCGAGCCGGCCGATCCTATGGAGCGGCTGACTGACATCCGGCTGGGGTTGCGCATGGCCCAGGACATCCTGCGCCGCAATCGAGGAGAGAACCGCCAGTTCATCGTCTTCCTGACCGATGGCCGCCCTTACCCACCCGAGCAACGGCCGGAACTGTTCCAGGTCATCTCGGAGTTGGGCCAAGCGGGCATTCCTATCTTCCCCATCCTGCTGGGCGAGGACACGGATCCTAAGGTGGCGGAACGTATGGTCCTGGACACCCAGAGCGTTGTCCAGCAGGTGGACAACCCGTCCGGCCTCCTGCGCGCCTACGCCACCATTTATTCGTACATCCAGCGCGATCGGTACGTGGACATCCTTGACCTGGTGGGTGGGCAGGTGGGCACGGCTAAGACCAGCGAAGAGCAGGGTGTCACCTCGCTCAGCCTGGTCTTGCCCAAGACAAAAGAATCTGCCGCCGCCTTTGCCGATCTCACCCATAACGGAACGTCCATCCTGGGTACGAATCAGTTGAGCAACGGTGCGACCGTCAGTCGGATCACCGATCAACATTACGAGATGGTCACCATCTCGCACAATAGCCCGCTGGCGGGGGAGTGGGTCGCCCGCGCCCAGCAGGCCGCCGGTGGCAGCGGCTTGGTCGTCGCCGAGTCGGTCACGACCATTGACCTGGTCTACCCCCATCCGGCCCCTGGCGCTGACTCTACGGCCACGCCGCGTTATTATCCCATCGGCAAGTCCGTGTTCCTGGGCGCGACGGTGCAGCGTGACGGGGTCCTCATGACCGGTCTGCCGCTTCAGGCCCGCGTAGAGCCTGTCCCTTCGGCAGACTCAGGGCAAGCTCTGGCCGTCAGGCCAGGGGGCGTGCAGTACCCGTTAACCACAGCGGGGCTGACGAAGGACGGCAGTCTCTATTGGGCGATCGTGCCGCCACAGCCAGGGACACAGCCGGACCAACGCTCACGGGTGCAGATCCAGATCGGCGATCAGGTGACCCCGCTGCGGCTACAGAAGGAGTTCGTTCTGGAGGCAGGTGAGTTCCCGGCGCTGGTCGCCGACAGCCCCAGTGAACGTTCCGATGGGCTGGTGGAGGGGGGCAAGCTGCGCCTGCGCGCCCACTTTGAGGGAACCGAACCACCTGCCGAGGCTCAGGTCGAGGCGATCTTGCAGGACCTGAACACTGGCGAGGTCACCCGGGTCAACGTCCCCTGCACCGCTGGCGTGTGTGAGAATCAGAGCTTCACGCCCGTGCAGGGGCGGCGCTATCGAGTGCTGTTTCTTGCATCGGCCAAGATGGCCAGTGGCGTGGTTTATAACGACTTCGCCGAGGGTGGGCTGTCCATGCGCGACGCGTTGCGTTTGGAGTCGCTGCCCGCGATCCTCGACCTGGGGAACGTGCCGCTCTACCAGGACACGGTGGAACGCGAGCTGACGCTGGCCGCCTACACGGAACAGTCGTTCCAGCTTAAGGCCACTGTAGAGATCCAATCGGATACGCCGGGCGTGCGCCCCGGCCGCCTGACCTTGAGCCTGGCCCGCCCGACCCACGAGAGCGGCAACCGCTACAAATCATTGCTCACCTTGAGCGGCTTTGACCAACTGGCACCTGGTCGCTATACGGGCACGATTACTTTCAACGCCGGCAAAGACCTGGACGTGCAGCCGTCTACCGTGCCGCTCAAGTTCAATATTCCGCAGCCGGAGATCCGGCTGACCATGCCGAACTCGGTTGACTTGGGGGAGATCCGGCAGCCGCGTGAGCCTCACGAGTTTAGAATCACTGCCGAGTTTACTGAGGGCACAGCTTCGGAGGTCGAGGGCACGCTCACGAATCTGACGACGGGCGGGCAGGCGGTGGACGCCAGCCACTTCACGGTGTTGGTAGGCCAGCCCATTCCCCAAGGTGATAGCCGGCGTACTTACGTGCTTCCGGTGCAATTGGCCGCCATCGCTCGACCGCCGGCGGGCGTTTACCAGGGGGAGATTGTCTTCTCCTCGCCGTCCGGCCTTTCCATTGAGCCGCGTCGGGTGCAGGTGGTGTTCAACGTGCCGCAGCCGGAGCTGGTGTTGTCACTCAGCGGCGATGTGCTGGATTTTGGCGATGTGGCCGACCTGACTCAGCCGGCCAGCCTGCCCATCCATATGCACCTGACCCTTTTGGATACCCCACCGCGCGTTGACGTGGCTCTCGCCGACGTGCGTCACTCCGGTGGGAACGTGCAGGCGGCGGGCGCATTAACGGTGCGCACGGGCGTCATCCAGCAGGATGGCGACGGTTACCGTATGCCGCTGCTCATCAGCAGCGAGGGGAGCGTGCCCGCCGGGCTGTATCAGGGCACCATCATTTTGCGGGCCGGTGACGACGTGGTCGTGCGCCCGGCCAGGATCAGCTTTACGGTGCGTCAATTGACCAGCGGGCAGGTTTGGGCACGCCGTCTGTCTCCCATCGGCGCTTTCCTGCGCACCTGGTTCTGGCCGTTGCCGCCGATACGGCTCACCGGCTTCGTGGGCTGGCTAGTCTTGCTGGTGCTCATCAACACAGCGTTGAAGCTACGGCCGGCCGCACCCAGGGAGGGTGGCGTCATCATGTCTGATGCCTCCGGTGAGACGGTGGCCGTGCCGCGCAACCGCCCTCTGTACCTGGTGATGGGGCGCAACGGCATCGGATTCAGCAGCAAGCAGCCGGATCGGGCGCGAGCCTTGGCGATTGTGGGTCTCGAGCAGCGGGCGACTGGCCTTTCGACCCGGGCCAATTGGCGAGCGGTGGTGCGTCCCAACCCTGCAGCTCCCACCCAGGCCCGTGTGGCTTACTGGCGCCCAGAAAGCGGCCGCTGGCATCTGGTGGGCGAGGCGGGGCATGTGCTCAGCCCAGGCAGCCGTTTCCGTGTCCGGCTGGGCGAGAACGGAGATAAATTCTACTTCCGCTACATGGATGAGGGATAGGCAGGTCGCAGGTCACAGGTCGCAGGTAGCAAGTAGCTGGTAGCTGATAGTTGGTAGCAAGTGTTACCTGTTACCTGCTATCTGTTACCTGCTAAGCGAGCGAGGGGGCGTTCGATGGCAGGGCCAATACGAATTTCAACCAACGGTGATCTTTCCACCAAACCCACGCTGCGTCCTACCCTGATACTAGGGTTGGGTGGTACGGGCATTGACGTGCTCCGCTTCTTCAAGCGACGGTTGCGTGAGGCATGGGGGTTGGGCCCGGCGGAGGAGATCCCGGGCATCATTCAGCTTTTGGGCATTGACACCATGCCCTGGGCCAATCTGCCCGGCCAGGAGTACTTGCATCGGCACGAATACGCTTACATTGGTGGTTACAACGCCACGCAGGTCCTGCGCCATCTGGAGAATCACCCGACCATCCAGGCGTGGTGGGACTGGCCGCCGGAGTTGGTCCCCTTGGGGCAGATTCACAGCGGCGCTCGACAGATCCGTTGCGTCGGCCGGCTCTCCTTTTTCCGCCGTTACCGCACCTTCTGGAGCCAGCTTGAGCCCAAGCTGAACCGTATGGCCGCCGTCGCCACCATCGAGGAGACGGAGAACCGTGGCTACCCGGTCATCCGGGAGGGCGGCATCCGCCACATCTACATCGTGACCTCGCTCTGCGGTGGTACCGGCAGCGGCATCTTCCTGGACGTAGCTCACAAGCTCCGCCACCTGTTCGGTGAGCAGGCTATCATCACCGGCATCCTGGGCATGCCCTCGCTTTTCATCGAGGAGCTGGATAGCGACTTGCAGAAGCGGCGCATCCAGGCCAACACCTACGCGGCCCTGAAAGAGCTGGACGCTTTCCAGGGCGGCTACGATTTCACCGTCCAGTATCCAGGCGAGGACCCCATCACGGTCAGCCGCCCCTTCGATCGCATCTACCTGGTCGAGCGCCGCAACATTGCTGGCGAAGTGCTGGACACGCTGGACGATGTCAAACAGATGATGGCCCACCAGATCTTTCTGGAATCGGTGTCTCACATCGGCTCCCGTATCTGGTCGTACGATGTCAACATCTCCCAGGAGCGGTATCGCCGCGGGACCAGCATGCTGGCCTTTAGCTCCTTTGCCACATCCGCCCTGGTGGTGCCCAAGGAGCGCATGTTGGAGTATTGCGCCCTCAAGTACGCCGAACGTCTGCTGGAGCTGGGCCTGCTGCGCGAACTGGAGCCCGAGGCCAGGAACGAGATCGCGGCCGAGGCCCAATCAGTGATCATGTTCGTGCGGGACACGGTGATGGGCCGCCGGCAGAGACAGACGGCAACAACGCCCCTTCCTGCGGTGCCAGAGGAAGAGGTCGAGGATGAGGAAGAGGTTGAGGAGGTCGAAGGGGAATGGGAGCAGGAGGGCGAGGGAGCCATTCCGCTGTGGAGTGAGGCGGCCTACGATCGCTTACTGGAGGACTTGCGTGACCAGATTCACCAGGTGGCTCGCCGTCACGGCCTGCACGGTGCTCACCACTTCGTGGATACCTTAAATCAGTTATTGCTGGCGCAGCGTGAGCAGGCGCGCGAAGACGAGAACGACCTGACCCGCCGCATCGAGGCATTAGAGCTCAACCTGGCCCGGGTGCGGGACCCACTGATCGTCAATCTTCTCAGCTTCTGGCCTTTCGACATGCTGTTCGTGGATAACCTCAAGCGGGCTACTCGCCGTGAGCGGGCTGTGCTCAGCGAGCAGATGGGACGATTAAGCCGCGCCCGCACCCGTGTGCAAACCTTGCATGACGTGTGGAGTCGGCTGGCCCCCGTGACGGAGCAACTGCGCTGGGAGATCGAGAACCGCATCGGCGACATGGAGACCGCGCGGGAGAAGGGGATCGTCGAGCCGCTGAGCTTCTTCTTCCGGCTGGGCGAACGCACCACCTGGGAGAATGCCTACGCGCTCACCAGCGAGGCGGTGGACGACCGTTACATCGCCAACGACTTCGAGCGTCGCAACTGGGATCGCATCCTGGTCCATCGCCTGGAAGATTCGCTTAACCAGTTGGCCGAGGACCCCTTGATCTTTCGGGTCGAGATCGAGACCAGCGAGCAGCGGGGTTTTGGTGAGACAACGTACACTAAATCCCTCAAGTTGATCTCCCATCTTCCCGAGAACGAGGATCAACCGCTCACCTGGTTTGACATCCGCGATCGGCTGTTGAACCATAGCCGTTATGAGGTGGTGGATGTCTCCATCCAGCCTGAGGAATTCCACTTCGCCCGCATCCTGGCCACCAACCGCACGATGTTACAGGAACGGGTCAAGCAACTCTTCGCCCGCTGTCACCCCTTCTGGCGTTATGACCTCGACCGAGGTGGCCTGGATGAGCAAGACCTGGAGCAGACCATCCTGGTGGGTGTGGACGACGACATCCGCCATATGAGATTGTACGATGACCTGCTGCGCGACTATAGTGAGTTTGAGCGCGTTTCCACCGGCGATCCGCTCCGCATCGAAGCCTGCAAGATCAGCCACGGCCTGCCCATCATGTACGTTGAGAACATGGACACGTTGCAGCGCCATTATCGGGAGTTTCTGGAACGCAGTCCTATCCACCTGCAGGCGGAGTGGCAAGACCTGCCCGAAATCGTCCTGACCGAGCCGGTAGGTTGATCTGGGAAGGAGAGTGATGATGGGGGCGGCTAAAGGCAGCCGGGCAGCACTCATCGGCCTGGGGGGATGGGGGTGCCGCACGCTGGCGCACCTCTGGCCTCGCCTGCGCCTGGCCGATGAACGCCGCACGTTAATCATCCCGAATCTGACACCAATTCATCATACAGTAAGCTTCGCCCTGGTCATGCCGGACGACACGGGCCAGATCACCATCGCCCGGCCGCGCCCCGGACGCTGGGACACGCCGACGTTCGCCGAGACCCCCTGGCACGCGTTGTCCGATATGCCCCGCCAGGAGGCGCAACACAGCCGCGCCTGGCGCGAGGAGACGTACCAACGGCTGCGCGACAATGTGGACATCCTGGAGGTGTTTGCACCGCCTGCCGGCTTGCCAGCAGCTTGCACCCGATTCCGAGAAGGTGATGCCACTTCCACTGTCCGCAAAGCGCTGTTGCACACTCTGGCTGCCCACGAATCGGCGATCACCCAGCAATTGATCTGGATTATGGACCAGGCGCGCATTGACCGCGGCGAGCCTACCGCCGAGATCTCCAGGCTCACTGTCTATGTGCTGGCCTCTCTGGCGGAGGATGTCACTTCGATCCTGATCTGGCCGCTGGCTGCTATGATCCGGCAGGCGGTGGGGAATTACACCCCTATCGAGATCATCGGCCTGTTCCAGGCCGATTCCTTCGCCGCGCCACCAGACAGGCTGTATGAGCTGGCCAGCATTCACCTGGCCCTCCAAGAGATGACCATCCTGGAGTCTGCGGATAACGAGCAGCAGACGGCCGTGCGCGCCATACTTCCGTCCAGCCAGTGGTTGGAAGCTCTGGGCACGCATCCACTGGACTATCGCTACCTGATTGGGCGCGAGAAGGTGGGCGGTACCATGGCGGAGGGCGAGGGCGAGATCATCACCATGGTGGGCAACGCGCTGGAGGCTTTCCTGTTGTCCGATGCGGATCGCTTCCTCAGCGAGCGGCTGGCCCCTGACTTGCCTACGTTGCAAGAGATGGACAGTTACAGCAGCCTGGGGGCGGCCTCAATCTACGTCCCGGTCGAACTGATGCGCGCTCGCAGCCGAGATCAGGTGCGCTTGCAGCTCTTGCGCGATCTGTTTTTGGCACCGCTGTTGCCCGAACAATCTCAACATATTGAGGAGCTGGCCCGCACGTTGGGGCGGGGTCTGCTCTCTGTGGTGCAATTGGAACAGGCGCTCATTGACAGCAGGCACATGGTGCTCGGTGCGGAAGCTGCCCGCACTTATCCTGACGCGTCGGCTGGTCCCTTCGTCCCTATCCACCTGCGCCCCAGCGAGTTGCAGCCTCCCCTCAGCGGAACCGAGGGCCTGGGGATGGCGGCGCGGGTAGAGGCTATCCAGCAACACTTCGCCCAGTTAGAAGGATCGCGTCTGCCTCGCTGGCGACAGGAACTCCTGGTGAGGGCCGGAGTGATGCCACCACCAGAGGTGAACGACGAACTGGTACCCGTTAGGGTGAAGGGAGAAGAGGAAGCCACAGAGGGGGCCGAGTTAGCCACCGCTGGCACACCTGCGCCCGGACAGCCTGCCCGCCCTGACGGTCAGGCCAGGGTGCTCGTCGGGGTGACGGCTGTCAATCATCTGCTGGCCCAGATGGATCGCTTTCTTCTGGATCTGGTGCGTGAGGGCGGCCGCGGTGGGTTGCGGATGGCACTGCATTGCGCCGAGAAGGTTGCTGACTGGGTGCGCCAGGAGAGTGTAGGGCTTTCGGCACAACGCAGCCAGTTGGCCATCCCGCCCAGCCTGCGTCATCGTAGTGACTCAGCTCAGGCCGACCGCCTGATCCGCACGATGGAGCGATGGAGCCTGCTCCAGAACCACCCCGGCTGGGCCTATCTGGCCTTGCTGGTGCTTAGCCTGATCGCCGCTACCTTCGCTGTACGCGCCGCGGGCACAGGTCCCGGCGATTTTCAGGTGGCCGGCCTCGTGCGGTTGCTCGTCGGAGCCGTGCTGTTGAGCGGCGTCACCACTGCTGGCGCACTGATGCTGACCCGCCGTCAGCTCAATCGGCTGGTAAATCGTCTGGTAGAGGTGAAAGCGGCCACCATCAACCGCGACCTGAATGACCTGATCTACGATCTGACTGTCAAGGCGCACGTGGCCTTGTACGAGAAAGTGCAAGAGCGCGTGGGCTATCTGCAACGCGCGCTGGCCGAACTCGAATCCGAGCGGGTTCAACTGGCCACACTGCTGGCCCGCCCCATGACCGCGGACTCTTCCTTCGTACGCACCGCTGTCCTGGATAACGCCATCTACGACGGCATCTGGGCCAGGGCCCGACGGTGGGTCAGTGGCGGTATCTCCCCTCGCTTGTGGGCTAACGGTAACAGCTCGCCCGATGAACTGGATGTGGCATGGCGAGACACGGTAGAAGGGATAGTGGCCGAGCCCACGCTGTTCCAACTGGAGCATCGTCCAGCGCTGAGCTGGACCGACGGCACGGGTACCCGTACCCCGCTCACGGAGGCGATCTCGAGCGCCATCGCCCGTTATGCAGCGGTGGTCTCCCAGCCCTATCTGCCGCCCGGTGCCAGCGTAGAATCTTCGCTGCTGCGTCTGGCTCAGCAGCAGGGTCAGGATAGCGCACAAACGGATACCGGCTGGCGGTTAGACGATCTATGCCTGCGCGCCCGTCCCTTCATCGGCCTGGAGGAGACAGAATCCAGCCTAAACACCCTGGTGAGCATTGATCTGGCGGCCGTGCCCCACACCATGAGCAAATGGATCAACCGACAGACGGGCGCAGCTCTGCGCGTCCATCCTGTCTCATCCTCCGACCCCTTCTCGATCATTGTGGTGCGCACGTTGCACGGTCTGCTGGCCAGGAGCCTGCCCCAGTTGCGTCGCTTCGCGGCCGCCTTTCGGGCGCTCAACCCGGAAGAACGTGATCGGCTGGTCGTCAACCCCGCGCTGGCAGGGAAAGCGCCACTCCCGCCAGAGAGTGATGGACACGAGGAAGGCCAGCCAGCCGAGGCCCTCGACGTGGCAACGCCGGAGAACCCTTCTTCTCCTGGATACTCCTGAGTATAGGAGAACAATTCGATTGTGCAAGGATGGCCGCGAACTCGTATATGGAAGCTCCTCTTTGCGGGTCTACCTGCTGGGCCCGCCGCGGGTGGAATGGGCCGGCCGCCCCCTCTCCATCCCTCGCCGCCAAACCCGCGGCCTGCTCTACCGCCTGGCAGCCCGGCTGCAACCGGTCCCCCGTGAGCAGCTCTGCTTCCTTTTCTGGCCCGACATCCCGGAATCCGCTGCCCGCCGCCATCTCAGCCACCTGCTCACCCACCTGCGCCGCGCCCTGCCTGACCCCGACCTGCTGTTCATTACCGAAGATCAGGTGGGTCTGGACCCCCGCCGGGCCTGGTCGGACGTGGTGGCCTTTGAACAGTTGTGTGCTGCCTTCACCCCCTCCCCCCTGCGCCCCCCTCCCTCTCTCCCAAGGTTGGGAGAGGGGGAGGGGG
>DAOUAJ010000139.1:0-20384 GCA_034433615.1 Anaerolineae bacterium | reverse complement strand
CCCTCCTGCCGGCCCTCTTGTCGGCCTTCTTGCCGGCCCTCCTGTTTAATCAATTCATAAGTCACCGACTCGATCATCAAGTCCCTCCTTCTCGCAATCAGCTCTCCGGGCAACCGGTCGGACACTAACCCCGCCATAATCGCTAACGCTGTCAGCATCTCCGCCTTGTCACCTCGCGGCAGCGCGCTCTCGTAGAGCAGCCGGTCGGCCACCTCGGTCAGCTCCACCCCCTGCCGCATCAGCGGCACCAGCGGCAACAGGCACACCGCCGGCTCCGCCACCACCTTCGCCGCATCCTCTTCGTACACCCGCACCAGCCGATACCGGTAATCTACCTCGGTATCGGTATAGCGGTCCGCCGCCGCGGCCGATGGGCGCAGCAACAACACGCATGAAAGCACCTCTACCTCGTGCTTCAGCTTGTGCCGGCAGCGATACTCCAACAGCCGCAGGGGGAAGTTGTGCTCCCAGCGGCTCTGGATCTCGATCAACACCAGGCGCTGCCGCCCCCCTTCCTCAGTCACCAGGAGGGGGAAGTCACTGCGCCGCAGGCTGGTAGTCTCCTGCGGCACATCCTCCAGCAGCGTGCTCTCGGTGACTGGGATGCCCAGGAAGCGCCGTAGGATCTCGCCACGGCACTTCTCGATCAGCACTTTGGCGGCGATGTCGTAGGCCATGCACTCTCCCTTTCGGATCCCCACGAAGGCTACACAAGGATTATACCCGCTTCCCAGCAAGCAAACAAGCCCAAACCGGCGCAGTGCTCGCTGCGCCTTGAGCTGTTCTCCGAGTGCAACGATGGGAGCAGAGCGACAAGGCCTGCCCTGAGCGAATACGAAGGGAATCTCACCCTGCGAGGAACGAAAACGACCGGAAGTGAAGATGTTAGCCCCGCAGGTAGCCAGCATCCTGTGCAGCGATGTCCATGGGGATCGTCAGGATGCGCTCGACCGGCAGAGGGCGCGGCTCGGCGAGTTGACGTTGATCCACCGTCTTGAGATAGCCGCGACACGCGTCGCACACGTAGAGGCGATAGACATTGTCGTCGCTGGGGTAGTAGGCCACGTCGGCCTCCTCTCCGCAGAAGGGGCATCCGATACGCCGGTAGTGCCATTCCGTGTCGCAGCGGGAGCAGAGCAAACGGCGTGCCCCGCTCTCCTTTTCCAGGGCCGCAAAATCCGGCTCACCACCACAGACCGGACAGTAGCCTCGGTACCACTCATCATCGTTAAACTCCGGCGCAAGGGCTTCCGCCTGGGCGCGCAGGAAGGGCCGCAAGGCATTGTTTAAAATAAAAGCGAGGAGGTTATTATCGAGCCCGGCTTCCTCACCCTGCTGAACGCGGCCCTCGCGCAGATACTCCACGATGAGGGCCTCGATGGGGTATCGTCTCTCGTGCAGCCGGCATGAATCCGGGCCAGGGGTTTGACCAGTTCACGGCGGTGCATGGCTGTGGTGAAGCCGATTTGGAAACAGAGCCGGTGTAATACCTCGGTGTCTACCGCCAGTTCCTCCGGCGCCAGGAGGGGGATCCCCTCCTGGAGACGAGCCGTGGCCGCTTCGTCAGACAGGGTCAGCGTAGGCAGCGGGACGTTGACCTGGGCCTGAGCCTCGAGCAGCTCTGTATAGAGGTGGATCGTCTCGCTCAACTCCGGCCACTTCTCGGTTGCCTGGCGCAACCCTTGTAAGATCGCCTCGTAACTGTCCATCGCTCGCTTCCGTGTTAGTCATGACGTAGATTCCGACTAGCGGGATAAGCCCACCCAACAGATGAGATCATCACTTACGGCATAGGAACCGTGTGCGTCCTTAGCCATTCCTCGATCTGCTCCTTGTCCAGTGCTGACGTAGCGATGCCCATGGTGAACTGGTAGAGTTCGTCGCTGGGCACCGTGATGGTGCGGCCGTTCCTTTCCAGGAACTCGAACAGGGCGAAGAGCCCTGTTCGCTTGTTGCCGTCCACGAAAGGATGATTCTTGATGAGCAGATAGATCAAGATAGCCGCTTTGGAGAACAAGTCTGGGTAGAGGTCCTGGCCGAACATTGTCTGTCGTGGTGTGGCCACAGCCAACTCCAGACGTGCCACACTGGCGATCTCAGGGGAGCCGCCAAACTCCCGAATAGCATGGTCATGAATGGCAATGACCTCTTCGACGGTCAGGTACTTCACCATTTCACGACTCGGCCAATCTTTGGAAGACGTCATGGTACCTTTCGGATACCTTCTTCACCCTTTCCATCATCTCTGGGTCTATGCTTCTTTCCCGCCGGAGGATGAGGGTACCGTCATATCGGGCGACCTCTACCTTCTCGCCTGGCGCCAACTGCGCCAGGAGTTCTTGAACCAGCGATAGCACCTGTTCACGCTCGACAATCATGATCTCCATACACCATCACCTCGCTTGATAAAAGATCAGTCGCACTCCGGTTATACCCCATAACGCAACAAAGGGCAAGGGCTGACAAGTCCCTTGCCCTTTTACACTCTCGCGTCCTTCGCGCTCTTTGTTTTCCCGCCCCTGCGTCTCCCATTGGCTGGAGGCAACCCCATCGCCCGCTGGGAGTCCGCGGTTTGAGCGCTGAGCGCCCTTGCGTCCCCTTGTCTCCTTATCCCCCTGCCGGACTGGGGGTGTGTTGCTCCTCCACGAACAGCGGCAGAAAGCGCGCCACCAGCCAATAGGCCACCACGCCGCCAGAAAGGATCGCCAGCGTGATGGCGAACTCCATCCAATGCGGGAAATACCAGGCCTCCGCTGGCCGCACCAGCCAGAACAGGCTCACATTAAAGCGGTTGAGCACCACGCCGGCAACAACCAACACGGCTGACCAGAAGAGCCGCGAGGCGCTCTGCCGCGTCGAGGTCAAAGAGAACAGGATCATGGGCGCAACCACGCCGCCGAGGATCTCCACCCAAAACAGAAGAGTCTCGATCCGCCCGGCGAAGAGCAACCCCAACTCGCCAGCCACGATCAGGTCCCCGATCTTCAGGATCAGGTAGAGGCCCAGGATATACGGGATCGCCTTAGAGAGGCTGCCCAGAATGTCGAGTTCTAACTCACGTTTGAATGCTCGCGAGCTGATCGTGGACTCGACGATCACCATTGCCGGCCCCACGGCCGCGGCTGACGTGAAGAAGAAGACCGGCAAGAGGGCTGAGTACCACAGGGGGTAAAGCCGCTCTGGCACGATGAGGAACAGGGAGCCCAGCGACGACTGGTGCAGCGTGGAGAGCACGACCCCAGCAATGACCAGCGGGATCGTGATGGCGTGGATCAGTCGCAGTGGCGTCCTCCATCCAAAGCGCTCGAACACCAGCGGGCTGAACTCTAGCGCCAGCACAGCAGTGTAGAGCATCACACACCAGCCCACCTCGAACATGACCGAGTGGGGATTCCAGTAAATAAGTAGGTGCCAGATGCGCTCCGGCCGTCCCAGGTCTACCAGCAAGGCAACGATGACGAGCAGGTAACCGAGAAACCCGGTGAGGATCGCCGGACGGAGAATGGGCCGAAAACGTTCAGCGCCCAGGATGTAGACGGCTCCGGCTGTGGTGAAGGCGCCGGCTGCCAGGGCCACGCCACACAGGATGTCGAAGCTGATCCACAAGCCCCACGGATAGGCGTCGCTCAGATTGCTGATCGCGCCCAGGCCGTTGAGGTAGCGGTTTATCGCCACGGCCAGCCCGATGACGATCAGCACGCCCAGGATGATCCCAGTAGGTGAGAGGCGTTGTCGGGCCAGGTTAAGTTGTCTCATCATCGCGAGACCTCCTTCTCCTCGGGTTCTGTGGTTTTACCGCGTTCCCGGAATCTCACGACCGCATAGATCCCGGCCAGGACGGCCGCCCACGCGAGGGCAAACGGGACGGTCCCACCCATTACCGTCTCGCTGAGGGCCGGCACCGGCTCAGGGCTCAGTTTGGGCAGGCCGAGTTGCTCGAAGGGGACAGCGGAGAGGTAGAGGATCGCGGTGCCCCCGGCCTCTTCTTTGCCGTATACGTGATTCACGTACTTGGCCGGGTTGCTGGCGATTCGCGCTTCCGCCTCAGCGATCAATTTATCCCGCTCGCCAAAAAGAATGGCCCCAGACGGGCACGTCTTCGCACAGGCGGGCGGAATGCCCTGGCTGACCCGGTCGAAGCAGAATTTGCACTTGCGGATCAGTGGTTGGGCCAGCAGGCCCTTGTCCCACTGGAAGGTGGGAATCCCAAAAGGACAGGCGATCATACAATAGCGACAACCGATGCATTTTCGATCATCGTACATCACCGGCCCCTCGGCCGTCTTGCGCAGCGCCCCCACCGGGCAAGCCGAAGCGCAGGCTGGATGCTCACAATGCATACAGGCTCGCTTGAGAAACACCCATGATACCTGGTCGCCCGTTTCGATCTCGCGGTATTCTATATTTGTCCAGGTGCTGGCCGACAGCGTGGGCGGATTCTGATAGGTGCCGCGATTGCGAGTAGCTACGGCTGGTAACTCGTTCCACTGCTTGCAGGCAACGGAACACCCTCTACAACCGATGCATAAAGTTGCGTCAATGAGCATTCCATACTTGCTCATGATTATCACTCCTTTGGCTAGCAGGTTGCAAGCCGCAAGCCATAGGTTCAAGCCTGAAGCCTGAGACCTGCGACTTGAGACCTGAAACCTGCTACGCCTTCTTTACGTCCACCAGGAACGCCTTGTACTCCGGAATCATCGTGTTGCCGTCACCGACGTGGGGCGTCAGGTCGTTGGCCACGTCGCCGGTGGCCAGCCCCTGCCAGCCGTAATGCCACGGCATGCCGATCTGATGCATCTTCTTGCCGTCAATGGTCAGCGGCTTCCAGCGCGCAGTGACGACGGCCACAGCCTGGATTTCTCCGCGCGCCGAGGTGACGACGACGCGATCACCGCTCTTGATCCCCTTCTCCGCCGCCAGCTCCTTGCCGATCTCCACGAACATCTCCGGCTGCGCTTCCACCAACCATGGCAGATTGCGGCTCATCGCCCCGGCCTGCCAGTGTTCGGTCAGCCGGAAGGTGGTGCAGATGATGGGGAACTGGTCAAACGTGCCGACCTTGTCGCCGATCTCCTGGTCCTGGTCGGTGCTCCAGACTTTAACGACCGGGTTCACCTGCACTTTAGAGAGCGGGTTGGCAATTGGCGATTCGAGCGGCTCATAGTGCTCCGGCAGCGGCCCCTCGTTGAGGCCCTTCGGAGCGAAGAGCCACCCCTTGCCGTCCGCTTTCATGATGAAGGGGTCGGTGCCCGCCTGGGCGGCCAGGCCTTTGCCGGCGGGGTTGGCCTTGGCGTCCGGGGCTTTGGTCGGGGCAAAGTCAGGCACATCGTACCCCACCCACTTGCCCAGGATCGGATTCCCCTGGGTGTCCTTGGTGCCCGTGTCGGCATTCGGGTCCCACCAGATGAGCTTCTTGTTCTCGGCCCAGGGCGTGCCGTCAGGCCGCGCGGAGGCGCGGTTATACAGGATGTGGCGATTCGCCGGCCACGCCCAGCCCCAGAAGGGATACATGCCCAGCTCACCGGGATCTTTTTGCCCGCGCCGCTTGGCTGCTGGCATCTTGTTGCCCTCGCCATCGTCGGCCGGGGCAAAATAACCGCTGTAGATCCAATTGCCGCAGGCGATCGCCTCCGGATTCGCGGCTGTGGCGATGGTAGCAAAGCCGGGGATGACCTTGCCTTTCTCCACCAGCACTTTGCCATCCTTGTCCACGACGTCCTCCAGCGCGTAGCCGTTGATCTCGCGTGCGATGGCTTCCGGATCCGGCGGGTCGCCGTAATCCCAGGCCAGGTCCAGGATTGGGCGATCTTTGGCGTCGGTGGAATCTTGGTAGAGCGCCTTGAGGGCCTTCACCAGGCGATCGAGAATCCAGATGTCCTCTCTTGCGTCACCAGGCGGCGTAGCGACTTTGGGCCGCCACTGGATGCGACGACCGCTGGTGACGATGCTGCCTGCCTTTTCCACAGCGTCCGCTGCCGGCAGGAGGAACACCTCGGTCTTGACATCCTTGGGGTTAACGCCGGGCGCACGCCAGAAGGTCGCGGTTTCAGTCTCGAACAGGTCCATCACTACCAGCCAATCGAGATTCGCCAGCGCTTTCCGTTCGAGGCGCGCGTTGGGGCCAGACACCGCCGGGTTCTGGCCCATGCAGATCAGCCCTTTGATCGTGCCGGCGTACATCGCCTCGAAGAGCGGGATCCACGAATAGTTGCCGCTGGCTTTGGGCAGGTACTCGTAGGCGAAATCGTTCTCCTTGCTCGCGGCAGGGCCAAACCAGGCCTTCATCAGGGTGGTGAAAAAGCGCGGCCCATTAACCCAGTAGGAGGTAGTGTCGAACTTGGCGGTGTAGGCTGCCAGGTCAGGATGCTTGTCGGTGGGCAGGCCCAGATAGCCTGGCAGGTCGTGAAAGAGGAGGGCCATGTCGGTCGAGCCCTGCACGTTGGACTCACCACGCAGTGCGTTCACCCCACCACCGGGGACGCCGATGTTGCCCAGCAAAAGCTGGAGGATGGCCATCGCGCGCACGTTCTGCGTGCCAACGGTATGCTGCGTCTGGCCCATGGCATAGAGGATGGTGCCGGACTTGTCAGGCGCGCCGGTGGCGCAGAAGAGTTTGGCGACTTCCAGGAATTTCTCCTTGGGGGTGCCGCAGACCCGTTCGACCATCTCCGGTGTGTAGCGCGCAAAGTGGCGCTTCAGGTGGGCGAAGACCGTGTTGGGTTCGTCCAGGCTCTCGGCGCGCTTGATAACCGTGACCTCAACCTCTTTGCCGTCGGCACCGACGATCTTTTGTTTCTCGGTCTGGTACTGCCAGGTTGCACTATCGTAGGTCTTTTTCTCCGGGTTAAAGCCGGAGAAGTAGCCGTCGAGGTCGGCCGGACCTTTAAAGTCCGGGTGGATCAGGGTCAGCGCGTTGGTGTAATACTTGACGTACTCTTCGTTGTAAAGCCTGTTCTCGAGGACATAGTTGATCAGCCCGCCCAGGAAAACGATGTCGGTGCCGGAGCGCAATGGCGCGTAGAGGTCTGCGGTGGCGGCGGTGCGGTTGAAGCGTGGGTCCACTGCAATGAGTTTTGCACCGTGCTCGCGGGCCTTATTGATCCAACGAATCGAGGCGGGATGGTTCTCCGCCGGATTGCCGCCGATGACCAGGACGCAATCGCTATTCTTAAGGTCAACCCAGTCGTTGGTCATGGCACCGCGGCCAAACGTGGGGCCGAGACCGGCCACCGTGGCGGAGTGTCATATCCGCGCCTGGTGTTCGACGTACACCATCCCCAAGGCACGGGCGAATTTGATTGCCAGGTAACAGTCTTCGTTGTTGTTAGCCGCGCCCCCCAGCCAGGCAATCCCCTCGGTGCGGTTAACGGTCACGTCCTTGTCTGCCACCTTGGCAGTGCGCACGAAGGTCTCATCCCGGGTCTTTTGGATGCGTTTGGCGATCTCCTCGATGGCCCAGTCCCATGACTTCTCCTCCCACGTGGCTGAGCCAGGCGCGCGGTAGAGCACCTTGCGCAGACGTAGAGGACTGGTGGAGAGCTGGCGCACCGCGATGGATTTCGGGTCCAGCGCACCGCGATTGATGATGTGATCGGGATCGCCTTCCGAATTGATGATGTGGCCACTTTCATCGGTGGCAATCAGCAGGCCGCAACCGACGGAGCAATAAGGACAGATGGTATGGGCCTCGCCGATCTTCTTGTGCAGCGGGAAAAGATGGCTACCAGCCGCCAAGGCCGCCTTGCCTGGCAAAAGCAAGCTGCCCGCGGTCGCCGCCGAAACTTTAAGGAACTGCCGACGCGTAAGCTCCATTGTTGAACACCTCCTTGACTAAGCCGCCACCGAAGCTGCAAGCACAACCTTCCCATCGTATTGGGTGTTAACCGTGATCCACGCGATCTGGAAGGAAATGTGCCTGCGCAATCAGCCAGGCTCTCAAACGGGATATTTGCAGGTGATAAACTCATGTAAGTAGCGATTCTCGACGCGAACGTCGTCCAACTGGGCTTTCACTACGTCACCGATGGACACAATGCCCGCCAACTCCTCGCCCGCCACGACCAGCACATGACGCACCCGGTTCTCAGTCATCACCCCCATCACGTAGTCCAGGTCGTCATCGGGGAAAACAATGATCGGATTGATGTTCGTCGCCTCCCGCACGGGCGTGGCAGCCGTGGCCTCCGGATACTGATCCCAATAACGGATAATACGCCGCTCAGTGATCAGACCCAGTGGCATGCCAGAGGCGTCCTTCACCAGCAACGAACCGACATCGTGCTCCGTCATCTCTCTGATCGCCTCTTGCAAAGAGGCATCAGCGCTGATCGTGAGAATCTCGCTCCCTTTCGCTTGCAACACGTCTTTAACCTTCATGGCCTTCACCTCCTCGCTGGGTCACAGAAAGCCCGGTGACTGGCCTTTCCCGGGTCAGGCAGGGTAACCACTGGTCCTGATCAGCTTAGATAGGGCTCGGCAGCAGGCTGGCCAACCGTAAGCGCGTATCGTGCAGACGCTGAGCGATTACGCTCGCCACTTGATGATAGAGATGGCATCCCAGCGTGTGATCTTCTTCCGCCAACTGCCGCAAGAGCACACTGTTGATTGCCACTACCCGGGTGGGGGTGCGCGCTTCGCCACTGGCCGTGTACTCGTAGGGTGCCACCATGGTGGACCACCCGACGACCTCACCAGGCCCGATGATCTCCACGGGGATGGTCCGATCCAGGGCGTCCATGTGCATCCGCAGTTCAATGGCCCCACTGACGACCAGGTACAGCTTGTCGGCGGGGGCACCTTCGTTGAAGATGACCTCTCCCGTCCCGTACGCCTCCTCGGCGGAGATCATAGCCAGGCGCACGAGTTGAGCCTCTTCCACGGGGGCGAAAAAGGGGGACCTCCGGAAGACCTCTGGCGACACCATCGCACTGTCCTCCTTTCTTGAACCTCGCTCAGGCATCTCATGAATCAGGAGGAACATGAATCACTTCTCGCATCGCCGTTTCAGGACACACGTCTCCTACTACAGACAAATATAACCTCCTACTCGAAGTGCCGCCAGCCTCTGCGTGACCATCTGAGGGTACCAAAAAGGGCCATCAGTGATGGCCCTCAAGGAGTATGATCCGTGTAACTATTACTTCATCAACGAAGAGGCTAAAGTGAATCGCGTACTAAGCCAGGCACCGGCTGGCCTGCCTGGCCAGGGCAGGCCAGGGAAGCCGATGCCTGGCTTAAAGGGTAGAGGCTCTCTCACTCCAGATGTGTCCCGCTGATCAAATCCTCCTGCAGCGCGTAAATAGCCGCCTGAACACGGTTCTCGAGGTGTAGCTTGTCCAGAATGCTGCGCAGATGCTTTTTGACCGTGTTCTCACTGATGTGTAACTGCTGAGATATGTCCAGGTTAGAGGCACCCCTCGCCACCAGCGCGAGCACCTCTCGTTCCCGTTCCGTCAACTCATTGGAATTAGCTTCGCTAGATTTGCTTCGTGTCTGACGGGCAAACTCGTTAAGCATTTTGGCCGCCATCAATCCAGAGATGGGTGCCTCGCCACAGGAGACGCCAGTCAACATCCGCACCAGGTCCTCGACTCGTGTATCTTTAAGGATGTACCCCTCTGCGCCGGCCTTGATGGCTTCGAACAGGTCTTTCTCTTCTTCAGACGCGGTCAAGATCACGACCTTGGTCATAGGCAATTCCCGCTTGATCTGTCGAGTGGCAGCAAAAGCGGTCCACCCTGACATCCGGATGTCCATCAAAACCAGGTCAGGATGAAGCTGGCGGGCGGCGGACAGCGCCTCGGTCGCATCGGCAGCCTCGCCGATCACTCGGATCTCCTTGAAATCTCGTAACAGGTTGATCAAGCCCTGGCGAAAGAGAGCGTGGTCATCCACAACCAATACATTGATCGGCTTCATTTTGCACCTTCTCCTTTCCATCAGGAGGCACGTTCAGGGGGAATCGCGCCTCTAGACGCGTGCCTCGTCCGATCACGCTTTCCACATGCAGGCTTCCTCCTACGCTCTCACAACGTTCCCGCATCAGACGTAGGCCAAAATGCCCCAGCCGCACATCATTCGGCTCGAACCCCTTTCCATCATCCTCAATGGTTACTGCCACAACATTGCCTTCCGTCTTAAACGTGATCCCAACGTGCCGGGCCTGGGCGTGCTTACGTACGTTGGTCAGCGCTTCCTGAATCACCCGCAGGACTTGAATCTCGACCAGAGGCGACAATGCCAGCGCGTCGGCATCCTCGACGATCAGCTCCGCCGTCACTCCCCAGCGCCCCTGGAAATGCTCCAGATACTCGCTAAGCGTCACCACCATGTCCCCGTCCAAAGGGGTCGCCAGCCGCAGCCCCAAGATAGCTTCTCGAATCTCACCGTGAGCGATCTGAGTCAACTGTTCGACTTGCTGCAAGGTGAGTGCCGCCTCTGAGGTCCGGCCAGCCAGCAAGGCGCGCCGGGCTGCCTGAGTGCGCAGGTTAATATACCCCAGAAGCTGCGCTATGCCATCGTGTAGCTCCTGGCTGATGCGTTCACGTTCACGGGCCACCGCGATAGCCTGAAGGCTTTCATACCAGTGGTCGTCTTGTTCATCTACCGGTGTTCGTTCTGCGCTTTGCTGAACCTTCATCTCCAGTTGCGCTCTCCACCGCGTGACTTCTTGCATCAGGCGAATCTGAGCTTCCTCCGCTTTCTTGAGTGCCTCCTGACGTTCGTGTTCCAGGGATTCCAATCGCTGTTGCGATTCCAGATCAAACAGGCGCAGGAAACGCACGATGCCCGCAGCCAGGATCAGGACTGCCAGCGGCCGGGCCATTTCCCCTAATGCTGCGATGCGTTGACCGAAAGTGATGCCCTGCTGGGTCGTCGGCAGGCTGGCTGGGAACACAATCAGGGCTACAGCAGCAGCCTCCGCAGCGAACGCCACCGCTACCAGCCTTGCATCCCGGTCGGGCATCTGCAGGCCAATAGCTTTCATCTCAGTATGGAGACCCCAAAAAGCTATAGCAGCCAACGTCACGCCTGGCAGATAGAGGACGCCCAACGCCAGCCAGCGGGCCCGGTTGCTCCAGTCAGATGCATTGGCTTCCCAAAGCCCAACGGTCAGACAACCCACACATAAAACTGCCAGGAAGGGGAACCACTGCAGCCAGGAGAGGCGCTGTTGGGCCCGTTGCGCCAGGACACCACAGCCAAACCGGAGGAGGAAAGCCGCGGCGATAAGGCGAAGACATATCCGCATGTGCTCAATGACTGGCCCCTCAGCCAGTCCCCAAACCTGGGTAGCACCCAGCCAGGCAGTCAGGCATTGGACCAGGGCAAAAGCGCCTAAGGGGCGGAGATGCCAGGCCAGGGGAATCTCACGGCCGCGAGGGAGAGAGAGAACGATAGCCAGGCCCATGACAAAGACCGCCAGCCCTCTGACAAAAAAAGTCAGGCCACAGATTAAGCCCAAGGGCATCACCTGCACACCTGGCATCTCTGCCCCCCTTCATTGTTCGCCGAATGACGCCTTGCTCATCATCTAGACGGCCTCAGGAAACACGGTTGAGAAATCCTGCACATATTATAACACAACCCGTATCTCTGCGTCCATGACATAACATGACCATTAGGGCTTCCCAACGTTCTTATCAATCGGCGACCGATGCCAAGCCGTTTGAGGACGGCCAGGGGAGCCTGTGTAGAGGGACCTGTCAACGGTAGCTGTGGCTTTGGTCACCAGGTCTATTCGAAGATTGAAAAGCCCTGGCTGGCTTGCAGCGCTTTGCGGCTCAGGTTGACATCTGACTGCCACTGTGCTATAATTTCATTGTTAAGAGTTGGCGCACATTGAAAAGCGGGGGTATAAGGAATGGGTAGCGGGTTGGTTACCGTCGCTGGGGTGCAATGGCATCTCAGAGGAACTTCCCGACTCCCATCCGGTTCGACCGGAAAGGTTGCCCCATGAAACAGCAAGTGGGGGCATCGGGTGAGCAATCGCCCGATGACTACAACCGCAACAGAGAGCAGACCCGCCCGGCCTGGTCGGGTAAGGGGTGAAACGGTAGGGTAAGAGCCTACCAGCGGTTGGCAGTAATGTCACCGGCTAGGCGAGCGTGCGACCGGGAGCAAGGTGAGGGGGCCGGGCTTGCGTCAGCAGGTTCGGTCTCACCGCAGCGGTGACGGCGAGGTGGGGTAACACCCTGCAAGTCAGGAGCCGCCATCGGGCTTTGGAGCCTGATGAGACAGATGACGGATTGAACAGAATCGGGAGTATGAACCAGCTCTAAGCTGCCCAGTTTATGCCCAGGCTGCCGACGTGGCGGAATTGGCAGACGCTGCAGACTTAGGATCTGCTGCCTGTTTAGGCGTGGAGGTTCGAGTCCTCTCGTCGGCATCATGCCACAACGGAAGGCCTGGTGATCCGGGCCCGTGGCCAAGCGGGAAGGCGCCTGCTTTGCAAGCAGGAGATCGTCGGTTCGAATCCGACCGGGTCCACCGAGTGGATAGAGATGGGAATCATAAGCGGGCGTAGTTCAGTGGTAGAACGTCTCCTTGCCAAGGAGAAGGCCGTGGGTTCGAATCCCATCGCCCGCTCCTTTTGCCGAGGTAGCTCAGTTGGTAGAGCACGCGACTGAAAATTGCGGTGTCCCCAGTTCGATTCTGGGCCTCGGCACTCCCGTAGTGACCCACGCAGACGGTCGGGGATCGTCTAATGGCAGGACAGGAGACTTTGGATCTCCTGATCGAGGTTCGAATCCTCGTCCCCGAGCCTCACCGGGGAACTCCCCGGCGTGGTACGCAGAAACAATACGTACCACGAATAGCCTCTTATTTGACTGTTAAAGAACAAAGACCTGGTGGAAGGTCAGTAAGGGGCTACCTGGGGCCGCCGGTACCGGTAATACCGGCGGCCTCTCTTTTTCCCCTTTCAGTCATAATCGCAATCACCAGCAGTCACCCCTTCAACCCTGTTAGCTTCACCCCCTGAATGAACGTGCGCTGGGCGAAGAAGAAGAGGATCACGATGGGGATCGTGAAGACGGCCGCTGCGGCCATGAGCAGATTCCACGCCACCGAGTGCTGCCCCTGGAAGTCCTGCAACCCCAATGCCATGGTGAACTTGCGGGGGTCGGTCAGGTAGAGCAACGGCCCCTGGAAATCGTTCCACGCCCACAGGAACGTAAACACCGTGATCGTCGCCAGCACTGGCACCGAGAGCGGCAGTACGATGTTCCAGAAGATGCGGAACTCAGAGGCCCCATCCACGCGGGCCGCGTCGCACAGCTCCTCCGGGATCGTGCGGAAGAACTGGCGTAGCAGGAAGATATCGAACCCGTTGCCGAAGAAGGTCGGCACGATGAGCGGCAAAAAGGTGTTCCCCCATCCCAGCTTGTCCGTGAAAATGATGTAGAGGGGGATCATGGTGACCTGGAAGGGGAGCATCATCGTGCTGAGGACGATCAGGAACACAATGTCCCGCCCCGGCCAGTGGACGCGGGCGAAGCCGTAGGCTGCGGGCGCACAGGAGACGAGCGTGCCGATGATGGCGAACACGGCGATGATCAGGCTGTTCTTGATGTAGGTCCAGAAGTTCACGCCAAGGCCCGGCCGGGTGGCCCGATTCATGGCGTCGGGGAAGTTCTGCCAGCGCGGCCCAGATACCAGTACCGGCTCAGCAAACTTCATGCGCACTTTGATCGTCTCGGTTGAATGGGCCGGGTCCACAAAGGTACCATGCCCCTCAGCGATGGCGAGCAGCGCTAATTCCTTCACCTGCCCCTCGAGTCGAACCTTGTAGATCGGTAGCTCCTCCCCGTTTATGGTCACCCGCAGGTTGTCATGAGGCAGCCAGGTGGGCGGGATACGGAATACATCTTGATCTGACTTCAGCGCCGTGGACAGCATCCACAGAAAAGGGACGAGGAAGAATAGGCCGACGAGGGCGATGGCCAGGTGTGCAACAAGGTGGCTCAACCAGTTACGGAGGCGGCGTTGCCAGAGTAGCCGGTGCAGGGGATACGCCAGCGTAGCCTGGGCCATGATCTATCCTCCCTCGTAGTAGGTCCAGCGTTCCGAAGAACGTAGAAGCAACACTGTGCAGATCATGATGACGATGAAGAGAATCCAGGCCTGGGCGGAGGCATAGCCCATCTTCAGGTAGATGAACCCTTGCTGATACAGGTACACGCTGTAGAACAGGGTCGAGTTCAGCGGTGCACCCAGGCCACTACCCACCGGGCTGATGCCCGCGCTAAGGACGTAAGCCTGCGCGAAGTACTGGAAAGTTGCGATCACGCCGATGATGAGGTTGAAGAGGGTGATCGGGGAGACCAGGGGGATGGTGACCGACCACAGGCGCTGCCACCAGTTGGCCCCGTCGAGCTCGGCTGCCTCCATCAACGAGACAGGCACGTCCTGCAAGCCGGAGAGGTAGATGACGATGGTGTTGCCCACTCCCCACAGCCCTAACAGGATCAGGGACGGCTTGGACCAGGCCGGGTCTCTCGTCCAATTTGGCCCCCGGATGCCGATCTCGCCCAGGAGTGTGTTGAGCAGGCCGCTGTTGGGGTTAAGGATCCACAGCCAGAGCAACGTGCTGGCCACAGTGGGCACGATCGAGGGCAGAAAATAGACCACACGATAGATGGACTGGCCCTTGATTTTGATGTTCAACAGCAGCGCACACACGAAAGAGACCAGCAACGACAGCGGTACGCCGATGGCCACCATGTAGGCAGTGTTCGAGAGCGACTTCCAAAACAGTGGATCACGGAACAGAGCGGTGTAGTTGCTCAGACCGATCCATTCCGGTGCCCGCTTGATGTGGTACTCGGTGAAGCTGTAGTAAAGGGACGCCACCATCGGATAGAGGGTGAAGGCGAAGAAACCGATGACCCACAGCGAGATGAATAGGATGCCGGTGATGAACTGGCGTCGCGTGCGCCGGCTCCACCCTCGCCGTCGTTCAGGCGTGTACAGATTGGCCTTCCGACTGGTGCTGATTGCCATGTACTTCCTCATATACCGAAGTGATCAGCGGTCAGCTATCAGCGTTCAGCATTTCTGGCTGACGGCTGACGGCTGACCGCTGACGGCTGATGCTTTGCCCGGCCAGGCTTACTCCGATAGAGCTTTGTCGAGCATTGGTTGCAGTTTAGCCTGCGCCTCTTCCAGCAGCGGCAATGGGTCAGCACAGGTATGTAGCACCTTCTCCTCGATCTGGCCCATCTCGGTGTCTACCTCGGCGTTGATGGGCGTGAGGATGGGCGCTTTGGCGTTGGGATCGCTCATCAGCTTGAGGAAGACCTCGAATTTGTCGTTCTGGTGGAAGCGCTGATCTTCGGCGGCTTTCTTGCTCGACGGCAGGTTGAAGTTGGCCACCATCTCCTCGGCCACGATCTCCGGCGACATCATCCAGGTCATCAGCTTCCAGGCTGCCGCCTTGTCCTTAACGCCGCTGGGGATCATCGCCACGGTGCCGCTCACCAGGTTGGTGTTCTTGCGCTCCGGGTTAGCCTGCGGGGGCGGGAAGGGTGCCACGCCGTAGTATAGCTCCGGCTTATACTTCTGGATGAAGTTGACGCCGGGTTGCCACTCACCCTCTACCATCATGGCGACTTTGCCGGCGTAGAAACCGTTGTCCGGCGACATATAGCCGCCGAAGGCAGAAGTGAAGCGCAGCACCTCTTCGGCGTTGTAGTCGCAATAGAACTGCTGTTGCCATTTCAGGGCATTGACCACGGGATCGGATGTAAACTGGATCTTGGTCCCGTCGTCGCTGTACCAGTAGCCGCCCATCATAGCGGTGTACAACCCCAGGTGCGACCAGGAGAAGTCGGGGATGAACCCGACCTGGGTAATGTTGCCATTTTCATCCACCTTGGTCAGTTTCCTGGCGTACTCAGCCAGTTCTTCCATGGTCTGTGGGGGCCGCTCGGGGTCCAGCCCTGCTTCTTCAAACAAGTCTTTGTTCCAGAAGAGGGCGTAAGTGTCGGTGCCCCACGGCAGGCAGTAATACTTGCCCTGGTACTGGCACTGGCTCAGGGGGGCTTCGAAGATGTCGTTGAGATCCACCTCGCCGCCAGCCAGGAAGTCATCGAGGGGGATGATCAACCCCTCCCGTCCCCAGGTGCCCACGCTGTCCGGCCCACCCGTGACCAGGATGTCTGGCGGCTCACTGCCGGAGAGGCCGGCGATCACCTTGTCGCTGTCTACCGGTGAGTTGACCTCGACCTTGATGTTGTTGGCTGTGCCGTACTGGTCGAACAGCGATTGGAGCTGAGCCGGGTTATCGCCCCAGGTGATCCAGACCCGCAGCACCTTTTGCTCAACCGGGGCCGCCGGAGCAGCCTTCTCAGCCGCGGCGGGGGCCTCCTTCTCGGCCGGAGCCGGTGCGGCCGGTGCGGGCGCCACGGGCGCACAAGCCACCAGCAACGCCAACACGACGCTCGCAACGGTCAAAGTCATAAGCCAACGTCCTTTGTGTGACATACGCGCCTCCTTATAGATCTTTGAGCAACAACTTGATGGGAAAACCATGAACAAACTGGGAACAACACGGTCGAAGGAGCGGTCAACACGGGCCGCGTCGGTGATCTTATTATACCACATCTCCGTCTACTTGTCCCCCGCCCCTGGCTGCGCTACAATGGGCCCACCATGTCCACCCCATCGCGTCGCATCCTCGTCGGCCTGCGCGCTATTGCGCTGGCCATCATCCTTTTGCACCTGCTGGCCCCTTACCTAGGCGAATCATCCGCCTGGGGGGTGTGGCCAGCCGTGTATCTGCTCCCGCCCGCGCGCTGGACGCTGGCCGGGCTGGCCGCCCTCGCCTGCTGGCCGCCGATCACGCGCCGCATCGCTACAGGGCTGGATCGCCTCTCCGGCCGCCTGCCCGTCCGCTATCTGCCGCTGTCGCTCGGCTTCATCAGCCTGATCCCCTTCTGGCTTTTCCGCCTGGCTCACACCCGCTGGGGCGACGCCTACATCCTCAGCCAGGCTATCGCCCATCCGGAAGCCCGTCTCACCTACACCTGGCAGGCACCTTTGACCGTCTACCTGCACGCCCGGTTGTGGGCGCTCGGTCACTCGCTCTGGGGCTGGGCCGATGCCATGCCCGCCTATGCGCTGACCAGCACCCTGGCGGGCGGGCTCTTCGTCTATGTGCTAGCCCGGCTGGTAGGCGAGATGCACCGGGATCGCTTGGAAGCTGTGATCACCTTCGGCCTGATCATCACGTTGGGAACTGTACAGCTTTTCTTTGGCTACGTGGAGAACTACACGCTGATGGCGCTGGGAATGATGGTCTACTTGTGGCTGGCCTGTCATTGCCTGCGCGGCCAGGTCGTACCTCTCTGGCCTGCCACGGCCTTAGCGTTGACCCACGGGTTGCATCCTTCGACCATGGTGCTGATCCCTTCTCTGCTATACCTGGGATCGGTCTGGGCGCGCGGGGGGGGCGCACGGCGCTATGGCGCGGTCATTTGGCAGATCGCGCTGCCCATGATCGCTGTGGCAGGAGGGGTGATCGCGCTGATGGAAGGGGGTGGGCATGGCCTCGCCTACCTGGTGGGGAGTGACCGGCCGGGTGGTGGCGATGGCCGCTGGCTGGTGCCGCTGTTCGAGACAACCACCCGCTGGGAGCATTACACGATGTTCTCATGGGGGCATCTGCTCGACATCGAGAACGAACAGTTGCTGACCGCTCCTGTTGTGCTGCCTGCCTTGCTCCTGATAAGCATGCTGGCCTGGCCGCGCGTGCGACAAGGGACGGACTGGTCCCGCTTATTGCTGATCGCGACGGCTGGCTATCTGCTCTTCGCCTGGACATGGAACCCTGACTACGGGGGCCAGCGTGACTGGGATCTCTTCGCTCCTGCTACGATCCCCCTGACACTCCTGCTGGCGGATCGGCTGACGGCTGCCTTGCCTGAACGAGATGGCCGCGCCCAGGCCGGAGTGATACTCATCGCTGCGCAGGCGTTCCATACTATTGCTTGGGTGTATCAGAACACGCAGCCCTGGACCTGGCCTGGCTAATCCGAAGGGATCAGCGGTCAGCTATCAGCGTCCAGCATTTCCGGCTAATGGCTGACCGCTGACACCTTGATTTTGACACGACGATCGACGCGTCGCGCGAATCCGCTCGTCAATCTCTGCTACCTTCGCCTGCTCCATCTCCCACCAACCCGGGTCACGTTGGGCCTCTAGCTCCTCAATGGTCTTGCCTTGCTGCTCGACCCAGGTGTAATACTTGAGGTGGTGCCATTGAGCGCGCATTTCGCGTGTGCCTTCCTTGATCCAGTCCAACTTCTGCTTGTGGAAAATGCTGACCAGGCGAATTGCAGCCTCGATCTCGTCCATGCAGCCATAGCGCTCGGTTAACTGACGCATCACGCTGCGATACCGGTCAATCGCGTCGGTGCAGACAGTGACGATGACATCGCCCCGGCCCAGGCTGTAGAAGCGGGCCGTCTTAATCGCCCCCAGGACGTTGCACACTCCCGAGATGCCAAAGATGCTCGCCATTTTGTGCACCTTCTGCTCAGGGATGCCAAAACGATCCGTCAGCGTGCGCCAACCGGCCTCCTCGGTGAGCAGTTGCAACCCCATCTTGCACTCGAGGTCGTCAATGCACATGATGGCGTCCATGTTCCATACGTTGTGGATCCAGGTCACATGCTTGTCACCGATCCCCTGGATGTCGTGTGAGCCGTAGCCGTTGTTGTACAGTGTGGGGCACTGGATCGGCTCTAACCCCACGATCTTGTGGTCCGGCCAGGTCTGCTTCAAGCGATCGCCGGCCGCGATGGTACCGGCCGATCCCATCGCCGAGACGAACGCCGCTACCTTGCCCCGGCCGATCCCCTGCGCCTGGAGCACATTCGCCAGCTCCACGATGGTGTTACCGGTGACGTAATAGTGAAAGCGGTAGTTGCCCATCACTTCGAACTGGTTGAGGACGCGCACATTCGGGTTGGCACGGCGCAGCTCCCATGTCTTGTCGTAGATCTCCTTGACATTTGACTCCGAGCCGGGGGTCTTGATCACGCGAGCGCCATACGATTCAATGAGCTCGAACCGCTCCTGGCTCATGCCGGCAGGGAGCACGACGACGCTGTCAAACCCCATGCGGCAACCCACCCACGCGCCGCCGATGCCGTAATTGCCTGTGCTGGGCCACACCAGGGTGTGCACAGCCGGGTCCACTTCACCGTACAGCTCTTTCTCGACCAGGACAGAGTAAGCTGCCCCCACCTTGTGTGAGCCGGTCGGGAAATCTTTGCTGTAGAGGACGACGATGGGAGATTCCACGCCTGTTAACTCTACAGGCAGCACCTCGTAACGGATGCGGTCGTCCGGGTCCCGCCAGGTGATGTTGTACAGGTTGATCGGGTCCAGGGGGTCTTCCTGCATGGCAGCTAAAGCTCGCTGGCGCACCGTGGGATCTACCTGTGCGGGGTGCAACATTTCTTCGAAGGTGGGGCCAATCACCAGATTCCTGGTATCCATATCGCTCTACAACGTAGATAAGGTGGTTAAGCCAGCAACATTCGCATCGGCTGTAACGTACGAGTAAAGGGATTCAACACCAGGCCCAGAATCTCCAGTGTGACGGTCCCCAAAAGTGCCTCATCGCCAGGTTGGCCCAAGACGACCGGTGTGTGTGCTTCCCCTTGAGGTAAGGCGATGTGACACTCAGAGATCTGGCGCTCGGTGGTAGTACCATCCGCCAGGGTGAAGACGTTCGTTCGTTTCGGCGACAAGCCGATCGCTTGCCAGATGTTATACGGTAACAGGGTGTAAGTAGCGCCACTGTCAACCAGAAAACGTACCGTGGCTTGGTCGCCAGCCGGGCCGGTCACAACACCTTCTATATAAGTTACGCCCATAGCCTAAGCCTCCTCGCTTGTGAGCTTTGTACTGCGAATTCTCGAACTGAGCAGAAAAATTGAGATACGGCTGACGCTTGAGAGCTTTATACGACCTTCAATCCGGCGGCAGAGAAGGTACAAGTTTGCCCGGCATGGGGTAGCCACCAGATCCCCTCGAAGTAGCGACGTACTTCGGCTTCGTACAATTCCAGCACCTGCGGTTCACCTCCATCTCGATGCACCAGAGCCAGAGCCATACACTCGGCCAGGGCTGCGATTTCGGCTGCCTGTCCCGCGCTGCTATGCCTGTACATGTTCGGCCGTGGGTACAGGTAGGTCGCTTCGTGGATCAGAAGATCGCAATTGCGCGCCAGCCGCGCCACGCCTCGAGAAGGACCGGTGTCTCCGCTATAAGTTAAGGAGCGTCCAATGGGCAGAAGGTCCAGGCGATAAGCCAGGCTGTCGTGGTTATGCTCAGATGCGGCGGCGCGTACGAGCAACCCCCCTTCAATC
>DAOUAJ010000138.1:0-7724 GCA_034433615.1 Anaerolineae bacterium | reverse complement strand
GCGAGGGGGATTCAAAGATAAACTTGTTAGCCTTGAACTTTTTCTCTCCTCTAGCAAACACGCGGCCGCAGGCATAGCACGCTTCACCGCTAACATCGCCAGCGCCCCGCGCATCCATCGCAAGAGGAGTTTCTACCAACAGTGAGGGCAGTTGAAAGAAGTTATCAGGGCTTATCTCGGCCAGGGTCTCCATTTCACTGACATACTTGGCGACAATGTTTTGTCGCTGGCTAAGCTGTCGGCCAGCCTGGCCTCCCATCTCTACACGAGCTACAGTTTCAACTAGGTTTATCCAGGCTGGATGCCTTTGTTTCAGATCTTCGTAAGCCTGATAGATTGCCCCATAGCGCTCCCGCCGGGTTTCTAATTCCCGTTCTAATTTGGCAATAGAGCTCTCCAGTCTCTGCCTATCTTTCACACCTTGCGCCTGCTGTAATTCACCCTGCAGCCGAGCAATTTCCGCTTCCCTCCACGCATCACTTGCTTCTGTACTTACCAGGTTAGCACGGTAGAAAGCTGCCAGGTATAGTGCGTGATCGTTACTCACGATGGGGATATCGAGTGTGCTATAACCCCGTCCGCTCAGTCTGATCGAGTTCACCAAAGGCACGAAGGTCCGACGCAAACCACTGGCGGAAAAAGCCTGAGCGACGAAGGTTCGCCAAGCCTCTTGCAGATCGAAGTTGGTCCTATATGGCACGAACAAAGTCACATCCGCATCACTCTCGTGCAATGCAGTTACCTTATAAGTTCGCCGAACATAACTCAGGAAGCGATCCAGAAAGACCTCATAGGCAATGCGGGCCTGCGTCTCTTGGGGAAAAGCAACTTTGTAGAGTGTACGCAGTTGGCCAATGGGGGTACCATTCCACTGAACTTGCTCATCTTGCAAGACTACTGTCTGCCAATCCAGCGGCGTGGCGGACTCGTACGTTCCTTTGGCCAGTCGGCGCAGCAATCGAGGGGCATCAAGGGCCCCAAGCTGTTCTCTAAGAACTTCCATCAGGCCCGTTGCTTGTGCGGCCGAGACAACGCCGTCAAAATCAACCAGAGAGCCACTCGTCGCCGCGAGATAGGCTACCAGGCAGGTCATCTTGTCTGCGGAGTCCATCTTGGCGCTCATAGATCATCCCCCTCAGCGCGGGCGGCCTTCTGCTGTTTGTGCTCCTCCCACAGTTGAGAGAGGTGGCGGTCGGTGTAATAATAAATCCCATCGGCCAGGCTGTTCTCCAGCCGCAGGAAGCGGGCAAAACTGCCGCCGGCCCGGCCCAGGTAGAGCTCATCCACCAAAATGTCTACGAACTCGCCCACCAGCCGGCCCAGCCGCTCACCCCAGGCGCGGACGACGATCTCACCGCGCCGGCTCTCCTGGCGACGCTCCAGCGCCTTGAGCAGGGTGCCGGCCGTCAGCCGCTTCAGCTCGGCGATGCTCTCCGCCGAGGGGGTCTGTTCGCCCAGCGCCGCGCTGCGCATCGCAGGGATCATCTGCTGCGCCTTGCGCATGGCCGAAACCCCCTCGCGGAAGACCAGCTCGTAGCGCCGTGCCTTGCCGCGACCGGGCGCGCCGAAGGGCAAGGCAATCTCTAACGACTTCTGTGCGATCTTTTCGACCAGGTCCATCAGTTACCTCCATGAATCTCGGCCTGGACTTCCAACAAGACTTCGCAGGCCCTGGCCAGAATCGGATATGGCGACTGCCCATCGTTCAGCCGCCCGTATTCTTTGTAGAAGGTCGCCCCGGCCAGCGGCGAGGTGTTGAGCTCGCCCAGCCGGCCGGAGACGTGCTTATCCTTGGTGGGTCGGTTAGCCGCATGGACGTCCGCGGTCACCGTCCACAGCGCGGCACTGAGGTCGAGCGTTTGCTCCAGGCCGCTGCGGCGTCCACGCTCGCGGCCATAGAGCGATACCGTATCGGTGCGGTCGCCCAGCAGCCCGCGCAGCGCCGGCGGCGGGCCATCCAGGGTGATGGTCGCCTTGAGTTCTGCCGGGTCAGCCACCGGCAGATACGGGCGCTCGGTGACGTAGACCTTGCAACTGGTCAGCCCGCTGATGACCGTCGCCGCGAAGAGCGCCTTGGCCCAGGCCTCGGTGCGGGTGGCGATGCGGGCGTCGTCGGCTTCGGTGTCGCGCGCTGCCTTCTCCCAGGTGATGAGGTAGTAGTGTGGCTGGCCGCTGACTCGTCCCAGCGAAACCCGCTCGCCGACGAAATTCTGCCCGCCCCAGCCGGCGATCTTGTCCGCTTCCCGTGCCAGAATGCCTTGCAGTTCGTCGAGCCAGCCGGGGTCCAGGGTTCGCCGCTCCAACCAATAGTGTGGCAGGCCCCAATCCTGGCCATAATCCCGGATTGGGAAAGCAGTGACTCGCTGAAACGGTCGCAACAGCGGCTCGAACAGCCGCAGGTGCTCCGGCGTGAAGGAGAAAGTGGGCAGCACGTAGAGATAAATGCGGCGCGAGTTCTTGTAGTGAGCGCTGGCCGGCAGCCCCATGCCAGCCACTTTGCGCAGGATGAATTCCAATTGACAGATCGGACACCAGAGGCGGTTACCTTGGGGGGCTTCAACGGCTGGTAGCACCCGGTTGGAGAAAACCCGACCGAAGTCGTCCAGGATACCGGTGCGCAGTTCCTGGGTAAACGCGCTGCTGCGGTTGCAGAGGGAGCATACCTTGCCGGTATGCCCCTTACTCTTGGCCGAGACATAGCCCGTCAGGCTGTCTGCTTCCAGGCGACTCGCGGGCGCGAAGGGAAGGTAGAGGTGTTCGGCCAGGTAGCTTTCCAAATCCTGACGGAGGCCCAACTTGTCCACGGCAGCCTGACGACCGGCCTGCGTATCTACCTTGCTCATAGCTTCCAGCACCCGCCGATGCAGCCGGGCCAGTACCTCCTCCGGCGGCAGCGCCTCGGCCGAACGGTCGGCAAAATCCGGGCCGCGCAAGAAATGATAGGCGATGACCAGCACGTACTTGCCGATCCCGCCCCGCGCCCACATGTCGGCCTCCTGGCGCAGGTTATCGGCAGCGTGCTGGGGCATCGGGAAATGTCGCAGGAACCATTCCAGCCGATTCTCGGCCGGATTCAGGTCGCGCAGCAGGGTGTCTACGTAGAGCAAATAGCGCCGCACCAGGGACCACAGCTCATTGAAGGTCTTGTGTTCCTTCGGGTCGAGCAAGGTAATGCCGAAGCGCTGTTCCACTGTATCGCGCCAGTCCGCCGACAGCTCCTTACGCTTGGATACCAGGCCATCAATCTCGTCAACGGCCACTTTGGGGTCGGGCCTGGAGGTGACCGTCTCTTCGCGCACCACTTCCAACAGTGACACGATGTCAGCAAAGGCGTAGACATACGGCTCGAAGTCGAACTTCTGACGTCGCAAGCCATCGCGCGCCGCGCTTCCGCTGCTACTGCCGGTCAGCGACTGCAAGACCCGACCCGCCACATCGGCGATGAAACCGTCCCCGACCGCGGAACCCATCTTCCTCGCCCCCAGATAGAGTGTGCCGGTGGCGAAGTAGAGCAAGGGGAATAGCCCCCTCTGCGCTTCCAATTGCTCTGCCACCGCCCGGTGGACGGCGTTGGTCAGCACCCCGCGCACGTCCTTGATCTGATGGTAGTAGAGCGCGTACCTGCCCGGCGGACTCTGAGGGGCAAAAGCTGGCCCCAGATCGGCCAGATAGCCCTGCAACGACGACACGGCCTCCTCCGGCGTCTTGACTGAGGCAAAGGTGTCGGCAATCCGCACCAACAGCCAGAGACGAGCGGCTTGCGGGTCACCGCTCGCCAGCAGGTCGCCGTGTTTAGAGCTGCGCTTGTGGACGTTGGCTGCCCGCATGAGATGCTCATCAGGTGCCCCGGCGAAGGCTTCCAGATCCAGAGCCGCGTATTCTTCCCGCAGCCGCTCCAGCGGAATGCTGAATTCCGAAGATCCCAGCAGCTCTACGGAGCCATCTTTATGCACTTCGTGGATCGTGTAGAGCGCCAGAGCCTTGCGGAACGCATCTTCGGTCAGACCGACAACCGGCACGTTGCGGCCTATCAAAAACTTGACCAATTGGGCCAGGCCGAAGGCGCCGTTCACGATGTGGGCGAAGTGTGATTGCTCTGGCAAGTGCGCGTACTCTGGCCCACCTTTCACTAAGCGTAGGTGATATCGTTGGCGAAGCATCGCCGGGACCACCCTTGCAGTGTACTCGTCCAGAATCTGTTGAATCGTCTGTAAATTGAGCATACTTCCTCCCCTCATTTGCGCCCTGTTACCCCCCACACCTTCCGTGTCTGGATGGCAGCCGCACCAGGAAGTGGCTGGCTGTGGATTTAAAGCCCGGCTCCGCTGAGCCCAACTCCTCGGTCGGTGTTTCCACCTTCCACCAGCGCCCGGTGACGTGAGGGCAAGGTCACCCAGAAATGTTGTCCATCTACCCTGTTCGCCCGCTCGCATGGGGGCGGCGCCTCTGTACTCACCCCGGCGGATGACCACCGAGGGATCGCCCCCACTATACCACATTCCATCCCCATTATCGAGCGGGGTTTACCGCTCGCTCAGGTCAATTTCATACAACCGCGCCATCCCCGCCACGTGCTCCCGCATCATGCGCACCGCCTCCGGCGGCGCCAACACCTTGCAGTTACGCCCATAACGCAGCAAGGTCTGCACAGCACCGAACAGGTCGTCCGTCACCGCCTTCACCCGCACAACGCCCGCAGCCTCGTCCCGTTCCACCTCCATCTCGTCAAAGCGTTCACTGACCGCCCCCCTCGCCAATGGCCCATACAGCTCATAGCGTAGCTCGTAGCGCCGCCGACGCCTCTTCGAGTCCGGTACCCGGTCCGGCAGCAGCTCCACGGTGCCAGGCTGGATGTACTGGACGCGAAACTTGATCACCCCCAGGTTGGAAAAAGTGCCCGATGGCCCTTCACACCGTTGGCTGTAGCCGTACAGGTAGAGATGACCCTCTTCCAACGTCAGGTGATCATCCGGCGCCACCGTGTGCCTGCGGGGCTGGGGCTGGTCACGCGAGGGCGACAGGTAATCGAAGCGTAGCAGACGCCGCTCACGTACCGCTTGCTCAACTTTGCGCAGCACCTCCTGATCCAGATCGTCCTCATCCAGATGGCGCACGTCTATCGAAACGGGCACCCGCCGCGTCAACAGACGCCGTTGCCGGTCAGGCGGTAGATACGACACGACCGTGTCCAATAGTTGTACTACACCGGCCGCCCCGGGCACGTCAGCGGGAAACGTCTCGCAGAGGACTAGCACGGCCTCCAACCCCTCATCGGGCAGATCAATCAACCCTGGGCCGGCGCTCCGCAGACGGTAGCGCTGATCCCCTTGATCTGAGCGCAGGTCAATCCTCAACTTCTGGCGCAGGCGCGCTAGGTCGTCGTCAAACAAGCGCCGCAGCCGCTCGCCCTCCGCCCGTCCGTAGGCATCCGGCCCCAGTTCCTCACATGCCGCCTTCACCAGCTCTTTCCATGTTGCCGGACCGCGCATGGCCCGGCGCACGATCGCCAGACAGCGCCGCACAGTCATCCAATTGGCTTCCCCCCTTGCCATCGCCGCCTCCCTATAGTCCGATGAGACTGCTTTGACCTTGCACACTTCTCTACGGAATTGTAGCACCATTCTCATGTGCTGGCTATACTCCCAGGCACCGGCTTCAAGCCGGTGCTTAAGTGCTTGACCTGGCGCCGGTTTCCTATCGCTCTCTCTTGCTGTATAATCCCCCTGCGTTCACTGCGAGTCCCTCTCGTGTCTCCTAGAACGCGGGAGGCCAACCCAAATCCTTGAGAGGAAAGCCTGCATGTATGCTTTGAGACGTCTGGCCGGTTATCTAGGCCCGTACTGGAAGCGTCTGACCTTCACCAGCGTTCTGATCCTGTTCCATACCGGGCTGAACCTGCTTCCGCCTCTGTTTCAACGGGAGATCGTGGACCAGGTGATCGGCGCGCGCGACCTGTCTCGCCTGGGCATCATGATCGCAGCCTTGATCGGCATCTACGCGCTTTCGGAGTGCGTAGACTTCGGCGACAGCTACATCCGCCACGCCCTGGGCGAGCGGTTCATCTTCGATCTGCGAGTGCGCCTGTACGATCACCTTCAGCGGCTCTCCCTCTCCTTCTACGAGCGGACTTCTACAGGGGAGTTGATGTCGCGGGTGAGCAATGACGTGAACGCGCTGGAACAGTTCGTCACCCACGGCGTGATCCTCATGGTCGTGGACCTGTTGCGGTTACTGGGGGCATCGGCGGTGTTGCTGGCGCTGGACTGGCGACTGGCACTGGTGGTGCTTGTGCCGGTGCCGGTCATCGCCTACGGGCTGCGGCAATTTAACCGCTTCTCACGTCCCATCTACCGTCGGGTGCGTGACCGCCTGGGTGACATCAATGCCCGCTTGCAGGATGATCTGGCCGGCATCCGGGTCATCCAGGCCTTCGGGCAGGAGGAAGCAGAGCTGGCGCGCTTCCGCGATACCAGCCAGAACTATTACCAGGAGCGCGTGCGGGCCATCCGCGCCTGGTCCATCTTCTTCCCCATCCTGTACTTCATCTCGGCTGTCGGGGGCGTGCTGGTGCTCGGCGTCGGTACCCGCATGGTGGTCAGCGGGCAACTATCGCTGGGGACGCTGGTGGCCTTCCTGGCCTACATCATCTCCTTCTACGATCCCCTGCGGCGTTTGACGGAGGTGGACAACACCTTCCAGCAGGCGATCGCTGCGGCGGAACGTATCTTCGAGCTGATGGACGAGGTGCCTCAGATTCGGGACGCGCCGGGCGCGATTGCCCTCGACTTGGTCGAGGGAGATGTGATCTTCGAGGACGTCCACTTCCACTACGGCGACGGGGAAGAAGTGCTGCACGACGTGGAATTCCACATGGCCCCCGGTGAGGTGGTGGCGCTGGTCGGGCCTAGCGGCGCAGGGAAGACCAGCATCGCCCACCTGCTATGCCGCTTCTACGATCCCACCCACGGCCGCATCCTGGTGGACGGCTACGATTTACGGCAGGTGCAGCTCCGCTCGCTGCGACGGCACGTGGCCGTGGTGCTGCAAGATACCTTCCTGTTCAACGCCACCGTGCGCGAGAATTTGCTCTATGGCAAGCCCGATGCCAGCGAGGAGGAGATGATCGCCGCCGCCAGAGCCGCCTACGCCCATGAGTTCATCATGGAGCTGCCTCACGGTTACGACACGGAGATCGGAGAGCGGGGAGTGAAGCTGAGCGGCGGGCAACGACAACGGCTGGCACTGGCACGTGCCATCCTGGCCGATCCACGCATCCTCATCCTCGATGAAGCGACCTCGTCCGTAGACGCCGAGGCGGAGTACCTGATCCAACAGGCGCTGGAAGAGGTGATGAAGGGGCGCACGTCGCTGGTCATCGCCCACCGCCTGAGCACGATCCGCAACGCCGACAAGATTATCGCCCTGGAAGGTGGCCGCATTCGCGAGGTCGGCAACCACTACGAGTTGCTGGCGCGCGGCGGGCTGTACTGCCAGCTTTACCAGCGGCAACTGGAGTTAGCCGTAGCCGGTGACATCCTTCAGTGACACCCGCCTTTCGCGAAGAGGCCCAGCACGCTTCGCCTCACGTTTTACGGATCATCGAGTTCCGGCCCGTCCGGGTCAGGGTGAGATATGCCTGTCCTCATCTCGCCAGGCTGGGTTTTAGGAGCCCTGTTGTCCAGTATCTATGCCACCCTCTTCCATGTCTGGAAAGGCAAATCGCT
>DAOUAJ010000137.1:0-6205 GCA_034433615.1 Anaerolineae bacterium | reverse complement strand
ATTGGACCCGGTATGCTCATCTTTCTGGCTGGTCTGCAAGGTATCCCAAGGGAGCTGTATGAAGCGGCCCAGATAGACGGCGCCACAGCGGCACGCCAGTTCATTCATGTGACTTTGCCCATGATCAGCCCGCAGGTTCTCTTTAACACAGTGATGGGCATTATCGGGTCCTACCAAGTCTTTACGGCATCGTTCGTCATGACCCAGGGTGGACCCAACAACGCTACTTTGACGATGGTACTGTATTTGTACCGGCGCGGCTTCTTGATGGCCCGTTTCGGTTATGCTTCCGCTCTCTCATGGGTGTTATTCGCGATCATCATGGTCTTCACTCTGCTTACATTCCGTTCCAGCCGCTCAGCCGTTTTCTATGAAGGGCAACCTCGCTAGAGGGATTCAGCATGAGAGAGTTAGCCAATCTGGATCCTGTGCTGGCACAGGCTATGCGCGCCCGCAATGCTGGGGTAGTGACATGGCGGTTGCTGATTTACCTTGTGTTGCTGGTCGGTGGCCTCCTTTTCATGCTGCCGGCCCTATGGATGTTTACGACCGCCTTTAAGACACTCGCTGAGTCGCAGGCTTTCCCACCTGTGTGGATCCCCAGCCAATTGCAATGGAGCAACTTTATCACCCCGTTTCAAGAATTACCCTTTGCCCAGTTCTATCTCAACACAGTAATTGTCACTCTGGGGAGTATCGTGGGCGTTCTCCTCTCGTGTACCCCTGTCGCCTATGCATTCGCCCGCCTCAATTTCCGAGGACGCGAGGCGCTCTTTATTGTGGTGCTGGCCACCATGATGATGCCCGACCAGACAACGTTGATCCCCATCTACGTCTTTTTCTCGCGCTTGGGCTGGATCAACACATTTCTCCCCTTAATCGTTCCCCGCTTCTTCGCCACCGACGCCTTTGTGATCTTCCTGATGCGCCAGTTTTTCATGACCATCCCACGTGATCTGGACGACGCCTGCAAGATTGACGGGGGAGGTACATTGACTCTGCTCTCGCGTGTAATCATCCCCCTGAGTGCACCGTTATTCGGGGTAGTCATTATTCTGCAGTTCGTGGGCAATTGGAATTCCTTCTTTTGGCCGTTGGTGTTCCTGAACACGATGGACAAGTACCTGATCTCCCTCGGCCTGCGTCTGTTTCAGACCCGTTACTTTGTGCAGATGAATACCTTGATGGCGATGTCGCTGCTGGCGTCGCTTCCTACCATCGCTCTCTTCTTCCTGGCACAGCGGTACTTTATCCAGGGGATCGTGTTGACAGGTGTCAACAGATAGCTCATCATAAGAAAGGGGAAAACCATGAAAACCATCACACGACGAGAAGCTTTGAAAGGGATGGCCGGTGCAGGTGTGACACTGTTAGTGGCCGCCTGCACCCCGTCTGCACCGGCTGCGCCGGCCGCTGCACCGGCTGGCGGTGAGGCTCCGGCCAAAGCACCCGCTCGCAGGATCACCTTGCGCTGGGACGTCTCCGACGCCACCGATGTGCCCGCCATGCTGAAGATGGGAGAACAGGGAGCAGCCCTCTTCGCCCAGAAATTCCCCGACGTCGAAGTCAAACCAGAACCACCACCCGAGGACCAACAGCAGCAAATCCTGACCCAGATGGTAGCCGGCAATGCGCCCGATGTCATTGGTATGTGCTGTGCCGTTCTCCCCTTCTGGGCCCAGAAGGGACAACTGCTCAAGTTGGATCCTTATGTAGACAGGGACCTCACGCCAGAACAGATCAAGGACTACCCACCAGCGCACTGGAATGCCTTTTCCAACGTCCATGTTGGCCGCTTCGCCATGCCCATGTATATGGGTACCATCGTGCTCTACTACAATAAGGACGCTTTTGACGCCAAAGGGGTGCCTTACCCGGACGAGACCTGGGATTGGAATCTGGAAGGCACCGGCAAGTACGAGGAAATGCTGCGCAAACTATCCGACCCGGATAACAAAATTTGGGGAGCGCGCATTGGATTCAATCGGGATCGTGTCCAGCAGAAGATCGCTGGAAACGGCGGCCACTGGGTGGATCCCAACGACGACCTGAAGGCTGCCTTTGACCAGCCGGCCGCGCTCGACGCCATCCAGTGGCTCTATGACCGTGTTTGGAAGGACGGCACGGTCATTCGGGACGCAGCACGGGAAGGACAGAACTGGGAGACGTTGATGGCCAACGGTCGTATCGCTATGTATGAGAACGGTGATTGGCAGTTGGATCCGATGGTCAGGACCGCTACTGGCAGGTATAAGTGGGATGTAGCGCCACTGCCCAAGGGTCCGGTGCAGCGCAACTCGCTGGCGACTACGGACGGTTGGGCGATCTGGAAAGGGACCAAATACCCTGACCAGTGCTGGGAGTTCCTCAAGTTCCTGCAGACCGACGAGTGGAACGAGTTGATGATCACCATTGGTCTGTTGCGTCCGTCCCGCATCTCACTATTTGACAAGTGGGTCTCGCTGGTCGGCAAAGCTGTGCCGGACCTGGCCGATAAAAATCTGAAGGCCTTCGGTGATGCTGTAGCTTACGCCACAACTCTGGAGCTCTTCCAGTTCGACGCCGAGGCGAACGAGATCATCAACGCGGCTCGCGATGAGACCCTGATTACGGGGAAGAACCCTGACGTGCGCGCCGTCTTCACAGAGGCGGCCAGGAAAGTCAACGAGGCGGAGGCCAAGGCCAAAGCTGCCGTCGGGTAAGCGCAAAGCTGTATTCGTACGAGTCTCAAAAAGGCTACCCTGTCTGGGCAATCTGCAACAGGCAGGGTAGCCTTTTCAATTTGACGTTATACATCGTTGTCGTTACAATAGCGATGTATACATCGTCCAGGAGGTGAGCCGATGGCCATGACTCGTACCCAGATCTACCTGACAGAGGAGCAACATCAGCATATGCAGCGCCTGGCCGAAGTTCAACGCAAAACCATGGCCGAGGTCATCCGCGAGGCAATCGAGGCCTACATCATCCAGCAGTCGAGCAGTGGGGATCCGTTGTGGGACATCGTTGGGCTGGGAGCCAGCGGTGTCAGCGATGGCTCGATCCAACACGACCGCGACATTTATGAGGAGAGCTGATGCGCCGTGTTTTCTTTGACACCAGCGCCTACATCGCTCTGACCAATACCGATGATCAGTTTCATACGCGCGCGGTCGAGCTGGCTACTGCCATCAGCGCAGGGCGACTATCCCGCGTGACAACCAACTACGTGTTCGCTGAGACAGTCACCTGGATACGCCGCAAGCTCGGCCATGCCCACGCGCTCAGGTTCGGCAACGGCATCCACCGGGATGTAGCCGCCCGAAACTTGCAAATCGTCTATGCAGATAAAACGCTGGACGATGCTGCCTGGGAGATCTTCAAGAAGTACGAAGATCAGAGTTTTTCCTTCGTGGATTGCGCCAGTTTTGCCTGGCTCCGCCAGAATCCAAACGTTGAGGCCTTCGCGTTCGACGAGCACTTCACCTGGATGGGATTCACGCCGTTCCAGGAGTAGGGAAACAAGACCACCCTCGCCAATTCGCCCAACTGCGAGAGGCGCTGGAAAAGTGGGAGGGGGGTCTCCTCGCAGGCCTTCCCTTTCTGCAACGACCATAAGCTATAACGTAGGGCCGATGTATTCAAAGGCAGCCGGCATGGTGGTAAACAGTTTCAGGCATACAATAAATGGGGATGCTCGATAAGCTGCACCACACGCTGGAAGAAGCGGACGGCCGCCCCACCGTCTACCAGGCGTTGATCAAAGGTCAGGCTCAGCCAGACCGTGTCGTGGCTCGCAGCTTCGTTGTTCCAGACGGCCGGCCTGGCCTTAATCCGCCCTACCCCCAACACGCCTGTTTCGGACAGGCCGGCGATGGGCGTAAAGGTGTCAACCCCAAACGTGCCCAGGTTCGCGAGGGTGAACGTCCGGCCCTGCAGTTCGTCGGGCGTCAGTGTGCCAGCCTCCGCCCGCTTGATCAGCCTGCGCGTCTCTTGCGCCAGTTGCGCCAGCCCTTTGCTGTCCACATCGCGAACCACCGGCACCTGCAAGTCGCGATCAGTGACAACAGCCAAACCGATGTTCACGCGCTCCCACTGACGCACGATATTCCCTTCCAGTGAAGTGTTGAGCACCGGCTGTTCCCGCAGGACCCGGCCCAGCACGTACAGGAACAGGTCATCGTAGGAGACGGCAACGCCGTCTTCGGCCAATCGGCGGTGGAACGCTACCAGGGCGCTGGCATCGGCCTCGGCAGTCAGGGTGGCGCGGGCGGCGAGCCATGCGTTCTGTGCTATCTGTTCAGCGCTGATCGCCTGAGCAGCCTGAAGTGGAGTCTCGACCAGGGCCTCGCTGAGAGAAGGCACCAGTGCTGGGCCAATGACGGCTGCGGCCCGCTTCTCCAGGTAGGCGCGCACGTCACGCTCGACGATAGCACCCTCCGGCCCCGTGGCCGGCAGGCTGTACCAGTTCACCCCGTGCGCTTCCGCCAGCCGGCGGGCCCGCGGCGAGATGAACACCCGGCCCGCTCCGGCCTCCCTCCGGCGATCTGCGACGGGCGGCGCAGCCGGAAGGGGCACAGAGGCTAAAACTGGCCGTGGCTTCTGGGCAGCCTCTGGCTGGAGCACCCCCTCATTTGGCGCAGCGATCAGGCCGATGACGCTCAGGACGGGCACCGCCTGGCCCTCCGCGGCCATCACATGGCGCAGCACACCGGAGGCCTGCGCCTCGACATCCAGAGTCGCCTTGTCCGTCTCGATGGCAAAGAGGGGCTCCCCCTCTTTCACCGTCTCGCCCTCTTGTTTGTACCAGGCGACCAGCGTCACCGTGTCGGTGGTCTGACCCAGGGGCGGGACCACCACTTCCTTGAGCGGGTAATGAGACATGTGTCCTTCCTGTCGTTACCAAAGGGTCTTAGCCTGTCAGGTTGGCAGATGCAATTAACGGCCCATCCCTACACGAACGTAGCGATCTCCCCCAGCGGCTTTTTGCTGATGATCGGCACCTGTGCCCCCTCGGCTGGGTAGCCGGTGACCAGGATTAGAAAGGGGCGCTCGTTGGAGGGACGGTCGAGGATCTCCTGCAAGAACCTCATTGGGCTGGGCGTGTAGGTGAGTGTGGCCAGCCCCGCGTGGTGGAGCGCGGTGATCAGCATCCCCGTGGCAATTCCTACCGACTCACTCACGTAGTAATGCTTGATCTTGTGTCCGTCCGGGGCCACACCGTAGCTCTGAGCGAAGACCACGATCAGGTATGGGGCAACTTCTAGGAACGGCTTGCGGGCGTCCGTCCTCAATGGAGCCAGAGCGTCCAGCCACTCCTTTGATGCCCGCCGGCGGTAAAAAGCCTCTTCCACCGCCTCGGCCGCCTCCCGGATCCTGCGCTTGATCACAGGATCACTCACGACGACGAAGTGCCAGGGTTGCATATTGGCCCCGCTGGGTGCAGTTCCCGCAGCGCGCAGGCACTCCTCGATCACCTCGCGCGGCACGGGCCGATCTGAAAAATCACGCACTGAACGCCGTCGCCGCATCTCGGCGTAGAAGTCGGCCGCGCGCTGCTTCATCTCATCTGCTGGGTACTCTCGGTACTGGGAAAGCAGGACAAACCCGGGTTCGACCATCCAATTCTCCTCTCTCCATGACTGTTGGAGGCCAACGCAGGTTACCTTGTGCTCATCACCTATGCTATACTAGGCTCAACGTTGCGTCAACTTTGCTGGAGTCAAATCCCATGTATACGTTGCTGGCATACTCAAATGGCCAATTCGGGACCGAGTTGCAGCCATCGGCCCTTAAAGCGGCGCTGGCGAACCCGGAGGCCGTCATCTGGCTCGACATCTGCGATCCCACAGAGCAGGATGTCACCTTGCTGCGTGATCAGTTGGAATTCCACCCACTGGCCATTGAAGATGCTATCCGCGCCCACGAGCGTCCGAAGGTGGATGCCTACGGCCAGTATTATTTTGTCGTCTTCTACGCGGCCAGCTACAACGCCTCAGCGGATGAAATCGAACTCCAGGCGGTTCACCTGTTCATCGGGGCCAATTACCTGGTCACGGTCCATCATCTTGATGTCTAATGCCCTGATTGCGGGCGTTTACGGGATGAACTTTCGGTTCATGCCTGAACTGGGCTGGAAGCTGGGCTATCCGTTCGCATTAGGCTTGATGGTCGTGATCAGCGTGGCCCTTATCCTGTACTTCCGGTGGAAAAAGTGGCTGTAATG
>DAOUAJ010000136.1:0-11878 GCA_034433615.1 Anaerolineae bacterium | reverse complement strand
TGCGCACCGCGAGCAATGCCGTCCACCGCCTGGGTCATCTGCTCCACCCGGGCCACCGCCTGGGTAATGGACTGTGTCTGTTGTGCCGTCCCTTGCGCCACCTGCTGGATGGTGGCCGCCACCTGCTGCGTCGCCTGTGCTGACTGTTCCGCCGCTGCGCTGATCTGCGCACTGGCCGACGCCACTTGCGCTGCATTCTCCCGGACCCGGGCAACCAGCCCGCGCAGGTTGGCGATCATCTGCGCAAAGGCACTTCCGGTCTCTTGCAAGCGGAAAATCATCTGATTGAAGGCTTGAGCCAGGTCACCTATCTCATCCCTCGACTTGACTGCAAAAGTCTGGGTCTGGATGATGACAGACCGACTCAGGTCATAGTCAGCCATGGCAGTGGTCGCAGCCGCCAGGTTCGCCAGGTCGGTCTCAGCGATTTGCCTGGCTGCAGCGACCACGCTCCGCAGCGCCTCGGTGGCAGCAAGCGCAAAGCCGACAAACAGCCAGAGCGCCAGAGCCGCCGGGACGAAAGCCAGCGCCAGGGTAACGACCAGTTGCCCACTGAGCCGATGGACGCGCGCCATCAGCAACTCGTCCAGAGCCATCGCCAGTCTGTCTGCCAGCGCCAACTCGGCATCCACCGCTTTGGTCGCCGCGGCGAAATACTCCCCCGCTGTCACCGCTGGGGTCTGAGTGCCAACCACTTCTTTTTCGAGGAGAGTCAGAAAAGTCTGCCTTTGGTTCTGTGCCTCCTTATAGAATGCTTCCACGCGGCTGCGCAGGGTTGGGTTATAGCCAAAGGCTCTGTCCAGACCTGCCTCCGCTCTACGGGCGTATGATTGGACCATACTGTGAAGCATCATCAGCCGGTCTTTCTCCTCAGCGACAGTTCCGCCAGCTAGCGCGCCTGAGCCAACCCCCCTGGCCTGGCCCAGGTACTCGGAAGTGTTCGGGAACGCTTCCACGACCGCGAACATAAGGTAGTAAGTGTCCAGCTCCGGATCGAGAGTCAAGTTAGAAGCGTCCGCGATGCGAATACGCAAATCAAGGATCCTTTTGATGAGATCCGTGTGGCGCGCGAAACTCTCACCGGCTGAGAGGCGCTCCACCTGGCTTTGCAGAGCTGACCACTCGGTTTTAATGGCGGTCCATTCGGCGCGGCTCTCGAGCTCGGCGCCGTATTTTTGATCCACCGTGTCAATGGTGCGCATGTCCTCGGCGATCTCGGATTGCTTTTGCCGTATCATTTCTTTGAAACTGATATCGCCTGACAGGAATGCACTCGTAGCGCCGCGGTGCTGCTGCATGTGCTGCAGCAGTTTCAGCGTGGGGTGTAGATATTCGCTGACCCGCAGTTCCTTGCGTGCGAACTCGACACCCGCCCACGTCGTCGTGACCGCTTGGTAGGCGAAAATAGCGATGGACACAAAGAAGACCATCGCCACCACCAGCAATTTCCGCGCGTAGGTGAGACGGTTCATGAAAAAGGTTGCGGGTCGGAAAATGAACTTCAGCATCTCGTCCTCCTTGAAAAGTTGAGACATCGTCTTGCTATCTGGCGTAGCCCGATCAGCTCTTGGGAGATTCGAGAATCCCACGTTGATAAGGCGGTTTCTCAGCCTCTACTGTACTCTCCTCGGTCATGAAATGGGCGTTGTTTGTAAAACCTGCGTAAAGCCCATTCCAGAGTGGAGATCACGGTTTGTCTTTTTCCCCGACGTGACCTATAATTTGCTGGAATTCTGGGACGACGAACATGCCGATGTTGGATGAACGGGAACTCAGTCAGATTCGAGACTATGTGATCCGCATTCTGCCGGAGCTGTTGCGTAAGGAGCCGGAGATCGCGGCGACCATCGAAGGGATGCTGGCGCAGCGCTTCCCGCGCCGGGATGAGTTTGCGCGCCTGCTGGATGAACTCCGATTGCTGCGCGAGGACATGCAGCAGCGCTTCGTCCTCCAGCGCGAGGAGATGGATCAACGCTTCGCTCTGCTGCGGGAGGAGATGGACCGGCGCTTTGAACAGGTGGATCGCAACTTCACCCTGCTCCGGGAGGAAATGGATCGGCGCCTGGTCCTGCAGCATCAGGAGATACTCAAGGTCAGGCGGGATGTCGCTCAGTTGCGGCATGGTCAGGAAATGGTCCTCAAGCAAATGAAGGGCCAGGAAGCGTGGCTCCGCCTGGTGATCGGCGAGTTGCGCGTGGAGAAGGGATGTACTCTGGAGGACCTCTTCGCCGAAGCATTGCGCTACGGGCTGGAGAACCCGGACCTTCGACCAGAGAGCCTGCGCCTGCGCCAGGTACTGCGGGATCCCGAGGGGCGGGTCTTCAAACCGGGGTTTGCGACGGAAGTGGATCTGATCGCCGAGGATGATATGCTCACCGTTTTTGAGGTCAAGGCCACCGCTGAAGTGGATGACGTAGATCTTCTGGCCATGAAAGTGGAATTGATGGCTCTCCAGAATCCGGACAAGGAGGTGCAGGGGATTTTCATTACCCTGGTAGCTTCAGAGGACGTGCGCCGGCGCTGCGCCGAACTGGGGCTGGTATTGGCAGACTGAGCAGATACGCCGACTCCACGGACGTCACTAACTCCGACGGCGGCTCCATCTGTTCGCCTGCCACGCGCAGCACCCCCGTTGCTTCGTCCACTATGCAGCCCCTTTTGAGCCAGGAACGGATATGTCTGCAAAAACCTACCCTTGAGAGGGGTTGGGATGGGGGCCAGGGGCCATTTTCAGGACAAGATGATGAATTTATCGCGTCTTACGCGCTACAGCCGGCTCGATGCCATCCGACGGATCACCATCACCGCGATTCTGGCGCTCCTGAGCACGAGCGTTGCATCTTTTATCATCCAGCACCTGCGCCGGCTTGAGAGGCAGCTTGACGATTCCAGAATGCAACTCGATCAACGAGCCCAGGAGCTTGCCCTCTTCCAGTCAGCTATGCACCACTACCAGGAAGTGATTGCTGACCGGACTCGTCTCAAGGCCATTGTGGATCGCGTAAGCAGTGGGATTATGGTGCTAAATGCTCAATATGTGGTGACGATGCTCAATCCTGCAGCCGCAAACCTCACTGGGTGGGCACCAGAGCAGGCACTGGGAACGCCCTGCGCGGAGATTTTGCGTTGCCACGATGAGCGCAATCTTTCTCTTTGCGGTTCTGAAGCATGCCCGCTCCAGTCAGCCATCTCTCTCAATGGCAACCAGCTCCGGCCTGACGTTCGGTCAGTCTTGCCTGCCCCGGGCAGACCAGGGTGGCCTGGCACAGGAGACAAGCATCACACCGTTCTGCTCCATCGGCCAGATGGGCAACATGTCTGGGTAGAGATGGTGTGCTCTCAATTAGTAGATGAAGCAGAACCATCCTTTCTGTGTACGCTGCGTGACATATCCGAATTCAGGCAGTTGGAAAAGCTCAAGTCAGAGTTCATCGCCAACGTCTCGCACGAACTTCGCTCACCGCTGACCATCATTCGCGGCTATAGCCAGATTCTGGAGCGCGCTCTGGGCGACAATGAGGAACTGTTGTATTACGCCACAGCGATCAATGATGAGTCGCGCCATCTAGCCAGGTTGGTAGATGATCTGTTGGACTTCTCCCGTATTGAGGAAGGGCACCTGCGCTTAAGCTTAGAGTGGTGCGATCTCACCCAGATCGTTCTGGAGATGGTCAAGATCTACGAGGGATACGCGAAGGGACACGCGATCCATGCTAATTTGCCCTCCGGTCCATTACCAGCCCGCGCCGATCCGGCTCGCGTGCGACAGGTGTTGACAAACCTCATCAACAACGCCATCAAGTATTCGCCTGAGGGAACCCAGATAGAGGTCACGTTAACCACGGAAGAGGAGGATCACAAGAGGTTTGCGCACATTCGCGTCCGTGACGAAGGGCCGGGCATCGCCCCTGAACATCAGCAGCGCATCTTTGAGCGGTTTTATCGGGTGAACACATCACCGGCTGGTGGCGAAGGACTGGGGTTAGGGCTTGCTGTGAGCAAAGCTATCGTGGATGGACACGGGGGACAGATCTGGGTGGAGAGCAAGCTCGGCCAGGGGAGCACCTTCCACTTCACACTGCCGCTGCCAGCTCTCCCATCTTCCGATGTATTATCCGCCGGTACGATGCTTCCCAATCCGGCCTTTAAGGAGTAAGGCGCCAGGCGCCGCCCCTACGCATTGGGATCCAACGCTGAAACCGTAGGGGCAATCCCTCCGCCTGCCCCCTGGCCTGCACGACGTCCGGGGCAGGCTCGTCACCTAGCCCATTCGGGCCACAAGCCCTCAGACGAGGGTGGTCGCCCCCATCGGGCGGGCACAGAGGCACCACCCAATGGCGCTAACTTTTCCCTAAAATGCTCCCAGCCCCCGTCCCCGGGGGCGTCCCAGCACGGGAAATCGCCCCGAGGACGGGGTTCAGAGCGCGAAAGCTTGTAGTCTTCGCCTCTCAGAAGACTGTTAGTGACATTAGAGGCACTGCCCCTACCCGCCGACGATCATACGCTGAAAGGTCAACCGGTAGTTCACGTGTTCCTTGCGCGGCAGGCCTAACCCGACTACGCGATCACTGAGGCCATCAACTTCCACACTGTACTCCCCTAACGGGCCATAGAGGGGGAAGTTCGCGCCCTCCTCGTTGGTCACCGCTTCCGCCGAGCCATCCCGCCAGATCAGCTTGACCCGCTGCCCGGTCACCGGACGACCTTGTTCATCCAGCACGCGTATAAACGCGTGGTGCAGGCCTCTGGATTCTTGCGGATCCTCCCAGCGCGCCTCGGTCAGTCGCCAAACGAGCTGGCCCGTGATCGGGGAAGCACGGACGAGACGCACACCCAGTTCATCCAGGCGCGAGTCCCAGCTCAGAGCCAGCGCGGTCGGCGAAAGCGGGGAGGAGGGACCAGATGCTGGCGTTGGAGTTGGCGGTGAGGCAGGAGTTGCCGACACACCGGTCGCCTCGGCGCTGGCGATCACAACGCCCTGCCCGTTTACCAGTTGTACCTGCCACCGAGAGGTTGCAGGCGTCGCTACACGCCATTGTGTAGCGGCGCTCTGGCCAGGGGCCAGACGAACCGTCCAGCGATTGACGAGGACACCGTCCCGCCGGAGCAGAAGCTGCCCTTGAACGCCGATCATAGCGGCTACCCCCAGCGTCACTTCTTCGGCCCCCACTTCCAACCCCAGGGCCAGGTCATCAGAGGCCCAGGTTACCGGGCCGATCGGTCCCGTGGCGTACCACCGCTCCGTCCATCCCACGCTCTGGCCGGGGGCCAGTTCGGCGTAAGTGTTGAAGTCCGACGTCGCCCCGCCCCACAGTTCCAGATACGTACTGTCATCGTCCGTCCATAAGCGAGGATCCAGCCCCGGCGCGGCGAAGAGTTTGGTTCCGCGCGCCTCATCAGCGGGGAAAACGCGCACTATCCCCACGCCGATCTCTGCATCGTAAACCCCCATGAACCCACGCTGTGGCACGCCGAAGAATCCGAGGTAAGCCGGCCAGTTGCTATACGAGCGCAGATCGCGCCCACCCGCCAGAGGCCACGCCATCTCACGCCCGGCCGGGAAAGCCGTCTCGTCCGCACTGGAGTGAACTGTCAAGCTATCCGAAGGCCACACCCATCGAGTTGTCGGTGACACACGATTGCCTCCTGGGGATAGCATAGCGTTCAACCAAAGCTGATAACGTTGCATACCAGCGGTCGGGTTAGTCAACCGGGGGGCTACCGTGAAGTATGGATGAGTGGCATCCAGAGAGACCGTGACCTCGGCGCGTAGCCCGGTCCGCTCATCGGTGCGGGCCATGGTAACGCTGGCCCACTGAGGATCCGAGTTTATGCGATAATCCCACGGTACATATTCGTTGAAACCGTGCTCGTCCACCGGAAAAGCCCATTCAAAGCCCCCGGCGCCGATCCACCAGCCGCGATGCCCCCAACGCGTCGGTTTGATGACCGGGTTCTGGTACAGGAGAGCACGCCCCGAGACCTTGTCCACCCACTGGTAAATCCGCCCGCCCAGCTCAGGCAACAGCACCAAGCGCGTGAAGGTGTTTTCCAGGATGACTGCGCGATAGGTTCGGGGAGTTGGCAGGCCCAGCCGGTCGAAATCGAGCCGGGGATAAGGATAGATCGGGTCATCCGGCGAAGTCGGCACCAGAGCCTGGTCGTAAGGGTAGGTTGGAATCAAAAGGTACGTCTCACTGACGGTGGGCGGCGCAGCCTGGAGCAAGGGGCGAACGGTCGGCGCAGCAGCAGGCAAAGATGGCACCGTCGGCCGCGCAGGCGACGGTGGAGTGGGAGGGGCTGACGTGGGTAGGACGGTCGGGAGGGGGGTCGGTGGTAATGTGGGAGCCACTGTCATAGATCCCTGGTCCACCGGAACGTTGCGGCGTGTCCGCCCTTGCGCCGCGATCTCCTTGATCGCGGCCACCACAGGCCGCGGCCGCCCCCCAACCTGGTACCAGGCTGCCCTCTCCCAGGCTGGATCGCTGCTGCCGCCCTCCATGTTGGTCAGGAGCCATGGCATGAACGCGAAGTAATAAGCCGGCGCCTGGTCAAGCATGTAAAGGAAAGCCGCCCGCGTCTGCCGGGCAACGTCTGCTTCCGTCACGCGCGGATAGCGTGGGTCCTCTTGTGATCCGACGATAGCACCGCCCTCAGTGCTGATGATGGGCAATTCCCTCCCCAACCGCAGGTAGACGATGTTGCGGTACGCCTCGAACTTGCGAAAGCCGTTAGAATCCTGGTCAATCGTGTCGCCGACATAGTAGCCGCCCTGATCTCGCGGCAGCCGGGAGATGCGCCGGGCGTGGTTGATCGCCTCGACCTCGGCCACGCTCAGCCCGCGCTCGTTGATCTCGGCAGGCAACAGGGGCGTGCTCCACAAGTTGACCGGATCCTCCGGATAGTCCAGTGGGTGATTCAAGAAATAGTTGTGCAGAGGGAGCCAGGCGCGGTTCAACGTGTCCAGAGCGTTCTGTTGCTGCAAAAGCTCCAGAAATTCGGCCAGGAAGCGCATATCGTCGTATGAGCCACCAGGGGCCAGGGCAGGCAGCCCCGGATAGCCTCCCAACGCGGCGATCTCGCGCGCGGCCGGAATCCACAGGTCCACAATCCGGGCCACGCTGATCTCCTCGCCGGGCCGCCATCCCCCGGCCTCACCCATGACATTCGGTTCGTTGTACAGCTCGTAGTAGAAGATCCCCTGCGCCAGCCCCGCGCGCACGATCACCCCCAGGTTCTGGTAAGGCTCGTTGTGGGGCCGGTAGACCCTCAGCACCGGCATAATGCCCCGTTGGATGAGCTGGCCGATCAGATAAGTATGTTGAAGCTTGGGCTCATCAGGTTGCATCAGCTTGACCCAGCGTAGCCCCAGTGCACTGACTTCCTCCATCAGGCGATCCACCACGTCAGGAGGCTGGCTAAAGAGTGTGGGGGTCCAATGGATGCCCCAGCCGTTGTCATTGGCCGGGCGCGGATAGGCGCTGAGGGGCAAAGCCGACGCGCCCACAGGTGCTGCCTGTGGGCGGGGAAGGGTGGGCGCTGTTGGCACGGCCGGCTGAACGCGGCTCACAGTGGGGGTCGCTGTAGGTGCCTTCGTCGCCGTCGGCAGAGGCTGTGTGACGCTCATTCCACCGGGCTGGTTTCGTCGCGCCTGGCCCCGCCGCGGGTGTGACTTCAAGGCATCCACCACCGGCAGGTGATCCCCCTCCCGATTTTTGTACCAGGCCCAGGATTCCCAGGTCGGGTTGAAGTTATCCATGGCCCGCTCGGCGATCAGCCAGCTCGTGAAAGCAAAGTAGTACGGGGGTGCCTCGTCGAGCATGTACTCGAAGGCCTGGATCGTCATCTCCGCCTGCAAGGCCGGGGTGACGCGAGGATAGCGCGGGTCCTCGCTCGACCCGACGGTCGCCCCACCTTCGGTGCTGATCAGTGGGATCTCAAACCCGAAGATCTCGTAGAATCGGTCCCGATAAGCCAAAAACTGAAGAAAACACGAGTTGTCCTCGTCAACAGTGCTCCCAACGTAGTAACCCCCCTCGGAGCGAGGACGACGAGCGATCTTCCGTGCCTCGTTGATCGCCTGCACTTCGGCCGGAGACAGGCCATAACGGCTGATCTCGGCCGCCGTGAGAGGAACACTTTTTAAGTTCACTTCATCATAAGGATAACGAAGAGGATGATTCAAGAAGTAGTTGTGGACAGCTCCCCACGACCGGTAGAGAACGTTGGTATTACCGGTGTCTTTGATCCGGCGCAGAAAGCGGATAAAGAAGCTCTCCTGCCAGTCTGGGTCTTTGGTCGAGGGGGGGAACATCGAGGGAAGGGAAGGAAAGCCGCCCTCTTCCTGCACCACACGCGCCGCCGGTATCCACATATCCACCATGCGATCCGGGTCAGGACGTTCGTCATCGCACCAGCCGCCCGCGATCCCACTCAGCTCCGGCTCGTTGTACAGCTCGTAGTAGAACACACCCATTGGGCGATAGTGCCGAACCAGCCGGCGCAGCGAGCCCAGGTCCAGAGGTTTGTTGCATTTCTGGTAGATGCGCATGATGGGCATCATGCCGTGAGCCACGAGCTGTTGGATCAGGTACTCATTGTGGCGACCATCGGTGCCATCATTGAGGAACTTGACCCACTTGATGCCCATGGCTTCCATCTCAGCCACAAAGTAGTCCACCACCTCGGGTGACTGGCCATAGACGTTTGTGCTCCAATGGATGCCCAGGCCATTGTCCTGGGGCGGACGCGGGTAAGCACTTAAAGGCAGCGGCGCGTCCTGGGCGCCCACCAGACGTGGGAGCAACTCACCCACTGGCAATGCCAGCAGTGCCAGCAGTCCGATTATCGTGCTGAGGGACCGCACTAACGTCATCCTCATCTCAGTGTTCGATGAACACTCACCCCAAACCCGAACAGATGTTCATGCCGGGCGCAGCGCCACGGCGGATGAAAATGCTATCCACCAGCATGTCATGCTGAGCGAGTCTGCGAGCGAAGCATCTCCTATGTCGGCGGATGAGATTCCTCGCTCCGCAGACTCCGCTCAGAATGACGTGGTAGGCGCGATTTTCAGGACAGTTCCCCATGCCGCCGCGGGCGGCGCCACGGCGCATGAAAAGCGGTCAGCCGTCAGCTATCGGCCATCAGCCCAACGATGACAGGTGATTGGCGGTCTTCCCTGGACTACCCAAGGCAGGCTGAACCCTGGCCTGCATGACGTCCAGGGCAAGCGGCGAAGACCACAAGCTGCTAATAGCTGAACGCTGATCGCTAACCGCTATTTTCAGGACAAGTTAGCGGACCAGGTTGACCAGGTCCTGCAGCATCTGGTCTGACGCGGTGATCACCCGCGAGTTGGCCTGGAAGCCACGCTGGGCCCGGATCATATCGGTGAACTGAGTCGCCAGGTCCACATTGGACATCTCCAGATAGCCCGAGTTGATCTGGCCGCGCCCGCCCTGATTGGGTACGCCCAGATTGCGCTCACCCGTGTTGGCCGACTCGGCGTACAGGTTCTGCCCTACTTTGATCAGCCCGGTCGGATTGCGGAAAGTTGCCAGAGCGATCTGCCCCACCGACTGACGCAGCCCATTGGAGTAGGTGCCGATTACCTGGCCATCGGATGTGACAGTGAAGCCAATCAGTGCGCCAGCTCTCACACCATTCTGGGAAGTCGGTGCAACCTCGCCCGTCGTCGCGAGCTGGGTCAACGCACTCAGGTCCAGCGTGACATTCTGCGGAGTCGTTGCTCCATTGCTCAGAGTAAGACCTAAGGTGAGAGTCCCACTGGCCGGTGTTGTCAATTGACCTGTATCACTGAAGGTCAGACTGCCCAGGTCGGGGGTAGGTATGGTGACATCCGCGTCACTTTCGCTGGCCGTAACATCCCACTGGTTGTTGGCGGTCTTGGTAAAGGTGATCGTGATATCACGTGCATTGCCCAGGGAATCGTAGACCAGCAAAGATCCGGAGAGTGTATCGCCGACAGCAGCCGAGGCATCCAGATTGCCTCCCAGCACGATCTCACTGGTTGCTTTGGCTGTAAGGCCCTGGCCTAACGGGATTGTGATCGTCCCTAGCGGCTGGGTTGTATTCACATTGCCACTGGCGTCCGCCTGCCAGCCCAGCACGTGCAGGCCGGTGGTGGGATTGACCAGGGTGCCGTCCGTGGCAACGTCCAGGCTGCCATCCCGAGAGTAGAGCTGCTGATTAGCCCCTTGGAAGATGAAGAACCCCTCTCCCTGGATCGCCAGGTCGCTGACTCGCCCTGTAGCCTGCAATGCTCCCTGGGAAAACTGGGTATCCACACCCCCCAACGTCATCCCCAGACCGACCTGTACAGGGTTAATGCCCCCTCGCGTCCCGGCAGGATCCGGCCCACTTCCATTGCTGAGCACCTGGTTCATCATCTCCTGAAAAGTGACACGACTACTCTTGAAAGCGGTGGTATTGACGTTAGCGATGTTGTTACCCACCACATCCATGAACGTCTGATGGAAACGGAGAGCCGATACGGCTGAAATCATAGAGCGCAACATTTTAGTATCCTCCTGAAGGGGTTGTGATTGGATTTAAGGTCGCGCTGGCCCCCTGCAAGAGGTCCGGCCAAACGCAACGAACACTCATTCACGTTTTGCGTTTTACGCATTACGCCAATACAGCACTGTCAATATTGGTGAACACATTCGACTTGCGGTGGTTCGCATCAACAGCCGTGATGACCGTGCGATTGCGGATGCTCACCACCAATGCCAGATCATCCAGCAAGATCAGCGATTCTTTGGCCCCTTTACGGTCCGCTGCCTCCACAGCCCTCTCGATCCGTTCGCGCTGCGCGGGGCTCAGCTCGATCTCACGCGCCCGCAGACGAGCCTCTGCGTGATTGGAGAAGTGTACCGGGGTCGCACCGATCTCCCTGCGGAGCACACTAGCGAAATCAGGCTGTCCCTTTCGAGTGCCAGGTGACGGTTTCGGTGCTTGCGGTGAGGCATCTGGCTCGATACGCATGGAGCCTGGGGTCAAAGGTGATGCAATCTTCTCAACCATACCACTCCTCCCCTGCCAGCCTAGCGTACCGACGTGATCTGCTCAAGCAGGATTTCCCGATCGCCCAGATCCAGGCTCACGACACCGCCACGCACGCGGGCACCTTGCACGATCCCTTCGATCACCTGGCCAGTTTCGTCTATCGCCTGCACCGTGCGACCGATCATGGCGCTGGCCTGTAAGAGCTGCTGTTGCGACATGAAGGTCTGCAAGCTCTCGTTCATCTTCCACATCTGCTCCAGCGTCGTGAGCTGGGCCAGTTGCGACATGAACTCCTCGCCCTGCATGGGCGATAACGGGTCCTGATTGCGCATCTGCGCCAGCAGTAATTGCAGAAAGGCGTCCTGGTCTATGTTTAGCGATGATCGCTCTCGACGCCTGTCCGTACCGATGGCCGCTTGCGGAATGGCCGCCAGCAAGCCCGCTGCAGCAACCGCCCACGGGGTATCACTCATAACCACCTCCTATGCTTGTAGGTCAATTAATGAACGGCGCTGGTTCACTGGGAAGCGCCGCACATCTTCTACGGTCCCGGCCGCGCGGCGAGGCGACGGGAACGGTGCGCGTTCGGGCATGCCGTGCCAGCGCCACGATGGCCCCTGCCAGCCGAAAGCCCCACCGGCCAGGTTCGCTAGATCAGTTCCCTCCCGACTGAACACCACCTCACACCGTTCCAGGTGGATGCCTCGTCTGTCCAGGCTGGTGCGCAGTTGGTCAAGGTTAGACTGGATCAGTGCCTGTGCCTCCGGGGTCTCCGCCCGCATCAGCAGGCTCACCCCCTTCGCCCCTGCCACCAGCCGGACCTCCAGATGCCCCAACTCCGGTGGCC
>DAOUAJ010000135.1:0-53141 GCA_034433615.1 Anaerolineae bacterium | reverse complement strand
GGCACCGTGCTTTTAGCCGGGTTGGTAAGCTCAAACCCGTTTTTCAAACACGCTCGACTCATGTAGGTTTGTGGGTGAAGTAGGACAAGTTTCAAACTTGTCCTACGGCTGATTTCACTTCTAAACCGTCGTGAGCTACACACTCTAGGGCTCACGCGGCGCGCACGTCCGTGCGATTCAAATGAGTCAAGGTATAGCGGCTGGTACCGGCCGGTACCTCTTCCACAAACTCTGTGAAGGGTGTGCTGATCTCCAGATGAAATGGCCGGGTGGCTTCCACGTGCACAAGGATGCCCGCTCCCGTCTCGGCCTCGGCCACCAGGCTGATGGTGTTGTCGCCCAGGTGCAGGTTGCGCAGCCCCACGGAGGGCTCTTCTTCCAGCCGCCAGCGCACGTGCTGTCGGGCGGCGTCCACCTCCAACCCGATGATCTCCTCAATGAGGAGCGCGATGGGGCCGACGCCGGACCATCCCACAAAATCTCCGTGGGCGGGCTGGCCTGGCTGTGGCGCGTCAGGTGCGTAGTTCTCCCACAGCGTGCCGGTTTGCCGTAACACGGTTGCCATTTGATCCAGATGGCGGACGGTAGCCTCACGGGCCAGGTCGCCGAAGCCTGCCTGGCGCAGCCCTTTGATCACGGCGTAGTTGGTAGGAGCCCAGACCGCCCCCATCCAGTAGCCGCCGTCCGGGTGATAGGCCGGGTGGTCAGCCGACAAAGTGGGGAACGGATGCGCTCGCCAGAAGCGATCGGGGTTGTGCAGGTGAGCCACCAGCCGTTCGGCCCGGGCGGGCGGTACCACATCGGCGATGAGGGTCCAGAAGGGGGCGATGGTGAGCGCCGGCCACGGCTCCAGCTTGCCGTCCAGGTCCCAGTACACGCCCGCTTCCTCGTCCCACATGTAGCGATTGATCTGGCGAGCCAGGAAGGCGTGCTCCTCCTGGTAAGCCGATACGGTATGAGCCGACTGGCCGATGGCCTGGGTGATCATTGCCAGACAACGGGCGCTCAACGCCTGCTGGGCGGACATGTCTACCCAGCGCGCCACGAAGCGGGGGGTGTTGTCCATGCCGCACCCCAGGCGTGAGGACCAGTAGAGGCCCTCAGGGCCACGCTGATGGAGGCGCAACCAGGCGTCATATTGAACGAGGTGCGGCCAGACGCGCGCCAGCCGCCCGGTGTCCCCGCTCAGTTGATGCAGGGCCCACTCTGCCCAGGCGAAGAGCGGAGGATTGATGGCATCCGCGCTCCCCTTGGCGAACATGGGAGCACCGTTCGGCCCCCGATACTCCCGACAGATCCAGCCATCGCCTTCCTGCTTGCGGTAGAAGTTGTCCAGGGAAGGGGCCACAGGCAGCAGATGCCAGGCATAGCGAGCGAACATCACGATGAAGCAGGTGTCCCACTGGAAGATGTTCTCGGAGAAAGCGGCATCAATGAAACTGTCCACGAAGCCGTTCTGAGAGGTACCGTGGCGGATGTTTTGGACAGCCAGCTCCCAGGCGCGCCAGTACAGGTCAAGCCAGGCTGCTCGCGCGGCAGGCAACACTGGCTCAGGCAACTGGGGACGATATTCGGTGAAGGTCCTCACGTTTCAACTCCCGGGAGAAAAGGGGTGTTCTATGCTCCGTAGTGCGTACTCCGTGTTCCGTCCACGCACCTGACTCAATACGGGATACGCAACACGTTTCACGCCTATCGGCGAGCCAGGCTCAACGAACGATCGTCGGCAGGTAAAGCTGGAACCTGGTCGGAGAGACCACCCCGATGTCCACGCTGACAGTGCCGCTCGCTTCCCCAATCCGCACCACATGAACTGCCGTCTCTCCCCGACCGTCTCTGCTCCACAATCCATAACGGCCGCAGGCCAGGGTGTCGAAAAGGTAGGCACCATCTGTATCCGTATAGGTTGTGTAGATAGGCCCCACAAATTCCAACGAGAAGCGTTGGAGATAGACTGGCCATGCCGCCAGCGGACGTTCGTCGAGCTCCTGGATGCCGTTACCGTTCTGATCCCACCAGATAATGCCCGTCATGGAGCTTATCTCTGGACTCTGCCCACTATGGGCGACACCCTCTGTCAAAGAATGGCTCACCGCGTGTCCATCTGGATCCGTCAGGACCACGTTCTCCAGGCGCAGTGGTGTGGTCCCCAAGCAATCTGTCGCCTGGGCGGTGATCAGGGTTATGTCCCCCGTCCCGCTCTTGGGGGGAGCAGGCGCGAGTTGAGTATAGGCCAACTTTGCCACGCCGACTCTGTTGTCAATCTGCTGGACGATGACGAAGTCGGGGCTCAAAAAGGTGCCGGGCTCGATGCGCACGACCTGCATGATCGCGGGATCAAAACGCAAGTCTAATTGAACTCCGTAGAGGTTTTGTACTTCGCGAATCTGCACCGCGAAGACCGCAGAACCGTTCTGGGGCAACATGACCGGGACAGGTTCAATGGAGAGCTGAGCAACAGCCGGGGCTGCAGCCAGCGGCCGGATCAGTGACCCTGTACCCGTAAGGGTGGCCGCCAGGACCACCGACAGAAACCAGGCCAACAACCCTTTCCACGCGAATGATTCGCGATGTGAAACCGCCATCGCCAATCTCCATTGACACCCTAAACAGCGGTTCAACCTTTGGTCGCGCAGTCCGTGTGCTGGATCGCGAACGCGCGAGCCAGCACTGGAACTTCGCTTGCTCGTTTAATTCTATCACAGAGTAGTCTTGCTGGCTAGAGGTGTACCTGTCAAAACCTTTACAATTATGGTCTGTCCTGCTTTGAAAATAACCGCACCGGGCATTTTCGTCCATCGGAACGCCGGGCGGTGGCCCGGCCGGGTAGCTGTCCTGAAAATCCCCCCCCAGCCTCCCAACTTTGGGGGGAGTCCAGTTCCCCCTAGGCTTGAGGGGTTAGGGGGGGCATTTTCATCCCCCGCTGGCACCGCTGGCGGCATGAGCGGTTCCCCGTAGCCTGACGGCCGTCAGTCGCCAGCGAGCGCTCCACGGGCATAAGAAAGGGGCGCAATTCCTTTGCATCCCCCTTTCTTCGCTTATGCTATTCCTTCATGACAGACCCTTAGGGTCTGCCAGGGGCTGTCTCATTTGATAATGTAATACGTCGCGCGTTTTTCGCCGATCTTGAGGAGCAGCCCTTTGTCCACCAGATCAGAGAGATCGCGGCGGATGGTCTCGTCGGAAACCTCGGGGAAGAGCGCCCGCATCTCTGAGTTGGTGATGCGGCCATGCTCGCTCAGATACGCCAACGCTTTCTCCTGGCGCGAGTTCAACAAGACGTTACCCCAGCGCTGAGTCTCCGGGGCCGGACTGATCAACTGACTGCCGTGCCCGATCAGCGTCACCCGAAAACCGGCTGCCGTCTCCTCGAAGCGCGGCGCCGGCAGCCCCTCCTGCTCCATGGTTCGGATCATGCGATCAATCCCGTACCCCAGCCGCTCGATGAACCCCAGGTCGGAGAGGACCTGCACGATGGCCTCGTTGCGAGAGAAGCGCTCGCTCACCAGGTTGTCCAGTGTGACGTGGCCGGGCAAGCGGCCCGGTGAGTAGACCTCCATGCGGTCACTGAACATGAGGACGCGAATGCTATCGCCGCGAATGCTATAGTCGCGATGGGCCACCGCGTTGACGATGGCCTCACGCACCACGGGCAACGGGTACTCCGTGCGTTCCTCGCGCGCCAGCCCGGCGATGCGCATGCCCCGGCGCATGTTGGCGGCCACAAATGCCTCCGCTCGACGGATCTGCTCGCTGAGGGGGCCACGGATATCCTCGCGCACGAACTCGTCCCCCATGTCCGGGCCGGCGTACCGCACGGCGATGATCTCCGCGGAATGCACAAACTGTTCAGGCCTGCGGCCGAAGAGAAGGATGCCGGCATAGGTGGGCACCAGTGCGCCGTCCCCCTGGCGCATCAGGCAGCCGCGCGTGAGCAGAGCCATGTTGAGATCATCGGAAGTGAAGCCCTCCTGCTGCTTGCCTTCAGGCCCCATGTAGCGGGCCACAGCCTCCATGTCCAGATCGTCCAGGGTGGCGTCAGGGGCAGGCAGCGCCTCGAACCCCGCCTCACCGCGGTCCAGGAGCAGACGGCGCAGCTCAGGAGCCGTCAGCGGCCGGTTGTGGGCGCCCGTGCGCGTCAAAAACTGCCCCCTCAGGCTGTAAACGTGGGGGAGGCCCGCTGGCACTGTGACGACACACACTGGCTCGCCATCCACGGTGACCACAGCGGGCCAGGGAACGATCAAGGGAGGATCGGGCAGCAAGGTGGCGGCCAGGGCGCGCTCCCGCACATCGGCGAAGCGGCGGGCTCTCTCGGGCGCGCTGCCTGTAGTCGCCAGGCCACGCCCGCCCACGCCGATGAGGAGGACGCCGCCGTGAGCATTGGCCAGGGCGACCAGCGTCTCCGCCAGCTTGCGGGGTGAACTGCTGATCGGAGCAAACGCGATGGTCTCCCCCTGGCCCTGGGCCAGCCAGGCGCGCACCTCTTCCACGGTCACTTGCCCCTGCACGGCAACTCCTCGCTGCACTATCACTGCTCCTCGCCAGGCGTAAGCCACACGCCGTTGATCCGCCAGGTCACCGTCTCCGTGATTTGGGTAGGCCGTTGACGTACCAGTTCCCAGGTCAGACGGTGCCGTCCAAAATCGTCGCGATGATCGGTGCGCACCGTCATCTTATCGGCTAACGGCCCAGGATTTTCAACCAGGAGCACCCTTATGACCGAACGTTGCTGGAAGGCTTTCTCCCCGAAAATCTGCCGCCACGCCGCCCGTCCAGCCTCTGTCATTAACCGATCAAAGATGGTCTTGCCATCCTGGTCAGGCGGGTTCTTTTGCTGAAGCAGGAAACTGAGCACCGTCCCCTCTGGGTAAATGGGATCTGACGGCACCTTACCGCAAAAGGTTAACCAGGAGTATTCCCAGACGAATGCATGACTCTTGAAATCTACACGGTAACGTTTTGCCAGACAGAGGTTGTTGCGATCGTTCTGGCGATGCCGCGTGATCACCGCCTTCAGCCGCTGATCCTCCTTCTGCCAAAACTCCTCATCCTCGAACTCGATCCCCCCGTCACCCACCACGTGCGCAATCCCATACCCCTCAGCCGGGCTAATCCACCAGGCCATGGTCAGCCTGGTGACCACTCCATTCCAATAGCCTCGCAGCAGAAGGGTCTCGGCCCGCCCATCCAGGTCACCGTCTACCTCCCTGGACTCAGCCCGATCATCGCCGATGTAACCCAGGCCGCGGTCCTTCTCCGTATTGGGCAACAGCACGTAAGGGACCAGGAAGGCTGTCGGCTGGAGGGGCAACCTCTCCGAGATGCTGTCGGGTGAGGCATTGCTCTGGGCGTCGTAGATCACCGCGCCGATGGGGCCTTCGTCGTAGCGGAAGAAGAGCAGCCATTCGGGAGGATCATCGCCATCTACGTTGACGGTGATCGGCTCCCCTACTGGTTGCCAGTCGGCGGGCAAGATGTCCTTCAGGCGGATAGGGAGCGTGGTGCCGCGCTCAGGTAGCAGGCTACTGCAGCTCATGACGAAGAGGGGAACGATCAGCAAGAGGAGCAAAACCGAGCGACAGAAGGGGAAAAGGTGTTTCATCTCTGGGTTATCGTGCCCCCACAGGGCACCTTTTTGTAGACAAAGCTATATTCACCCTACTTTGAGAATAACCGCACCGGGCATTTTCGTCCATTGGAACGCCGGGCGGCGGCCCGGCTGGGTAGCTGCCCTGAAAATAGCAGTCAGCGATCAGCGGTCAGCCATCAGTAGCCTGCGATGGGCGAGGTCTCCCGACCAAACCCTTTCGCCTCGGTCGGGAGACCTTCGGCGATCAAAGTGCCGGTCACTTCCGCCGGGGGTGTTATCATACGCTCCCTGATTTCATCCTTCTGGCACGGCTACAGCCGGTACTGTCGCCGAGGTCGCGGCTGGCTTCGCCACAGACACGCGGCGCCGTCGCGCCGGTGGTTTAGGCCTGGATTCGCGTGGCTCAGTGAGGACGATAGGCAAAACTTCGTCCATGTGCTCCACCATGACCAGATTGAGATCTCGCTTCACCCGGCTGGGGATCTCCACCAGATCCTTCTGGTTCTTCTTGGGGATCACGACCGTCTTGAGGCCAGCCCGATGAGCCGCCAGCACCTTCTCCTTGAGGCCACCGATGGGTAGAACGCGCCCGCGCAACGTAATCTCACCGGTCATCCCTACCTCTCGATGGACCGGGCGCCGACTGAGGGCCGAGATCAATGCGGTCGCCATGGTGATCCCCGCGCTGGGACCATCCTTGGGCGTAGCCCCCTCCGGCACGTGAATGTGGATGTCGAGTTTGTCGAAATCCACCTGTTTCAGTCCCAGCTCTGCCGCGTGGGAGCGCGCGTAGGAGAGCGCCGCCTGGGCCGACTCTTGCATGACCTCTCCCAGTTGGCCTGTCAGCATGAGGTTCCCCTTCCCCTCCATCAGCGTGACCTCAATAGACATCAGGTCGCCCCCCGCTTCGGTGACCGCGATGCCCGTCGCCACACCGATCTCGTCCCGCTCTTCAGCCACACCGAAGGTGAACTCAGGTGGCCCCAGGTACTTGTTCAGAGAGCCGGGGGTGATGTGGTGAGGCGCCTGTTTACCTTCGGCCACGCGGCGCGCCACCTTCCGGCAAATCTGGGCAATGGAGCGCTCCAGGTTCCGCACCCCGGCTTCGTAGGTGTACTCGCGGATGATCGTCCGCAAAGCCCGTTCGGAGAAAGTCAGGCCGTGTTGTGTCAACCCGTTCTCCTCGATTTGCCGGGGGACCAGGAAGCGACGGGCGATGGCGAGCTTTTCCTCCTCGATGTAGCCGGGGAAATAAATCACCTCCATGCGATCCCGCAGCGCCGGCGGAACGGTGTCCAGCATGTTCGCCGTGGTGATGAACATCACCTTTGAGAGGTCGTACGGCACGTCCAGGTAGTGATCGCTAAACCCGCTGTTCTGCTCTGGATCCAGCACCTCCAACAACGCGGCCGCCGGGTCGCCGCGAAAGTCCAGGCCGACTTTGTCAATCTCGTCCAGCATGAAGAGTGGATTAATGGTCCCGGCCGTGCGCATGGTCTGGATGATGCGGCCGGGCATAGCGCCAATGTAGGTGCGCCGGTGCCCTCGAATCTCTGCCTCATCGCGTATGCCGCCCAGTGACACCCGCACAAACTTGCGCCCCAACGCCTGTGCGATAGAGCGGCCCATAGACGTCTTGCCGGTCCCCGGCGGGCCGACGAAGCACAGGATCGGCTGGCGCATCTTCTCGGGAGCCAGCTTCCGCACAGCCATGTACTCCAGGATGCGCTCTTTCGCCTTGGAGAGGCCGTAGTGGTGCTCGTCCAGCACCTTCGCCGCGTGGCTGATGTCCATGTTGTCCTCGGTGGCGTTCTTCCAGGGCAATTCAATCAGCCAATCGAGATAGGTACGGATAATCGCGACTTCAGGAGCGGCCGGTGGCATGCTCGCCAGGCGTTCAAGCTCTTTCTCTGCTTTTTTGAACGCCTCCTCAGGTAGCCCTGCAGCCTCCAGCTTTTCCCGTAGCTCGTTGATGTCGCGAGTCTGCTCGTCAGCCTCGCCCAATTCGCTTTGGATCACTCGCATCTGTTCGCGCAGGAAATACTCCCGCTGCGAGCGATCCATCTCCTCCTGGACTTGTTGCTGGATGCGGTTCTCCAGCTCCAGCACGTCTAATTCCCGGCCTAGCAGGATGCTGAGCCGTTGCAGGCGAGCCGTCGTATCGAAGGTCTCCAACAGTTCCTGCTTCTCTTCCACCGGCATATCGAGCACGGAAGCGATCAGGTCGGCCAGCCACCCTGGCTCGTCCACGTTCATGGCCGCCACATAGGCTTCTTCAGGCAAATTGGGGCTGAGTTGGACACATTTTTCAAAGAGGGCCAGGACCGCGCGCATCAGAGCCTCAGTCGGCAGCCCATCGTGCTCCTCCTCCCAAACGGGAATCCCGCGCGCCCGCAAGAAGGGGTCCCTTTGAGTAAATTCAATAATCTGAACGCGTTGTCGTCCCTGACTGAGGAGGCTGGTGCTTCCGTCCGGCATGCGCAGCGTCCGGCCAATGATCACCTCGGTTCCCACTGTGTACAGGTCATCGGGCTCCGGATCTTCCTTGTCGCTGTTGCGTTGTGCAACAACCAGGATGGGTGAGTCCGTCGCCATGGCAGCTTCCACGGCGCGCACAGATCGGTTACGACCGATGAACAGCGGTGCCATCATGTGCGGAAAGACGACCGTGCTCCCCAGTGGTACGACGATGTACTCCTGTTCCTCCTCCTTTTCGATCCTCTCCTCGAAATTATCCTCTAAAGGCCCCACCAGAGGCCCCAAAAAAGCCATCTCTCCAGAAAGGTCCAGTAGCATGTTTGATCTCATGTTTCTCTATTTCCCTCCCGACACAAACAGCTTACTAAATCATACCATATTCGGGCGGAATTGAATAATTGGCGCGCCTTCAGCGGCCATGTGCAGGCACGTAGATAGGATCGGGTGACGGATCGGCCTCGTATACCCAATCGTCCGGCGGTAAGCTCGCACAGCCGCGTGCGGCCAGAACGGCGCGCGCCGCCGCTACCACAAAGATGGAGCCCGTTACCAAGATCAGGTCCTCCGGCTCTGCCCAGGCCAGCATCTCATCCAGCGCATCGGCCGTTTCATACGTCACGGAAACGGCGGCATCAGGCGCAATGCTTCGGGCCAGGGCGACGAGGCCCAGCGGGTCAGCCGCTCGCGGATGGTGAGAAGCCGAAACGAGGCTGCGGTCGGCTATGGACAGCAAGACCTCCAGCATGCCTCGAAGGTCTTTGTCTTGAGAAGCGCCGAAAATCAGCCCCAGCCGCCGATGGGGAAACCACTCGTCCAGGGCGGCACGCAATTTTCGCGCCGAATCTGCATTGTGCGCGCTGTCTACCACGATCCAGGGGCGCTGCCGCAGCACTTCCAGCCGACCGGGCCAGCGCGCCTGCCGCATCCCTGCTGCCAGCGCGATCTCTGGAATCACCACCTCATGCTGCTGCAACGCGTGCAGCATGGCTACGGCCACGCCGGCATTGTCCAGTTGATGCCGGCCCAGAAAAGGGATGACCAGGTTGGGATACGAGATACCGTCCGGCCCATACACCGTGAGGGCCTGCCCGGCCAGATCGGTGCCCTCGTGACGAAGCCACCGCCAGGTATACGGAGGGTCATGCGTAGACATGGGGCCAACCGTCTCCAGTCGGGCGCCTGTGGCGCGGCACACGTCCAGGATGACGTTCATGGCCTCGTCGGCTTGAGGTGCTGAGATGACAGGCACCCCGGGCTTAATGATGCCCGCCTTCTCCCAGGCGATCAGGGACAGAGTGTGGCCTAACAGATCGGTGTGATCAAAGCTCAGGGAGGTGATGGCGCAGGCAGCGGGTTGCACGACGTTGGTCGCATCCAGCCGTCCGCCCAGGCCGACCTCCAGAACCGCCCAATCCACCTGACTCTCCGCAAAGTATGTAAAGGCCAAAGCCGTGATGACCTCGAAGGGTGTGCTGTCAGGCTCGGTCTCCAGCACCGGCTTGCATCTTGCCAGTAGTTCCACCAGATCAGGTGTGGGGATAAGCTGACCATTCAGGCGAATGCGCTCCCGAAATGTGTGAAGGTGAGGGGAGGTGAAGAGGCCGGTGCGATACCCGGCTGCCCGCAACACCGACTCGGTAAGGGCGGCTGTAGAGCCTTTGCCTTTGGTACCGGCGATGTGCACACACCGGATGCGCTCATGAGGGTTACCCAGCCGTTCCAGCAGGCGGTACATGCGGGAAAGGTTATACGGAGTGGCGATGTAGCCGGCACGCCGGCTGCGCGCCGGGCCGTAAATATAGTCAAGAGCGTCCAGATAGGCATCCATTTCGACACACCGCCATTTCAGTTTGTAGCCCCGGTGTCTGGCCACAGAACAGACTGCCCTGCCTGCCCTGAAATAAGCTGATCAGCGATTAGCGGTTAGCCTGTCTTGACCAGTCAGGCCAGGGAAACCGTACCTACGCCTGCGAAGTCGCCCCTTTTGCTTAGGTATGAACTCTACGATAAATTCTAGCGCAGAAGGGGGTGAAATGCAAGACACGATTTACTTGCATCGCCCTTTATCCTATTGTAAAATGATCCCATCTTGCAGCCAGACACCCAGGGAACTCCCAGCAGGATAGTCAGGCTCAGCAGACTGCAAGAGAGTGCTTTTGCGCTCGAACATGGACGGCCACTCCAGCACACTAGGGGAGGTGCGGAGGGAACTCCCTCTGTAGAAACTCTTTTTTCGCCTTTTACCCGCCTGTTCTCAGCCTGATCCAGCGGACCTATGCCGAGCGAGGCAGGTAGGGGGCTGAATTTTCGGAATTGAGCCTACATCACAGGCTGATGGCAATCAACTACTATGAGAGCCACGACTTGCCGGCTTGATGATCAGATCACTCACATGGAATGGAGAGACGTGCGATGAATCGTAGCGAAGCGATGGACCCCAATGACCAGGTTCCAGCCGATCTACAACGGAATCTCTTCATCACTTCGGTTGATCGCCTGTACAACCTGGTACGCCAGATGTCCATGTGGCCGATGATGTTTGGCCTGGCGTGTTGCGCCATCGAAATGATCTGTACGGCGGCCAGCCGCTTTGATATGGGGCGTTTTGGTATGGAGGTCATGCGGCCGTCGCCTCGCCAGAGTGACCTGATGATTGTTTCGGGCACGGTGACCAAGAAGATGGTGCCGCAGATCGTGCGCATCTACAACCAGATGGCCGAACCCCGCTATGTGCTCGCCATGGGCGCTTGTGCAACGGGCGGTGGCCCCTTCAAGGAAGGGTACAACGTGGTCTCCGGCATTGACAAGTTTATCCCGGTGGATGTGTATGTGCCTGGCTGTCCGCCTACTCCCGAAGCGTTGCTGCACGGCATCTTGAAGCTGCGAGAGAAGATTGCCTGCCAGTCTATCATGCAGGTCCCCTGGTATCGCAAAGAGACGCAAGACGCTATCCCGGTGCCTGTGCTGGGGCCGGACCTCTTTGATCCCCGCCGGGAGGCGGAGATCCGCCAACGCACCCTCGCCCCCAAACCGGCAATGGAAGAGGTCAAGGTGGTGGCACCCGAGGTGGCAGCCCAGGCGAGCAGCCCGTCCGCGCGGCCGGGCGGCAAACTCAGTCCAGAAGAGATCGAGCGCCGTCGTCAGGCCGCGCAGGCCCGTCGAGCGCAGGCGCAGCCACAGGGGGAGGCCACAGAGCCCACCGCTCAGATTGAAGCGGCAAAAGCCGAAGCTACCGCCCAGGCGGGCGGCAAGTTGAGCCCGGAAGAGATCGAACAGAGACGGCAGGAGGCGTTGCGGCGACGGGCCGAGATCCTCGAAAAGCGGAAGAAAGCGGAAGAAGGCAACAAATAACGAGGCACCGGGGGAACACTCTATCGTGTTCTTGTGGCGTTATCCCTCATTGACTCGTTAACTCGTTACCCGTTGCCTTATCCGAAAAGGAGTGATCATGCCTGAAACAACTGTAGAAATCCGAGAAGCTTTGCCGTACAATGACGCTGTGCCAGGCGCTGTGGTAGAACGGCTGGAGAACGGCTCTCTGGTCGTGGCGGCAGACAAGCTGTTGCCATTGGGACGGTACCTGCGAGACCACGAGGGTTACGATCTCCTTTCCAATGTCACAGGTGTGGACTACCTGGGATACAAAGGGCGCGATGCCTCCAACCGCTTTGAGGTGGTCTATCACCTTTACTCTACCCGGCGCGGCGGTGGGCCGCTCGTGCTGAAAGTGCGCATGCCGGAATCATCGCCCCAGTTGCCGTCAGCGGTCTCCGTGTGGCCCGGTGCCGAGCTGCAGGAGCGCGAGATCTGGGATCTCTACGGCATTCGCTTCGTCGGTCACCCGAACCTGCGGCGCATCCTGCTGTGGGAAGGGTTTAACGGGCATCCCATGCGCAAAGACTGGCATGAGGCTTACTACGAAGAGGATCACAAGCCGTTCCGCAGCCGCCACCCGGCCGGCCACCACACCTGGGCCGAGGAGCGCGTGCCCTGGCACGACAACGTCATCTACCCGGACGGCTGGGACCCGGCCGCATGGCAACAGCCCATCACCCAGTATCGCTTGCCGGTTGAGCCGCCGTCCATGGACGGAGACGGACTGAAAACCGAGCGGATCGTCGTCAATATGGGGCCTCAGCACCCCAGCACCCACGGCGTGTTCCGCATGGTGGTGACATTGGAAGGGGAGACGATCGTCGCTCTGGAGCCGGAGATGGGGTATCTCCACCGCAACCATGAGAAGATCGGTGAACGTAATACGTACCTGATGAACATGCCGTTCACCGATCGTCTGGACTATTTCTGCTCCATGTCGAACAACCTGGGTTACGCGCTGGCGGTGGAGAGGTTAATGGGGCTGGAAGTTCCGGAGCGAGCTCAGTACATTCGAGTGATCATGGCCGAACTGACCCGCGTGATCAACCACTTCGCAGCCATCGGTTTCCTGCTCAATGATCTGGGCGCATACTTCACGCCGGTGCTGTACGCCCTGGAAGAACGAGAGTTGATCCTGGACTTGTTTGAGGCGGCCTCAGGAAGCCGCATGATGTGCAATTACATGCGCTTCGGCGGGGTCGCCTATGACGTCTCCGAAGAGTGGCTGGATCAGTGCCGCCAGGTGGTCAGTCGGCTGCCGAAGAGGGTTGATGAACTGGAGCAACTGTTAACGAATAACGAGATCCTGGTGGCCCGCTGTAAGGGGGTCGGATACCTCTCCGCGGAGGACGTGGTCGCGTTGAGTGTGACCGGACCGCTTCTGCGCGCGTCGGGCGTGCAATACGACATCCGCAAGGCGGAACCTTATTGCATCTACGACCGTTTTGAATTTGACATTCCGGTGTTCTATGGCGGCGATGTGTATGATCGTTATCGGGTCCGGGTGGAGGAGATCCGCCAGGCCGTGCGTATCCTGCGGCAGGCGTTAAAGGACATTCCAGGTGGTGAGGTCCTGAGCGGCAAGAAGCAGTATTCTTTTCGCGTGCCCCCCGGTGAAGCCTACAGCCGGATTGAGGCACCCAAGGGTGAGCTGGGGTTTTACATCGTCAGTGACGGCAGCCCCAACCCCTTCCGCTACCGCATACGGGCCCCCAGCTTCATCAACCTGACCGCGTTGGGGCCGATGTCTATCGGCTACAAAGTGGCTGACACCATCATCAATCTAGGGTCCATTGACATCGTATTGGGCGAAGTAGATCGCTAGCGCTGGATCACACTGGGGGGAGACATGTTCGGATTAGGAGTGTTGAAGGGGCTGGGCGTGACCATGAAGCACCTGGTCAACACTTACATTGATGACCTGCGTAAGATACCCAGCCGCTATGCAGGTGGGCGAGACATTGTGCGCCAGATGCCTGATGAAGAGGGCATTTTCACCATCCAGTACCCGGAGGAGAAACGGCTGATTCCAGAGCGGTTCCGGTTCATTCCCATGCTCCTCTTCGACCCGGAGACAGGAGAAGAGCGCTGTACCGCTTGCGGCATCTGCGCTAAGGTGTGCCCGCCCCAGTGCATCTGGATCGTGCGCGATCAGGACGAGAGCGGCAAGCCGATCACCCGGCCAGCCGAGTTCCACATTGATGTCTCCATCTGCATGGGCTGTGGCTTCTGCGCCGAGTTCTGTCCCTTTGACGCCATCAAGATGAACCACGACTTCGAACTATCGGTGTATGAACGATACCCGCAACTGGTGTACGACAAGCAAACACTAATGGCCCCCGTCGAGTATTACGCGGCTCTATGTCCCACTCAGTTTGCTGAAGAAGAGGCGGCCAGAGCGGCGAAGAGGGAGGCCAAGGCGGAAAGCCGGGCGGCCCGGACGGAAGGCGCTCCGGCAGCCCAGACGGCCGGCGGCAAGCCCGCTGCCGAGGAGGCTAAGCAGCGCAAGGCAGAAGCACCCGCGCCGGCAAGGCCCAGGTTGACCTCTGAAGAGATCGAACGGCGCAAAGCGGAAGCGGCAGCCCGGCGCGCTCAGCGGCAAGCAAAGGAGGAGGGGGAGAAATCGTAGCCGTCGCCTTCTCACCCTCCTGAAAGGAAGAGTCATGTCTGTATCTGTGCACCCTAAAGCGGAGATCCTTTTTCCGTCCCATGTGATCCCGGAATTGAAGGAGCTACGGGAGGCAGAATGGCAAGAGCTGGTCGCGCGCACAGCCGAATTACCGGAGACCCATCCGGACAGCCTGGCCTTCTGTCTGATGATGATTCGCTTGAACGGATGTCTGAAGTGCACGAACGGTAGCTATAGATTCATGCGCGGCTGTGCAGCGTGCTCGCGCCAGACGATCATGCAATTCAAAGGCACTGACACCGACCTGTTGCGCCTTTATCACCGTGCCCAGGCCGAGATCACTCGCTACTTGACCGAATCCGAGCGACTTGAACAGGCGGCGTAGTCTAGGGAGAAGACCCAACGCCGCCCTGAGAACAACGGCCGCTGGCCGCGCAGTGCGGACTGCCGGTCGTTTTCATCCGTTGTGACGTTGGACTCATGGCAACCGCGCCCAGGCCTGCTGCCAGGCGCGCTTGGTGTTGGCCAGGATCAACTCCGAAGACTCCCCCGCCACCGGCTTCACCTCGAAGCCTACCCAGGGCTTATCACCAACCGTCGCACCTTGCTTGAGATACCCCACCTCAAATAGAGCTGCCAGGAATCCGGCCAGCTCGGGCACATCGTTCTCCCCGCCAGGGAAGCCAAAGCGCGGGTGCTGGTCGCCATACGCCACCCGCCCGGGCGTCATGACGCAGTTACCGACGTGGATGTGCACCAGGTGATCTTTCAACGTGGACAATGCCGGAAGAGCCGATTCGCCCAGCAGCGGCATGTGGCTCAGATCGTACATCAGGCCGAAGCTGGGGAAATCCGCCCGAATGCGGGCTGCAAACTGCGCCGCCAGCTCGGACGGGCCGATCAGCGACTTCTTATCCACCGTGCGATCAAAAGTCTCCAACGTCAGGGCGATCCCCTTGTCCTGAGCGTAGTGGCACAGCTCGGTGATGGAAGCTGCCAGCAGGTCCAGCGCCCGCTCGCGATCCGCATCGCCCGGGTCAGGCCCTGCCAGGAACGCCACCCGCGCGCATCCCAATTCCGCCGCCTCGTCAATGCACGCTTTGATCTGAGCCACCGCTCTGCGCCGGCCATCCGGGTCCAGATCGTTGAGGCTGAGCTTCTGCATCAGCAACGTGGGCTGCGCACCGTATCCTAGCTTTAGCCTGCTTTGCTCGGCGATGCTGCGAACCCGCGCCCGTTCGACCGGGTCCTTGATCCAGGTGATCTCGGCCGCACCGAAGAAGTCGTCCAGAGCCAGTCGGGTCAACGTCTCAGCGATGGGACCAGTGCCCCCCATGCATTCCGGGAACGCCATAAAATGGACTACGCTTAACGTCAACAGAGAGTCCCAGGGGCGTTGCATCTTCTTTCACCTCCCATATTCCATTGAATTTGGCAGGGTGTGTTCAAACCAGTTAGCCGACTTTGGCATTGTAGTGGACAGGGGTATGGCTGTCAACCTTTGCATAGCCTGCCACCGCGTGGTATGATGCTTTAGCTGAAGGGTGGGGAAAGCAGGGTGAAGTCACGGAAAGCTGCTGCAAGGAGAAGGCATGAGCACGTCAACGCGATTACATGGAGTGGAAATCAAGGAATTGGTCACCCACGCTGATGATCGCGGGTTCTTTCGGGAGCTGATCCGGGTGACAGACCCATTCTTCGGTGCAGGCGCGTTCGGCCAGCTCAGCCACAGCCGCATGTACTACGGCGTGGTCAAAGCCTGGCATATCCATCGGCGGCAAACGGATTGGTGGTACGTGCCCATCGGCAGCCTGAAGGTAGCCCTGTACGATACACGCTCGGATAGCCCGACCTTCCGTCAGCTTCAGGAGTTGCTGATGGGCGACAACTACCCGCCAATTGTCCTCAAGATCCCTCCCGGAGTGGCGCACGGCTGCCGCGTGTTGAGCGCCGAAGCCCACCTGCTCTACGTGACGTCCGGCGTCTACGACCCCAGCGACGAGGGACGCATTCCACATGATGACCCGGAGATTGGCTACGATTGGACGGCCGGCCTGGCGATCCGCTGACGTCCGTCGTGTCTTGGTTCCGGCCCGTTCGGGTTGGGCGTCAAGATGATGATTTCGTCATCTCACGCCGGATTTGCGTTCATCCTGTCTTCATCCTTGCGCGCGATAATAACCCCCTGTTTGAGGCCACCAGACAGTGGCCAATCGGCTGTCATCAGGAGGCAGGGAAGTGGAGAGGCGGCGAGGATCAGTTTGGATCGCGGTGATCATGGTGGGGTTCCTGATGTGGTGGGGAGGGAGAGCTCCCAGCAGTGCGGCCCTGACCTGGCAAGAAGATCAGACTCCCACAGTCACACCTACGGACACGGCCACAGAGACCCCAACCGCCACAGCAACGGAGACCCCGACACTTACTCCAACAGAGACATCTACGGGAACGCCTACGAGCACCCCAACAGAAACGCCCACCGCCACACCGGAAACAGGAGCCATCGCGGGCGTGGTGTTCAATGATGCCAACGGCGACTACTTCTATCAACCAGGCGAGAGTTTGTTAGCCAGCGCGCTCATCGTCCTGCGTCAGAGTGGTGTCCTCATCAACTCGTGGGTGACCGGCAGTGACGGCGCCTATGCCTTCGCCGGCTTACTGCCGGGGCCGTATGTGGTGGAAGAGCTGGTGGCGCCCGCCGGATATGTTGCGCGCGTGCCCGTGGTGCCGGTCATGGTGGCAGCGCGGGCCACCACGACGGTGAACTTCCCCAATGCAGCCACCACGCCAACGCCGACGCTGACGCCCACCGCAACTTTGACGCCGACCCCTACGAACACCTCGACCCCAACGGTAACCCCAACCGACACTGAGACGCCAACAGAGACTCCGACACCCACCGCTACGCTGACGGAGACCTTAACCCCAACGGCCACTCCGACCTACACCCCTTCAGCTACCCCCGGAGCAAGTGACACACCGACGCCGACAGTGACCCCCACTCCCACCGGTACACCGACGCCGACGCCCAGTTCGACACCCGTTGGCACCGGGTGGCAACTGAAGTTCACAGTGCCCAAGGCCCCCCCTTCAATCAAGGTGTGGAGTATTTACTTCCCTAGCCCAGAAATTGGCTATGCAGCAGGGGGACCGGAATGGACCGAGGAGTCTGGGAATGCCTTCATCTACAAAACGACAGATGGAGGTAACACATGGATAGAGTTAACCAGCCACGGGCAAACTGTGAACAAAGCTTTCTTCTCGGCCATCCATTGCAAGGACACCAACACCTGCTGGGTGGTGGGACGTTACGGCACCATCCTGCGCACCCTCGACGGTGGTGTATCCTGGCAAAGCGCGATCAAAAGCATCTCCTACGGCGGTTTCCTGTACTCCGTGCTGTGGACCGGCAGGCCCGACACCGTCCTGGTGGGCACCACCTACAATTACCTGTTCCGTGCGACCGACGGTTACTACTTCAGTCCCGTAAGCGTCAGTAACAACTACGTGGTGCGCGCCATCGAGTGCCCTACCCCTGACATCTGCTACGCGGCTGCCAAAGGGCGCCTGTATACGACCTTCAATAACGGCGCGAGCTGGGGCCGGAAGATGTGGCCGAGCGAGTTCAATGTCAACCGCTATGCCTACGACATCAGCTTTGTAGACACCAATACCGGCTGGATCGCTACTACGTTGGAGGATGCGCCACCCGGCGAGTCACCCAGCACGATTCTTCAGATCAGCAATGCAACGGCAGACGTTCCCACATTCCAGCAACAGGCAGCCGTGCCGGTGGTCCTGGAGCAACTGCAGATGGTGAACGCGACGGTGGGGTACGCTGTAGGCTGGCAAGGGAGCGTCTACCGCACGATGGATGGCCAGACATGGCAGCCGATGGTAGCTCCGCCCACGTCGGCCAACCTGGTGTCGCTGTTCGCGTTGGCTGAGGACGATGTGTGGGTGGGCGACAGCGAGGGGCATATCTGGCACTACGGTGGGGGTGGCGGCACGCCGCCGACCGCGACCCCGACGGCTACGCCTACAGGCCCCACTCCAACCACTACTGTGACGCCTACGCCGACGGTAACACCTACGCCCACCCCTTCGGCTACGCTCAGGGCAAGCGTCACGCCGACATTCGACACGCGTACGCTGCTGAGCTACCAGGCCCTCACGCCGCCGGCCGTCAACGGCGACATCAGCGATTGGCCATCTAACGGCACGGTCCTGCTCGATCCCACAACGGCGCATTTCGTTGCGCCGCGCTCCACCCCGAAACCTCAAGACTTCACGGCGACGATCCGCTCGGCCTGGGATGCAGAGAATCTCTACTTCGCCATTCACGTGCTGGACGACGTGCTGGTGGCTGATAGTGACAAGATGTGGTGGGACGATGCTATCGAGATGGGGATTGACGGCCTGCACGACCACGTTCCTTATCGTGCCGACGATCACCAGTTCACCTTCGTGGTAGACGGCCGGGTGGGCCGGTTCGGCTCTCCGGTCTCGGGCATCACGTTGTTCACACGCGAAGCGCCAGATGGGTTCGACATGGAGATCGCCATCCCACGCGCTGTGATGAACCTGAGTTCCCTAACCGTTGATCGCGTACTGGGGTTCACGTGGGCGCTACGGGATGATGATGGTGGCCGGGGAGGTGAATGGCAAAATCACATGGTGTGGGAAGGCAACCAGACGACGACCAGTTCACCAGACTGGGGGCAGTTGTACCTCGATGGCACCCTGATTCAGTGGGAACCGACATTTACCCCCACCCCTACGCCTTTGACGCCTGTTCCCACTCGCACGCTGACCGTGACGCCCACACCCACAGCAACGCCAACTTTCACTCCTACCGCGACGGCCAGCCCCACGTCTACGCCTACAGCCACACCACCGGGCGGCCGGGTGCGTGGTCAGGTGTGGAACGACCTGGACCGTGACGGCATCAAAGATGCAGACGAGGTCGGGCAGCCAGGGGTGCGCCTGGAGCTCTATCGCTCGGGCATGTTGATTGACAGCCGTGTCAGCGGTGCCGACGGCTATTACCTGTTTGAGAACGTGGCTCCCAACGCCAATTACCTGTTGGTAGCTGTGGCACCGGAGGGCTATGCCTTCTCGACCTTCTCGCAGGCATTGTTGTACGTACCCGCGGGCGGCGAGACGGGGCGTGATTTCGGCGTCTATGCCCAGCCTACTGCCACCCCGACGCCCACCCCTTCAGCTACACTCAGGGCAACCAGCACGTCAACCCCTACTCCTACACTCACCAGGACACCCACACCGACGGCCATGTCCCCTCAATCGTATCTACCGATGGTGGTTCTGGGGAGCATGGAGAGCGTACCGTAAAGTGGGATTGCTCTTTAACTTCGGGAGCGAGAAGCCAGAGTTCGATCGGCCTCTACTTCGATCCGGTCACCAGGGCCCCTGTAGCGCCTGTAACGTTGCCTTCAGAAGTGGTGGCCCCCTCTGCCAACTGGCTCTACCCCGCTTTATCGTATACCATCCTGGGCCTCGGTTTCATGCATCGCATCTACGGCAATGCTTGCCACCATGAGTTGAAGTTGCGAGGGCTGGCCGTCAAGCCGGTCAAGCACATGACTGTAAGGTACAAGGGCACGACCATCGGCGACATCGCTTTCGGCCATCTCATCGTCGAGGGCCGGGTAATGGTGTTCCCGGTCGCGCTGCGCGATATACGGCAGATTCGCCTGGACAGCCTGAAAGACTGGATGCGGACGTGCGACATTACTTGTCCACTGCAGGCAACCGCTCCACAATCTGCCCGGCGGCCATCTCGCACAGCCGTTGCGCCTCGGGCGACAGTTCCATGCCGAAGCCGAACCGGAATCCCCGCACGGAAACCAGATGCCCCATGGGCGTTCGACCGTAAAGGGCTTTCGCGATCTCCAGCAACGTGGCCGGGGTCATGTGATGGGTGAAGGCTGAGGGTGCGTAGCCGGGCGCCAGCCTCTCCCAGCGGATCGGCTCCTCGTAAGCACCCGTGTGGGCATCCACGAAGAAGACCTCGTCGTAGTCGGCCAGCGTCTCGGCCAGCTCCGGGACAAGCTGGAGCACGAAGGCCAGGTCCACCGGCTGCCCCAGGTCTGAGAGGCCTTCCTCGCCCGGCGCCAGCGGTGGCCGTCCCAGCCGCCAGGCTATGGCGTTGATCACGTGAAACCCGATGCCATCGTCCTGGCGGCTCACGTTGCCGTAGCCCAGCACCAAAACCCGCTGTTTGCCTTCGGCCAATGTCTTGCCTCGCTTCAAACTCTTGAGGTTTTGATACAAGCTCCAAGGCCCGTCCTCGGGCCGCCAAAAGCGCACCCGGGGACGGGTGCTAGAGCCTTATGTCAACCCTATCCCTCATCGCTTTACAGAGCAGGCTTTTTCAGTAGAAGCCCACTCCTGCCCACGACGGGGAGGCGCGAAGGGAACCCCCTCCGCAGAAATCCCCCTTTTGCCTTCCGCCTGCCTCCTCTCAGCCTGGTCCGGGGGGCTTAGGCTGAGAAAGGCAGGTAAAGGGCCGAGAAAGAGAACTTTCTGGAGGAGGAAATCCCTCCAGGCCACCCCTGGCTCTCTTGGAGGTGCTGGCGCCCTGACCCCTGGCCTGCACGACGTCCAGGGCAGGCTGCCCATTGGCAGGGCAGGTAGCCTTAAAAGAGAAGGAGCCCGCCCTTGAAATATCCCTCAACGCGAGTGCAAATTAGTCGCGCCGCAGCACGTCCAGCAGTTCACCCTGCGGGCCGTGTAATTCCACGATCATGGGCATCTGTCCGACCGCGTGGGTGGAGCAGGAGAGGCACGGATCGTAAGCCCGGATGGCCGCCTCGACCCGGTTCAACATCCCCTCGGTCAGCTTCGTCCCGTCCACGTACATCTTCGCGACCGATTCCACGGCCTTATTCATGGCCCAGTTGTTGTGGCCGGTTGACACGATCAGGTTAACGCGCAGCAACTGGCCGTTTGGGTCCGCCCAGTAGTGATGGAAAAGGGTCCCGCGCGGCGCCTCGATGACGCCGACGCCCTCTCCCTTGAATTGTCGCCGGGTATTCAGAACGTCGGTGCTTAAAATGTCAGGATCATCCAGCAAGATTTTGACCCGCTCCGCTGCGAAGAGGGCCTCGATGAGCCGCGCGTAGTGATAGTGGAGGGTGTTCTCCACTGGCCTTCCATCATTGAGCGCCTTAAACGACTTCAGCTCCTCGTTGGCCAGGGGCGTGTCAATCTTTTCGGCGACGTTCAACCGTCCCAGCGGCCCCACGCGGTAGACGCCGTCTGGCCATCCCATCTTCTTATAGTACGGGAACTTCAGGTAGGACCAGTCCTCCACGTGTTCGGCGATGTAATCCAGATAGCGACGACCATCAAACTCTTCCAGAATTTTTCCATCGGCATCCATCAACCGGCAGTTGCCTTCGTAAAGCTCAAGGCCACCCTCCTTGGTGACCAGGCCGAAGTAGCCGGTGGGGAAGACGGCGAATTTCTCGATGTACTCCTGATTCTTCGCCGCCCAATCTTTCATGATGGCGATGCCCGCCTGGATGGTGCCGATGGCCTCGTCAACGCCCGCCAGGATGGCATCTCGCTCGTCGGCTTTCAATGCTTTGTTCACGCCACCAGGGATAGCGAAGTTCGGATGCACCTTGCGTCCGCCGAGGGTGCGGATGATCTCCTGCCCGAATTTGCGCAGATTGATCGCCTTCAATGCCAGCGCCGGGGCAGCCTGGATCAGGCCTACCACGTTTCTGATCGCCGGATCGGCATCGAACCCCAGCAGCAGGTCAGGCCCGGCCAGCTCGAAGAAGTGCATACCGTGGCTCTGGATGAGCTGTCCCATGTGCATAAGCTCTCGCAGCAAGGAAGCCGGGCGCGGCGGCGGGGTCCCTGCCAGGTCGTCGCCCGCCTTGGCCGAGGCCAGGTGATGGCTGACCGGGCAGATTCCGCAGATGCGGGGGGTGATCATGGGCATCTCAAAGTACATGCGCCCTTCGCAAAATTTCTCGAACCCCCTGAATTCATTGATGTGCAGGTAGGTCTGCCCAACGCGGCCGTTCTCATCCAGGTGAATGGTCACCTTGGCATGCCCTTCGATCCTGGTGACCGGCTCGATGGTGATCTTTTGTGCACTCATTTCCGTTCCCTCTGATCAATGCCAGTGTAGCTTGTCGTCTTTGATCTCTGGAATTCGCCCGCTAGCCAACTCGCTCAGGGCATAGTAGATGACGTCAGGGTCGGGTGGGCAGCCAGGGATGAAGACATCTACATCAACAACTTCGCCCAATGCCCGTACTTCGGTGGGTTGGCCTAGCTCGGGACTTTGGGGGACTTTACCTTCGCCGTTAACGCTTTCGGCCTCGATGTACGCTCGACGTAGTGCCTCATCCAGTTTGAAGAGATTGCGCATGGCCACCACGCCGCCGAACACCGCGCAATCTCCTAACGCCACCAGAATCTTGCAACGCTGGCGCATGCGGTGAGCGACTTCTTCGTTCGTCGTCAGATTGACTGCACCGGTGAGAATCCCAACATCAACTCCCTCTTTATCAGGCTCTTTCAGGTCAGTGATGGGTGTTGACCGGATGTCAACCAATTCTGCGATCTTCACAATTCGCTCGTCAATATCCAATAGTGACATCTCACACCCTGCACATCCGGCCATCCAATCGGTCGAAATCTTTGGTTTAGCCACCTCAGCGCTCCTTTCACGCAAAGCGTGAAACGTGATGCGTAAACGCGATAGGCCCTTCTTAGTTTTACGCATTACGTTTTGTTCAACATAAATGTCATTCACGAATGGCCACAGGCGACACGCAGTTGCGCAGAGCCCGTCTCCAATCGTTGTCCAGCGTGAGCCCCATCTTCGCAGCGATCGCCTGCAAGACATTGACGTGCGACCAGACCTTCTCCGGGGCCTGCAGACCTTTGCATGCTCGCTGCAACCTTCCTTCAAGGTTCAGGTAATGCCCTTCCTGTTCGGCCCACATCTCCACCGGAAGCACAACGTCTGCCATCGTCGTCACGGGCGATGCATAGCTGGCCTGCACGGCGATGAACGGCGCTCCTTCCAGGCGCTGAATCAACCGCGGGCTGGGGGTGTCGTCGCCCAGAGCCAGGTAAACCGTCTGGTGGCCATTTCGCTCGAACGTCTTATCCAGTCCGTAGAGGTAGGCAGCCAGGCTGTTGACCTGCCCCTTGACACCGATCAAAGCTGAATGCTCTTCACTCAGTGCTCCCACCAGACGCGCCAACTCGATCAGCGCTTGCAATGTCTGCTGGGACCCTTCGCTGGTGATGCCCTTTCCATAGATGAACACCGGATTCTGCGAGGTCGCGATCAGGCGCCCTACGGCCAGGATGGTCTCGGCCGGGATGCCCGTCGCTGCGCTGGCTGTGCTAGGGCTATGTCCGCTCAGAACCGGAAGATTGGCCATTCGGCCCTTAGCTAACCCCTGGCTGACGAGCCCTGACATAATCCCAGACAGTAAATCGCTGTCTGTCCCTTTTCGAGGCCGTAGCGAATAGTGCGCCCATTGATGGAGCGGATTATCGTAAGGGTCAATCACAACCAGCTTCGTTCCACGAGGCAGAGCGCGCTTGACGAAGAAACCAGCTACCTGATGATTTTCGACCAGATCTACGCCGATGGTCACCACACAATCCGCCAGCTTTAGCTCTTTCAGGGTACCTTCAAAGGCTCTACCCAAACTTTGGGCCACCGCCCCTGGCAATGCTGTGGTCTTACCTTCTTCAATGCTGGTGACCATCTCACTGCCCAGTTTCTCGGCGAAGATCTGCTTGAACAGGTACAGCGCCTCAGCCGGCAGCCGCGTCGAGGCCAGCGCGGCCACGCCGTCTCCGTTTCTGCCAGCGAGGGGTTTCAGCTTTGCAGCCACCCAGTTCAAGGCTTCTTCCCAAGTGGCCGCTTTCAGCTTCCCGTTTGCGCGTATCAGGGGTGTGACGATCCGTTCCCGCTCCTCGTTCAGCGGCAGGAATCGCCCCACCTCGCACAGCACGCCGTTGTTGACCGGTGCGTCCCAGTCCCCGTCAATGCGGAGCAACTGATTGTCGCGGATGACCAACTCCACACCACAACCTACGCTGCATCCAGCACAGGTGCTTTTCACTCGTTCAACGTCCGTCTCTCGGCCCCGATACGCGCTGGTGCGATCAATGAGCGCGCCGGTCGGACAGACCTGGACGCAGGTGCCACATGCGACACAAGAGCTCTCACCTAGCGGCACATCGAGATCCGCGATGATCATGCTGTTGGCACCGCGCTCGCGCGTACCCAGTGTGAAATTGCCGACCAGCTCCCCACAAGCCCGGACGCAGCGCCGACACAAGATGCATCGGTTGTGATCCAACACAAAGTGCTTGTGAGAAGCGTCAACCGGATATGGCCGCCAGTTGGGTGGTAGAGGCCAGTGGGTCATGTCCTCTCCGTAGGCGGCATTTTGCAGTTCGCAATCGCCCCCGCTCATCTGACAGTACATGCAGAAGTGGTTGCGCTCGCTAAACAGGAGCGTCAAGATGAACTTTCGGGCTTCACGCACCTTCGGTGTATTGGTATACACGACCATGCCATTGCTCACCGGTAGTGTACATGACGGTTGCAAGGTGCGCACGCGCTCGACTTCAACAACACATAAACGGCAACCGCCGTATGGAGCCAGATTCGGATGATTGCAAAGCGTTGGAATGTCAATCCCGGCCATCTTGGCGGCCTGAAGTACCGTTGTGCCCTCAGAGACTTCAAGCTGATGACCATCAATAGTCACACCGACCATTTATATGCCCTCCCCACATGTTGAGGTATGTCTATAACCCTGTGCTTTGAAGGAGAGACCCTTCGCGCCAGAAGCGCGCTCAGAATTTGCCCTGAGCGCTTCGGCTGACGCTCAGCGGAAGCCCTGCCGAAGGGGTGAGGTGCCTGACCGGATGGCTGCTTAGGCAGCCTTTGCCAGCCGACCGCTCATCGGGCAGGTGCCCGTCGGACAGACTCTCAGCCTGATGTGGGCCTCGACCTCTGCCAGGAAGTGCTTGAGAATATCCCGAATCGGCGTCGCAGCCGACTGCCCCAGGCCACAATGGGACAGTTGAACCAGGCTCTCCGCGAGCATCCTCAGGTCATCAAGGTCGTCGAGCCTCGCCGTCCCTTCAGAGAGGCTCGTGAGAATCTGATGGGCGCGAGCGGTGCCGACGCGGCAGGGGGTGCATTTGCCACAGCTCTCGCCTCTGAAGAAGTTTAACAGCACCCTCGCCAGGTCAACGACACACGTGTTTTCATCGCAAATCAGTAATGCGCCCGATCCCAATGAAACGCCCGCTCGGTTATAAGAATCGTAATCCATAGGGGTGTCCTGCAAGCTGGCCGGAATAATCGAACCGCTGGAACCACCGGTCTGGGCCAGCTTGAACGACGCCCCTCCCTTCATTCCCTTGCCATAGATAGCGATCACCTCGCGCAATGTGATGCCCATCGGCACCTCGATCAACCCCGTGACGTTCACATTCCCCAGGATGGTGTAAACCTTCGTGCCGGGGCTGTTACCGCTCCCAAATCGCCGGTACCAGGAGACGCCGTTGCGGATAATGGGAGGCACGTTGGCAAGGGTTTCCACATTGTTCACCAGGGTCGGCTTTCCCCACAACCCGTAGGTCGTCGGGTAAGGGGGGCGAGAGCGAGGCTCACCGCGTTTCCCCTCAATGGATTCAATCAGTGCCGTTTCCTCGCCGCAGATGTAAGCCCCTGCTCCGGCATGGACGTGGATGTCAAAGTCAAAGCCGCTCCCGAAGATGTCTTTGCCCAGGAATCCCATTTGCCTGGCCTGGCTGATTGCCTTACTGAGCCGCTCCTGCGCCTGTGTGTATTCACCGCGAATGTAGACGTAGCCTTCATTCGCCCCGACAGCGTATCCGGCAATCGTCATCGCCTCGACGATGCTGTGTGGGTCACCCTCCAGGATCAGGCGATCTTTGAAAGTCCCGGGTTCGCTCTCGTCAGCATTGCAAATGACGTACTTGGGAGAGCCGCTGACCTGGGCCACAAAACGCCACTTCATTCCCGTAGGGAACCCGGCGCCTCCCCTACCTCTAAGGCCCGCGTCGTTAATCGTCTTGATGACATCCGCCGGCTTCATCTCTGTCAGCGCCTTCCCTAACGCTTCATACCCATTATGGATGATGTAGTCGTCAATGTTCTCAGGATCTATTAAGCCTGCTCGTTCCAACACAATGCGTTGTTCTGCCGGCAGCGTGCCCCGGCGAGCGGACAGCCAGGCGATGCGCCCAGAAAGATCTCGGGCAGACACCTGGAGCTCGACAGCAACGCGCCCTTTGCAAAGGTGCTCTTCAACCAAAAAGTGCACATCCCCAGGCGTAACCGGTCCGTAGATGATCGCCTCCGGATAGACGACCACCAAAGGTGTGACGTCATGTCGCCCCATATCTCCAATCATGCCCACGGAGACTTCATTTTCCAGGCTTAGCGCTTTAACCTCTTGCAGCAGGCGCCGATACACTTCTTGCGCGCCACGCTCCATACTTTCAGGGTCGCTAGAGACCAACATCAAAGAACGGAGGGTTTGCATCTTCTCCCCCTTTATGCGTAACGCGCCAGGATTCCCGGCACCTGCTTGGGCTCGACGTTGCCGTAAACATCATTGTCTACGATCAGCACGGGACCGACGCCGCAGATACCCAGGCAACTGGTTGTCAGCAATGTCCACTTCCCATCTGCGCTGGTGTCCCCTGCCTTCAAGCCTAACTCATCCTGCAATGCTTGCCAGACTTCCCTGCCGCCGACCACGTGACAGGGCGCGCTCTCGCAGAACTGGATCACGTGCCGGCCTCGCGGCTTCGTAGACAACATCCGATAAAAACTGGCAACCGAGAACAGTTGACCGGTCGGTATCTGCAAAAGCCGGCCGATTTCTGTCAACGCTTGAGTGGGTAGATACCCTAACGCTTGATTGACCTCGGCCAAGATTGGGATCAACGCCTCTCGAGTCGTCCCATGTCGGGCGACGGCTGTCCGCACGACCGGTAATACGTCTTGAACCTCTCTGGCAGCAATAACCATGCCCTTCCTCCTCGAAAATAAACTTGCTAAGACCCGAAGGGTTTCCCAAAACCCTTCGGGTCTATTTTCATTCGACCGATGGTGCGCTAACAGCGAACGGGCAACTCCTCTGAAGGTTCGCCTCTCAATGACAAAGCTTCATTACAGTATTAGAAATGCCCTAACGGGGGATCACGAACTCAGGGATAACCTTTCCTCCCACCACATGCTCTTGAACGATTCGTTTGGCTCTTTCCGGTGAAACCTTCATGTAAGTGACTTTAGGCTCATCGCCCACCATGACCTGGACGATAGGTTCCCACCCGCAGAGGCCAACGCATCCGGCTTGTGTGACGACAATCCCGTTCAGATTCTCTGCTTCGATGGTTTCCAGGATCGCTTTCATCGCCTCCCGTGCGCCGACGGCTATCCCACATATCCCCATGCTGACAATAATTCGAGCATGTCCGGTGGCAGGCTTTGCCTGGCGTTTTTTTAAGACCTCTTCCCGTAACTGGTGCAGGTCTTCGAGTGATTTGACCGCTGGCATATGATCTCCTCTTGCTGATGAGCAAATGTGTGCTAAGGGTGGATGAGCTCTTTCCCCATCGCAGAATGCCGGACGCTACCAGCACTGGGTAGGAAGTTTACCATCTCAGGCGCGGTGTGAATCTTATCACTACCTGGGGAGTGGTCCAATGATCAATGTCATATCGGACGGTGGCAGTCACCGAATGTCTAAGTAGTGGGGAGGTCTTTAGCGAACGTGGGGGAAGCTCCGGTCGAAGGCTGGCCAATGATTGCGGACAGTCGGATATTGGCAGTTCGTAAGGCACTCTCTGCGTCCACACCTCGCCGTCGTGCCCAGTTTACCACAATCAGCAACAACTGCCCCAATTGTTCTTCCACATTGGGGGTGCTTTCCAGGCTGGCCAGGAGAGTGGCTGCCATCTCTAAACTGTCAGACTGGCTCTGTCCAAGACTTTCCGCCCGACCAAGGTAGGCCTGAGCCTGGGCCAGAGCCGGCAGTCCCTGGGGAATACCAGACAGCAAGCCGTGATTACCGGACTTCTTCTGGCGTTCACCTGCTTTAATCGCTTCCCAATTACGCAGTACATCTTCTATGCTTTTCACCGGGACGTCACCGAACACGTGAGGATGTCGTCGCCATAACTTCGTCACGATGCCTCGCGCCACGTCGGCCATGCGGAACTCCGATCCTTCTGCCGCAATCTGCGTATGGAAGACGATCTGCATTAGCAGATCGCCCAATTCCTCGCGCAGGCTGTCGGTATCGCCGCGGTCCAAGGCATCGAGGACCTCATAGGTTTCTTCCAGCAAGTTGGCCCGCAGGCTTTCGTGCGTCTGCTCCCGATCCCAGGGACAACCCTCGGGCGCCCGCAAATGGGCGAGCACTTCCTGGAGCTCGGTGACAGAGCCACCAGGGGCGACCGGGGGTATGTACAATGTCGTCAGATCGTCGAAGCGATGGATTCGATCCAACTCCACCAGAGGCAACTCCTGGATTTGCGCTGCTCCTGCTCTTATGGCTGAGAGCACAATCACAAGATGTTCGTCGGGGTAAGCATTCAGCAGCGTCAGCTTCACGTCACTGGCGATGGTCCGGTTGTAGCATTGAGCGATCAGTGCGGGTACGGTCGGATCCAAGGGCGGATAGTGCCGCTGCGCGACGATCATGGCATCTACGATTTGCAATCCGGCCCTGTCCAGAGGGTCTACACCCAGAGCGTTGAGCACAGGTTCGAGGAAACTCAGGCCGTCCACGATGCGTACCGGGATGCCGCGTGCTTTGGCCAGTGCCTCTATGCGCGGTGTAGTCTGTTCACCCACACGGGGGTGGCCGGGCACGGCATACACTACTCCCTCTGGTCGCTCTCCTAATGCTACGACGCGCCGCGCGATCTCCTCATAAATGGCAGCGAATTGCTCTTTGCGAGCGTAGACGTCATCAAAAGTGTGAATACGTCCGCTCGGCAAGGCCGATACCACAGGGTGCTCTCGGGTACGCAGGTAAATCTCAGTGGCCTCACTTAACACTTGCCATGCTTCCTGAGTCAAACAGCCGGCGTCTCCAGGCCCTAATCCAACGATGACGATTGCCATACCCTTGCTCCCTTCTATCCACTTTGCGCCAATTATACGGTTGCGTCCTGAAAAGACAAAAGGGGAGGCACAGTACCTCCCCGAAGCATTGCCGTATAATAAAGTGCAAACGCCAGGTGCCGCTGAAAGAAGGGCAAGCAACCCTTGACGCGGAGAATGAGGAAATGTTTTTCACTCCGGAGCAGCGAGCGTCACACAAAGCTCACTACGCGTATTCACGTTCCAGCTCCTGCCCGCTTGGCTGTGCCGGCTTATGCTCGACGTGCAATATCATGGGAGCTTGCAGGCGATCACTGACACCGGATTCACCATTGGCCCCCGGAGTGTATCCGTCCCCGCCAGACCGGATGATTTGCCGGATAGTCTCCGCACTGATGGCGTCTACAACCCCGGCTCTGATCAGATGATCGCGCAGGCGCTGCAGTGACCAGCGCTGGAACGGCAACCCTAACTTCTGCGGGTCATTTCTGGCCAGCTCAAGGATAGCTTGTTTTTGTTCAGAGGTAAATCGAGGCGGTCGCCCCGGTGATTTGCCAGACTGCAGACCGGATGGCCCCTTCGCGTTAAATCGGTGAATCCATTTACGTACATTGATCGGATGGAGCCCGACTTCTGCGCTAATCTGTGGGACGGTGTAACCCTGAGCTGAAAGCAAAATGATGCGCGCTCGCTTGCGCATGGAGCGGTCATTGCGGTTCCGAGCCAGTTCCAGCAAATACCTTTGTTCATTATCTCGTAGGAGACGTGCGTAGATGGCCATACCCCCACCTCTTTTTGCAAAAATAGCAGTCAGCGATCAGCCATCAGCGATTAGCGATCAGCGGTCAGCAGTTGGCTGAAAGCTGATGGCTGATGGCTGAAAGCTGATGGCTGAAGGCTGACGGTTGCTTGTGGCCCGCACTTGTGGTCTTCGCCTCTCAGAAGACCATGGGCTAAAAGCTGACAGCTAACTACTGCTAAACTCTGCTTAATTAGACGATAGAACCCTATTAAAGGACGCGCGCAATTTTCCCGAAGCGCCAAGGCAGTTCTACGGCTAGGGGTATCAGAGTTTTTGCGTGTGGGTAGGCCGCGCGAGGGAGAGAAGTAAAAGAGTAGCGAATGAAGAAAAAAGATGTAAAAGGCCCTGTCTCCTGGATGGAGATAGGGCCTTTTACATTACCCCGTGACTTATTCCTGAGCAGGCATTGAAATTCGCGCAGCCTTGACTGGTGGTGTTCTCCCAAATGCTGCGCGTGTTCTATATTGGCTGGTAGGCGCGACCCTCTGCCCGACGTACCAGGGCTTCAGCGCGCACCAGCAACTCCCGTACATCAAATGGTTCTACGACATAAGCATCTGCACCTCTGTGAAACCCTTGAACGACATCGTTTTTGGCCGCCGATGAGACGACAAGCAACAGAGGGACAAGAGAACGCTGGCGCAGCACCTCACATAATGCAAACCCTTCCGGACCAGAGTGGGCAATCTCCATGATGACAAGATCGTACGGCCACTTTTTCATGGACTCAAGAGCTTCGGTACTCAGATCAGAGATATCCACATCCCATCCCCGACTGCGAAAAGCTGGCGCAACCGCTTGCATTCCCACTGTTTGCTCACGTGACAGGACGAGCAAACGCCGTCGCCGCATCCTGGATTCTCCTGATCTGGTAACTTCAGAGCTGGAGACGCCAGAAAACCTCTGATTCAGGGTGGTGGGATAACTGGCGAAGTGGAATACACTGGGCATATATGATCTCCCCTGTTTGATATTAATCACCCCGAAAATGAAACACGACAAGTACTTATCATTATACCCTCTTCCTCTCTCAGGTCAATAGGCCGCGCTTACGATCACCTTACAATCACAAGCAGTGTTTGCTGGGCAAAAGAGGCGACTATCTCATAGGCATCAAGTTAACGGCCTTTTCCTGCCTGAAGGGAGCTGAAGCTCTACCGCAACTATTGTCAATCTTATGAAAATCTGCTATACTGGTTACACTTTGAGCCTATCTCTGAGGATTAGGACTGCGCGGATCTGAGATTGACACCATTGCTGTCTAACGAGAAGGAGGAAGGATGTCATACAGGTCTTATCTCATTGCATGGGGGGCCTGTCTGGCTCTTGTGGTTACTCTCGTCATTACCCCTACTTCTCTAGCGCAACCCATCGGCCAATCAGGGGCAGAAGACATAATCCATTGGGTACGTCGAGGGGAAACCTTGGCTACGATTGCGGCCCGCTATCACACGACGGTTGCCCGGCTGGCCGCTTATAATGGCCTAAGCAATCCTAACTTTGTCTACGTGGGGCAGCGCTTGCGCGTCCCCATCGCTCAGACGTCATCAGCCGAAGCGACAAACAACACCCAGGTCCATATCGTCCGTCCAGGGGAATATCTGGCGTTGATCGCCAATCGCTACGGGACGACTGTTGGAGCGTTGATGCGTGAGAATGGATTGTCTGACGGCAACTTCCTCTACGTAGGACAGAGACTGCGGATCCCTGGCGCGGCAACCACGCGAGTGAGAGTTGCTCCCACACCCCAGCCGGCTCAGCCGGCCGAATCCCCCCCATCAGCAGCTACGCCCCCTGTGACACCCGCCCCACCCACTTCCTCTACCGTTCATGTTGTGAAACGCGGGGAGTTTTTGGCCAGCATCGCTCACCAGCATGGGGTGAGTGTTCAGACCATCCTGGCAGCCAACCGCCTGGCTAATCCCAATATCCTGTATGTGGGGCAACGCTTGAATATCCCGAGCAGCGGTTTGGCCGCGGCCCCTCGACCGGCCCCTGCTGTCTCGTCACCACAACGCTCTGCGTCAAAGGCAGCTAACATACCCACCGCAGGTAAATGGATTGACGTAAACGTTAGAACTCAAACGCTCAGCGCCTACGAAGGTGACCAACTGATCTTTACTACCAAAGTGAGCACCGGACTTCCTCGCACCCCTACGGTCCTGGGTCGCTTTGCCATCCGCACCAAGCTCCGAGCCCAAACGATGGTTGGACCGGGCTATTACCTGCCTAATGTGCCTTACGTCATGTATTTCTACCGCGGATATGCCATCCATGGCACTTATTGGCACAACAACTTCGGGCGCCCGATGAGCCGCGGCTGCATCAACATGCGCACGTCCGAGGCGCAATGGCTCTACCAGTGGGCGTCTATTGGAACACCGGTGATCACGCATCGTTAACCTCGGCCATAAGCAACCAAGCGCCCTGTCATTACCCGGGCGCTTGGTTATCGGAGGGCGAGCGAGTGATTGGCTGCACTAAGCGACTTGCGCGCGCAGACTGAGGAAGCGGCTATCCTCGGTCAAAAATCGCTTCAAGCCAGTACGCAGGTCTACTTGCGGCTGGTAGCCCAACAGGGCGTGAGCCTTTTCTAAACTGGCGACCAGCCGCGATACGCCTCCCGACTGTTTTTCGTTATACAATACAGACGGACGGCGGCCGGTAACCTCGGCGATGGCCCGTACCAGGGTGTTGATGCTGATTTCCTTCCCCGAGCCGATGTTAATGATCTGCCGATTGATCCCAGGCGCAATAGAGGCGGTAACCAGAGCATCCACGACGTCGTCAACATAGACAAAGTCGCGCGTTTGCATACCATCGCCGAAGATGACCAGTGACTCCCCGCTGAGGGTCTGCTTGATGAACTGGGGAATGACGGGCGCGTGGGCCGGGGGGAGAGGCTGTCCAGGCCCGTAGGCATTAAAGATGCGTATCGCCACTGTCTCAATGTTGTAGAGCGCGCCCAACGTGAAAGTATAGTACTCGGCAGCAAGCTTGCTGACCGCGTAGGGAGCTAGTGGGTTAGGCCGCATATTCTCATCCACCGGCTGCCGTGGTTGATCTCCATAAACTGTGCCCGAAGAGGCCAACACCACCCGACGCACCCCCACGTCACGCATCGCTTCCATCAAGGCTACCGTGCCGCCAACATTGACGTCGTTATACTCTCGCGGGTATGCCACTGACTCAGCAACCGAAACGCGCGCGGCCAGATGGAACACGCACTGTACCCCTTGCAATAATGTCCATAGCTTGGGACGATCACGCACATCACCGCGCGTAAAAAGAACATCAGGGGGCAGTCGGGCTGGATCGCCCGCGCTGAGGTCATCCAGCACCCGGACGTGATGCCCATCGGCAACGAGGCGACGGGCCAGAGCTGAGCCGAGGAAACCAGCGCCGCCGGTAATCAGTACGCGCATGGGCTCTTAATCTCCAAACAGCAAAATTCACACCGACGTACCTGTCCGGAAACGGTACGGCATATCCCGACGCAGCACGTAGAACGGAAAGCCAACTCCAGTATAAACGGGGCAACCCGTCACGTCAAGTCATCTGCTTCATAAGTTAGCCATAACAGTTAGATTTATGGTAAGATATAAGATGGTGCGATGCAATGCGCGATGAGGAGGCTGGAATGGAGTGGGGCCCAGTGTGTTACCCTACCGCAGTGCGGGAGGCAGAGGCGGCATGGGTCTGGCCCCAGTCACCCTGGTCAGACGAGTTGGTCACCGGCTATCTGGAAGAGTTGACGGCACCCGGTGCACTGGTGCTGGACCCCTTTGCCTCGCATCCTGCACTGGCTCGCGCGGGTGTGCGTGCCGGGCGACGAGTGTTGATGACCCACCTCGATCCGGTCTCGCTGCTGCTGACCCGTGTCCTGGCCGATCCGCCGGGGAAGGCCGCGCAGGCGCTGGCCTTCACCACCATCGCCGACATACAGGAGGAAGGGCAGCCACTGGCGCAGCGCATGGATGCCTTGTATCGCACTTTTTGCCCTGGCTGTGCCACAGAGATTAGCGCCGATTGGTTCATCTGGGACCGAGCCTCGGGTGTGCCGCTGGAGCGGGGGTATACCTGCCCTCACTGCGGTTCCACTGGCGGGCCAAGCCCCCTGGATCTGGCTGACCTGGAGGTTGATCCTGCGATTGGCGCTCGCGGAGCCATGTACTGGTGGCTGGTCAGCCGGCTGGTTGCGCGCGATGATCCTCTGCTGCCGCGCGTCCAGTCCCTCCTTGAGATTTACCCTCCGCGCAGCCGTTTTGTCCTGACCACTATTTTGCAACAGGCCGAGGCGCACCTGACACTCCGTTCAGAAGCGCTACGTCTGTGGCGAGCCTGGAGCGCGTTGGCCCTCACGCGCACCCATTCCCTGCACACTCAGCCGGATGATGTCGCCGTTCCGGAATCGTTGCGCCTGCCTCGGCGTTTCGTCGAGCGCAATGCGTGGCGAGTTGTGGAATGGGCCTACGAAACACTGAACGCCCGCGCGGGCACCTCTCCGCTCCCCTGGGCGCCCTCGCTGGCGGCGCTCCTGGGTGCGCCTCAGCCTGCTGCGTTCGCATGGCTGGCTACATCTCGCGATGTGGCCCGACACCTGTCAGAGCGCACGGTAGATCTCATTTTAACAGACCCGGCGCGACCTGACCCAACGGCTCTGGCTCTGCGTTTCCTGTGGGCTGGCTGGCTCTTTGGGCGCGATCTAACGACATCGTTACGTCCATTGCTCACGCACAAGGTCGCTGACCCGCAGTGGTACACGCAAGCTATGGCTGTCGCACTGCGCACACTGGCACCGCTGTTGCGACCAGGGGGTCACCTGGTTCTCGCCTTTGAGGAGACTCACGCAGGGCTACTGGAGATGCTCTTGTTAGCTGCGGAGTGGGCCGGCTATCAGTTGGTCAACGGGGTATCAGGCCTTGCGCCCGAGGGTCAGCCGGCGATGCACTATTTGATTTTCGAGCGTGAACATCCCAGGCCCGTCCGCGCTGGCTGGCGCGAGACGGCCACCGAAGCGTTAGCCCAGGTGGTGAAAGACCGCGCCGAGCCGGTGCCAGATGGACTCGCTCGTTCTGTCATACTCCGATCCTGGGCGCAGGCTGGGCTGCTTGCTCGACCGGCCGATCAGGGTCACGCTAGCAGAGCATCTGATCGTGAGACATTGGACGCCTGGCTCCAAGAGATGATAGAGATGCCCCCTCCGCCCCTGGTGCGAGAGGTAGACAAAGAGGCCTGGTGGCGAGTGGAAGAGATGACAGGGGAACCCCTGGCTGATCGGCTGGAGCAGTGGGCGTACGAGCGTCTGATCGAGCGCGCCTGGTCCTTTCGAGACCTCGCGCTGGCGGCCTGTCGCGCTTTCCCCGGTCGGCTGACGCCGGACCTTGCACTTCTGCGGGCCTGTTTGGCCGCGTACGCTCGCGAGGTGGAAGGGGTGTGGGTCTTGCGGCCTGAAGATCGGCCAGAAGCCCGGGCTAAGGAGCGTGGCGAACTGTTGCTACGTCTCTGGTCGTTAGGGCACCGTCTGGGATATGAGGTCTGGATATCGGAACAGGAGCGTGCCCTGAGCCGGGGACTTGTTCCTGTGGGGCATCCGCTGACCATGGCAGACAAGGCTCTGTGGCCATGTGGTGTCATCTGGCACGAGGATGATCGGCCAGCCTGGGGCTTCGCCCTGACGTTGCATGCCTGGGTAGGACGATGGCATACTGCCCCCTCCGGCCTGGTGGATGTCCCCCATTACGTGGTGATGCCCGGGAGCAAGGCCGCGTTGCTCCAACACAAACTGGACCGCTACCCCTATTGGCGCGGTGTCATCACAGGAGCCGGCTGGCAGTTCATCAAGTTCCGCCTGTTGCGACGGCTGGCCGACCAACCTGATCTGGATCGCCCCGAATGGCAGGCGCGATTGACCCTGGACCCCATCGTGGCCATACCGCAGGAACAGCTTTCTCTGTTCGACAAAATCGGCGAGGAATCCCAGAGGGCGACATGTACCGCTGTCCTATCCCAGCCGTGACCGTCGTGACTGCCGGTACTATTGTCACACGATGTCTTTATCACTAGACTATCACTAGCATGAAAGGCTACCCACCACTTTGTGCCAAAATCTCTCAGGAGAGCCCTAACCATGCTGGAATCTACCTTGATGACGTCCGCTGATTGTTTTTCCTCTAACGAGGGTAGCAAGCCTGAGGCTTTGGATCTTGCCCTGCTAACATTCATCAGATGCTTTGCCAACAACTCGATGCGATGGCACATCGTCGCCTATTTTGCTCGACACATGGAAGCGCGATTAACCGTCCAGGAGATCGCGCAACAGATCAGGTGTTCTCCCCAACTCGTCCGTACCGAGATGGACGATCTTGCCCTGTTAGGGTTTCTGGAAGTAGAGGAGGCGAACGGCAACCTCACTTATGTGCTGGCGCAAGACCCCGGCTTGCGCCAGACAGCCCAGCGTTTTAGAGAGCACCTTCCAGCCTAGCGCGACGCACCCTCTATGCCTTCGTCATCCTTCACCTGCAACTGTAAGCACATCCGTTGCCATAGGCGGGGAACCACGCGGGTTGCCCCGCCTTTTTCTTTGGGGTATAATCTCGTCAGATAGGGAACGAAACTCGAAGGGTTCCCCTGGCCAGGGGCTCAAGGCAGGCAAAGACCTTTCAGATTTGAAGCGAGGGAGGGCGCGTTGGAGATCACATGGTATGGGCATGCCTGCTTCCGCCTGCGTGAAGGCAATGCCACCATCGTAACCGATCCATATGACAAAGGTTTGGGCTATACGGTGCCCCGGCTGCGCGCTGATGTGGTGACCAGCAGCCATCCTGTGCCCGGGCATGCCACGGTAGACATAGTAAAAGGGGAGCCGAAGGTGTTTTCCGGCCCGGGTGAATACGAAGTGCGGGGAGTCTTTATCACCGGTATTCCAACCTGGCATGCCCACAAACGCGGACGACCCGACGAGCGCAACACTGTCTTTCTGTTCGATTTCGACGGATTGACCGTATGTCACCTGGGCGACCTGGGACATTTGCTGTCGGAGGAGCAGGCGGCTGCGATCGGCGAGGTGAGCGTGTTATTAATTCCCGTCGGAGGCGGTCGTACGCTGGATGCCAGCAAAGCAGTCGAGGTGATCAGCCAGATTGAGCCACGTATCGTCATCCCGATGCATTACCGGACGCCCATCTACGTGCACAAACTGGATGGTATAGATAGGTTCCTCCGGGCCATGGGTGTCAGCAACCCAGAGGTTCAGGACGTGCTCAAGGTCAGCACCTCCACGCTCCCTGAAGAGACGCAACTGGTGGTCTTGGACTATAAGCAAGGATAAAACCCTATGTCAGAAAAAGCAGACGAGCAAGATGTCCGGCCGGCCGCCACGTCGGCACGTCCACGCTGGCTGCCGTTAGCGTTGGCAGCACTGTTGATGGTCATCCTGTTGGCGATAGCTGTGATCACAGAGAGGGGGTGGGGCCAACCTGTGCAGAAGCCTGCCGGCGGTCCCCAAAGCCACATCACAGCCGGAAACGAGGCCCTTAACGCGGGCGACCTGGTTCGCGCCATCGAACAGTTGGAGATGGCCGTACAACTCGCGCCGGACAACCGTGACGCGCATTTCTTGCTAGGCAACGCCTACACCCAACATGGTGACCTGGAGAAAGCAACCCAGGCTTACCAGCGGGTGCTGGAGTTGAACCCTGACGACGTAGATGCCCACGCCAACCTGGGGGTGGTTTATTACCGGATGATGCGCCTGAACGACGCCATCGCCCAATTTCAGGCCGGGCTGACCATCCGCCCCGACGATGCCCCCCTTCATTACCTGATGGGAGCCGCCCAGTTACAAATGGGGGACATGGTGGCTGCACGACAGTCGTTTGAGAAGGCGAAAAGCTTAAATCCCAACCTGCCTGAGGTCTATTTTGGGCTGGGCATGCTGAACAAGCTAGAAAACCGACGAGACGAGGCCATCGCCAACTTTGAGTATTTCCTGAAGATTGGGCCGGGGCAGGACCCACAAGCGAAGGGGGAAGCAGAAAAACAACTGAACGAGCTGAAGGGACAGTAGAGTGGTCAGGTTCGGGAATGCGAAGGAGGGAGAACGGATGAAGCGTATCAGCATCGTGCTGGCGATATGGCTTGTTTTCTGGGCCGTGACGCCAGGCTACGCCTCTGATCCAGTCGTGCGGGCCATACTCTTTTATTCGCCGACCTGTCCACACTGTCATAAGGTGATGGAAGAGGACTTGCCACCACTGCGGGCGCAATACGGCGATCAGTTACAGATCGCTGAGGTGAACGTGCTCGAATCTGAGGGGCAAGAACTGTACACAGCGGCCATTTTACGTTTCAATATCCCGCCTGAGCGGCGGGGTGTGCCGGCTCTGATCGTCAAAGATCAGGTGCTGGTGGGGTCGGAAGAGATCCCCCAGCGTTTTCCCGCTCTGATCGCTGAGGGACTGGCGGCCGGTGGGATTGACTGGCCTGACATTCCCGGCTTTAAGCCGCCGCTCGGATCAGCACCCAGGTCTAACCTCTCCCTCAGCCAACGCCTGGCTCAGGATCCGGCCGGCAATACGCTCGCTATCATCGTGCTGTTGGGAATCATCGCCTTCACGGCGCGAGTTGGCGTCCAGGTGTGGCGGGAACGGCAAGCTCCGCAGCGATTTGCGACGAGGGTCGGCTGGCGCGCGTGGGCGGTGCCGGCGCTCTCCGTAGCCGGCCTGGCCGTGGCTGCTTACCTCAGTTATGTGGAACTCTCCCAGTCGTCCGCTGTGTGCGGCCCGGTCGGCAATTGTAACGCAGTACAGCAAAGCGTTTACGCCCGGCTCTGGGGCATCCCCGTTGGCGTCTTGGGGATGGTGGACTATGCAGCCATCCTCGCCGCCTGGGCGGTGGGACGTTGGGGACGAGGCCGAATGGCTGCCTGGGGACAACTGACGCTATTCGTCTTCACCGGGCTGGGCACCCTCTTCTCCATCTATCTGACCTTCCTGGAGCCGTTTGTGATCGGGGCTTCATGTGCATGGTGCCTGACCTCGGCGGTCATCATGACGGCGCTGCTGGGGTTGAGCTGGCAGCCGGGGGTTGCCGCCTGGCTGAACGTGCGGCCAGCCCCCCGCCGGCGGCCGCGTCGTCGGCGGGTGCACGCCCGGTGAAAACCCGAAGGGTCTTTCAAGGCCCTTCGGGTTTTTTCATCTTCTCAACCGGCGACGCAACCACTGCTTCCACAAATTGGGCCGTAGCTCTCCCCAACTTTGCAGCACGGCGCGTTGCTCTGTCAGTTGCAACGGGCGCAGGCTGAACCGATCACGCACATAGGCTTCGACGATGCACAGGATGTGGGGCTGCCCTTCCGGCACCACAGTCGTGATCATCGTCGCCTGCTCATACGGGGTGCGCGCCGGGGAGAACCCGATGCCCAACCGCACGGACCAACGTAGCAAACGGTCGTACAGCCGCTCGCTTAAGCGCGGGCCGCGCGTGAGTGAGCGCTGTCGCCACCAGCCACCTGCGATGAGGATGAAGAGCACCATCACGGCCAGAGAGGCGCCTATCCAGAGCCGAGCCCGGCTTCCAGCGGGAGCGAGCCCCAGTGGACCAGTGCCCTCCTCGGGCAAGCGCTCGAGGTCGTAATCCTGCAAACCCTGGTCAGGCCGGTCATCGGGCAGGGAACGTGCCGGCTCTGGCGTCGGTGGAGGCAGTAGTGGCCGCTCGATGAGGGGCTGGGACGCCGTCGGCTCAAACTCCACCCAGCCATACCTGGGGAAGTAAATTTCTACCCACGTGTGAGCGTCCAACTCGCGCACACGATAAGCGTGAAGTTCCTCAACCCACTCACCTTGAGCATAACCCGAAGCCACACGGGCAGGGATGCCTACAGCCCGCGCCATGACCGCCATAGCCGAGGCGTAGTAGTCACAATAGCCGGCCCGAACGTCAAACAAAAAATAGTCCACCCCATCTGCGCCGGGCGGCGGTGGCGAAATCTGGTCATCGTATTTGATCTTCCGCAGGTAAGATTCCAGCGCGACCGCCTGGTCATACGCATTGTCGTATCCGGCGGTGATCTCGGCCGCCAGTTCGCGCACGCGCTCAGGCAGCGTATCAGGCAACTGCAGATAACGTGCCTTGATGTACGATGGGTAGGAATCGCCAGCCTTGCGCAAACTGTCCACGTCTATCATCGTGATGAGGGATCGGGTGGTATAGCTATCTCCCTGGTACAGGGGCTTCCGGCTGATCATCATGGAGATGTCTACCGGCTGGGCTTGTTGTACCTCAGCCTCAGGGGGAAGCATACCAGGCCCGCGCGACTCCAGCGGCAGCAGGCTCACCTCGGCCCGCACCGGAATAGACGCCCCGGCTGGCAAGGGTGCAGCGAATAGCATATCCCCCGCCGGCACGAAGACTGTAATGGTTTGCGTGACTGGCTTGCGCATGATGTAGGAAGGAAGTTCTGGCAAGCGTGTGGGGGTAAAAATCGCGCTATTCTCGTCGGTGTTCTCCCAGCCGCGGCCCGTGTAGGTATCGTATGCGATGCCACGCCAATACCAGCGCGCGTCGTTCCCGGCCTGAACCTCCATGACGACTGCATCGCCGACATTGCGATTGCCGGAGAGGATGAGCGTCTTGCTGAAGCTGGCCGCAGCCGGCGCGGCCGGGTAGTTTAACGAGGTGAAAAGCCGCTGCCATTCCTCCCGCACGTTTTCCCACGGCTGCGTCAGGGGCCGCATCAGTTGTTCGAGCCATTGCCCCCCGTGTACAGATGGCAATATCCAGGCGATGGCGATAACGAGCGTGGAGAAGACGAACCCTTCGCGCAGGAAGTCAAAGTGGATGTCCGGAGCATAGCGAATATTAGCCGCTCGCCACCATGCCTCATACTGGCCGAGGTTGACCCGCACCAGCAATAGCAGCGCGCACAAGAAGTAGAGAAGGAGATAACCGGTGAGCCCAGACATAGCGTAGTAAGCGTTGATGATCATGGCAATGCCTACCGGAACGATCGCCCGCCACGTCCGTTGTTCGCGGAACACAGCCCAGCCGGCCAGAAAAGCTAACCACCAACCCAAGAGGGCCAGTTCCAGGATAAACACCAGATTGTCGTTAGAGGTGCTGCCACTGATGGCGCGTTCAAACCACACGTACCAGCGGGAGAACAATTCGTAAACTCGTTGCTGCGCGGTGAAATCGCCGGGGATCAGCGTGCTGACCCAGTAGGTGATCCAGGCGGTGCCTGTGAGGAGGCTATGTAGCACCGGGAGCAGGCCATCAAACCGGCTCCGAGCTGCCAGGATGCCGACGATCACACCACCCAGAAGGATCCACGCCAGCACGTCCAGCCCCTCTGCCCAATTGGCGGCGCTGATGGACCATCCCAGATTCAGCAACAGCAGGCTCAGGAGAATCGCCGTCATCCATCCGCCGACTTCCTCGGCCGGCGCCGCGGCCTCCTCCGTAGAGGCGCGCTCTCGTCGCTCTGTAACCAGCTCCTTCGCCATCGTCATCCTCTTGCACAAAATCGTGACCGCCCAGCCGAAGTGCAACGCACTTCCTTTGCGAAAGTCCGTCGCACCTACCGGCGTGATTGTACCGCGAAATGCGCCCGGCGTCCGTGAGTCAGATTCCGCAATTCACGATGTTCATTATCGGAACCAACGCATCAGCCAAGGCAGGATCTCCTCGTCCGTTACGGTCAATTGACGTCGCTCATCCGGCAACAGCAACCACTGAAGGGGACTTCTGGCCACGCCGGCTGGCGCAAGGTGCAATACGTAGCGGACTTGCATGCGTTGGCTCAGGTCGCGCCATGCCTCTGCGCTAACTCGACCTAACTCTCGCATGAGAGAGGCAACAGGTTCTGGTTGCCCGCTCGTGACCTGCTGGGCCTCCTGTTCGATCTGGCTGGCATGAGATCGCCATACGTCAACGGGTGGCCGTAAATCCACAGTCTCCGCGTAATCAACGCGCTGGCGTAGCCAGTTCCCTGATTGCTCCCAGCGCAGCGTCTCGGGGCGCAACAGTTGACCCAGGAACGCCCACTCTGGTTGCGGAGGTAGCACATTCGCTAACGCCCGTCCCAACGTCAAGAAGCGAGCCGCATCGCGAAGCGGAAGAGTGATCTGCAGCTCGATCCGGCCGTCAGCAGCAAGAGCGGTGGCCTGGGCCTCGCCCACCGCGCGTAGCGATTCCACCGCGCGGCGTACCTGCGTGGCTGCCTCCTCGTCCCGGCCGGGCGCGGGATATATTTGCATGATGATCGTACGCTTGTCCGACTCCGTCTCCACCTGCGCAACGACCGATCCCAGCCAGGGCGGCGACGGGATACGGTCAACCTCGGAGATACCCCACGTATCCCGGACGATGCGAGCGGCCTCTGTCCAATGACCATCTCGCAGATAAGACGTGGCTACGTTGTGCAGGAGGGTCTGGCGTTCCTCCTCTACAGCCGTGGCATCCTGCCCCACTTCCCTCAGCCGATCGAGATAGTCGAGAGCCTCAGGCCAATCGCCCACGTCGCGAGCATGGTTCACCAGGCGACGGAACGCCTGCTGGAACAGCGGGTTGACGTCCTCGGCGGGAGCACCGGCCCGCGCCGCCGCCTGAGCTTCTGCTGCGACCAACGTCGCATAGGCTAAAGAGAGGTTACCACCGGTATCCTGATTCAGCAAGTAGAGGCGAGCCAGAGCCAGATGAGGTTCCGGCTGATGGGGCATTGTCTGAATGGCTCGGGCAATCTGTGCCAGAGCGATGGGGTAAAAGCGCTGAAAGGCCGGGCCATTGGGGGCATCTACGGCTGCTAGCTCCAGAAGTGAGGCGAGCTGGGTCTGCACAGCGTTGGCCTCCCCTGCCTCCGTGATTAGCGTCGCGATTTTCTGCCAGACCGCGGGGTGCACGAACTGCATATGCACCTGGACGTCAGGCACCGCGCGATCAAAATGCCATGTGACTGCCTCGCCATCGAACTGAGTGGGAACAGGCTCAGCCAGCAGCCATGCCTCCCGCGGGACGCCAGGGGGCAGGCGTAATCGAATGCGCGCGCTGCCATCCTGGGTAGGCCAGGCAGCCGCGGACAGGGCATAGGCAAATGAAATTAGCGGACCGTTCCCCAGATTCTGCTCATAACTCAGGCGCAACTTGACCGGACGACCAGGTGACAACACCATCTGGGATTGGAAGAGGGCCGGGGAGTCCGCCGGGTGTAACGTCAGCGGTTTGTCATCAACTGACAACTTTACGGTTTCGGTATGAACTGCGCTGGCAGCCATTCCGCCGACCCGCAGGTCAATGGACTGCACCTGATCACCTGTCGTATCAAGCTGGAGGAGGGTTTCCACGTGAGCGTTGATCGCCATCCCCTCGACGGCCAGTGTCACATCAACGATTTGAGCGCGCAACCTGGCCGGCGGCGCGGAGAGCGGAATCACAGTTAACCCACCCTCGCCCTGGGAAGATTGGGCCTGGGTAATGGAAAACAAACTGACCCACAGGATAATAGAACATGATAAAAGTGAGAAGGACCTTCGAAGATAACGGCTGGTTCTAAGCATTTGCATAAAAGCGTTGCTTCTGGTATCCTATGTGATGTTGAACTGCTTGTTGATTGGGATTGCCTATTCGTACACTATAGCGATTGTAACGGTTCGGGCTCCCTATCGCAACCTGATCTTATCATGCACCATCGAATCAGAAATGCCGGGTCTACAGGAGGTTGAAGGGCCTATGATGATGAAGTTACTTATGAGCTGGGACATTAAGGCTGGTCGCGAACAGTCCTACTCCGAGTTTGCGGTCCGAGAGTTCGTCCCCGGTCTGATGCGCCTGGGGTTGCAGCCGACCGAAGTGTGGTACACTATTTTTGGCGAAGGTCCGCAGATCCTGGCAGGCGGTGTGACAGAAGACCTGGAGACGATGCGCCGTATTCTCAACAGCGAAGAGTGGCGCCAGCTTCACGCCAAGCTGATGACTTATGTCACTGGCTATCAGCAAAAGGTGGTACCAGCCAGCGGTCGTTTTCAGCTTTAATGTTTGGTCTTGACTGCCAGTGTTAACCAGGATTCGAACAAGAACCCCATGGCCATGCCATGGGGTTTTGTTTTTCTATTGAGGAGTCAGCACTCTCAAGTTGTCTCTTTATTTTCGTCCTGAGTTCGTGTGGCTGTGTCAATCTGCGTCTCAGCCCCCCTCGCTTCTTTTGTCTTCCCATTGTGACTCAGTGTGGACGACTTACTCCGACTATCCGTCACGTAAAAGCCCGATCCCTTAAAGATAATCCCCACCGGATGGATGACCCGGTGAACCGTTCCCTCACAATCGGGACAAAAGCGTAGTGGCTCGTCTGAGAAGCGCTGTGTGCGTTCAAACCGCAAGCCGCAGGCTTCGCATTCGTACTCATAGATCGGCATCTACATCACCTCCGCCCTGGATCTTCGTCAATAGCTTGCTATACAAGGATTTATTATACGCCAGGGTCAGCGAAATGCCAAACAAGCAAAGCTTCCGTGGCCCGACGGACCCGACCACCTGACTCGTGCCACCCTCTCGACTTATGACCGTTGTTCAATTGCTCCGGTATGCGGCCACGCGATCCCGCCGCCGCGCCAACTCGCTGGTGTAGCGCCGGCCCAGAGTGTCAGCGTGAGCTGCGACCCATTCCGTCAGCCGGGTTGTGCCGGCTGGCGGCGCATCCACGTAGAGCAGATTCGCCATCAGCCCGGCGATCTCTTCGCGCGTGATGATCACGTCGCCGGTCAGCGCGCCGACCACGCGGCCGACCCAGTAGCCCACGACCGGCGGCACAGAGATCACCAGCCGCCGCGCGCCGATCAGCCGACCGATGGTCTCGACCAGCTCCCGATAGGTGAATGTTTCGGGACCGATGGCATTGATAATCACATTCTCCCGCGCCATGCCTTGTTCTACGGCCAAAGCGGCCAAATCGTCTACGTAGATCGGTTGCAGCTTGTAGCTGCCATCCCCGAAGACGCCGAAGACCGGCAAGCGACGCAGCAGCCAGGCAATGTTGTTGATGAGGATGTCCTCCTTGCCGAACAGCACCGTGGGTCGCAGGATCGCATACGAGAGGCCCGACTCGATCAACGTCCGCTCTAGCCTGGCCTTACTGCTGAAGTATTCCAGAGGCGAGTCCTCAGACGGGTTGGTGATGCTCACGTGCACGACCCGACGCACGCCGGCGCGGCGAGCTGCGTCAAAGAGGACCAGGGTGTTCCGCACTGCATCCGTGTGGCGGAAGAGGCGGTGATTGAAGCGCACCCAATAGGTGTTGTAGAGCACCTCGACCCCCTCCAGCGAGCGCGCTAGCTCGTCGGGCTGGTCGAAGTGGAACAGATAGGCCGGTATCCGGCCGCCGAATTCGTTGGCCCGATCGGTCGAGTTGGTGAGGGTGATCACCGGCCGATCCTGGGCCAGCAGGCGCCGCGCTATGTACTTGCCCGAATAGCCGAACGCGCCGGTGACGGCGTGAATGGATGGAGCGGACATATCACCTCCTGATGGTGTCCTCGCTTCGTCTTACTTTCGTGCCCCATGATAACGGATGTTCGCAGTTATCCAAGTCTTGCGATGGCCTGCAGACCTTCCTGGGCCTAAAGGCTGCCCATTGCATCACGCTGGCGGCTCGATTATATGCCGATCGGGGAGGAAGGCCAATTGGGCATCGCGAGGTTGTAGAGTGGCCGGTAGACTTCCAGCCAATCTACAGCAATCTTTGTGGGGGCTCAGGCGTGTGGTATAATTGATTTTAGAGATTAGATTGTCGGATCTTCGCCACCGGGTGATAAGGAAATGACGCAACCCCCCAAGGTGCTTCTTGTGGATGACGAACCGGATACGCTCCGCCTGGTGCACAGAGTACTCCAGGCGGATGGGTTTCATGTCATTGAAGCAAAAGACGGAAGAGAGGCGCTCGCTCTGTATAGGCAAGAACAGCCCGATTTGATCTTGCTGGACATAATTATCCCGCATATTGATGGAATGCGGGTTCTGAGGCAAATCCGAGAGCAGGATAGTTCGACGGGCATCATCATGGTGAGCGCGCTCAACTCTGAGCGGGTGACCATTGAGTGCATGCAAGCTGGCGCCGATGACTACGTCAGTAAACCTTTCCCCTCAAAGAAGCGCGCGGCCGCATCAAGCAGGTTCTTGAGAAGACGCAGTTACGTCGTAAGAATGCCGATTTGCAGAGGCAACTGGACGATCTCAATGCGAAGATGGCTGCCCTTGTCCGCTATTACATGCCTCACCAAGTGGCAGAGCGGTTACTGAAAGAACCTGGGCTTCCCAGCCTGGGAGGCACGCGTCAAGAAATCACCATCCTGTTCGTGGACCTGCGGAACTTCACCCTTCTGGCCGAGTCTTTTCCCCCCGACGAACTGATTAACATTTTGAATCGTCACCTGTCTGCAATCGCTGTGACAGCTCTGGCTCACGAGGGCACACTGGACAAATTCATGGGTGACGGCGCGATGATCCTCTTCAATGCTCCAGTGCTCCAGCCCGATCACGTCGCACGCGCTGTGCGAGCCGCGCTGGAGATAAGGACCGTCATGGAGAATCTCACGGTTCTGCCGAAAGATCAACGCCTTGCTGTGAGCGTTGGCATTCACACAGGCGACGCAGTGGTGGGGAACATCGGCAGCCAGGAACTGATGAACTATACAGCCATCGGTGATACAGTTGTATTAGCTAAACGTCTGCAAGAGATGGCTGAGAGCGGGCAGATCCTGGTAAGCGAGGAGGTTTACCGGCAAGTCAAAGACATCGTGGTAGCTGAGGAGGTGGGTATGATCACGGTGAAAGGACGCATAGAGCCCGTGCATACTTACAATATCCTCCGGTTGAACAGTGATGAGACGGGCCAAAGAGTTGAGGAGAGATCGTGACCGATATGAGAACTCGAAAGTTGCCAGCGACTATACAGGCTTTGCTGATTTTGCTGAGCATCATAGGATGGGCAGTGCCGGCCGTTATGGCTCAAACGCCCACTCCAGAAGAGGTGAACGCTGTTGCCCGCGATCTTTGGTGCCCCCTCTGCGCGGGTGTTCGCCTTGACACCTGTGAACTAAAGGCCTGCGAACAGATGCGGGAGGTGATCGCCCTTAAGCTGAGCGAGGGCGCTACTCCCGAAGAGATCAAAGCCTACTTTATCCAGCAATACGGTCCTCAGGTGTTAGGCGAACCACCCCGGCAAGGATTCACATTGCTGGCGTGGATTCTCCCGTTCGTGCTGTTGGCGGCAGGAGCTGGCTGGCTGGCCTACCAGGGGCACCGCTGGTCATTGCGCCGGCAGATGCTGCGGGCACGCGTTGCTGCATCTCGCCCGAATCCCTCTCAACCCCAGAACGATTACACCAGACGGCTGGAAGAGGAGTTACATCGCCTTGACTGAGACGATCACGCAAAAAGCTGAACAGAGCATGCAGTCTAGCGTTGCTACAGACACAGGGGTACAACGGTGGTTGACCCCAGGGATGGGGCTGTTCCTGGTGGTCATGCTTGCCTTCCTGGGCCTGCTGACGTATGGAGTGATCCGGAAGGGCATCAGCCAGCCCAAAAGCGGCCCTGCGCCTGATTTCACCCTGACCCTGTTCGACGGTGGACAGCTCTCTCTGGCCGAGCTACGGGGTCACCCGGTGGTTCTGAACTTTTGGGCCAGTTGGTGCGATCCGTGCAAGGACGAAGCGCCGTTGTTGGAGACCGCGTGGCGTCGTTACAGAGAGCAGGGGCTGATGATGGTGGGGGTGGACTACCTGGACCAGGAGCCGGCGGCGCGCGCCTATCTCCAGGAATTCCAGATCACGTACCCCAACGGGCCGGACCTGGGCAGTCGGATCGCCCGCCGCTACTTCATTCGAGGTGTGCCGGAGACGTTCTTCATTGACCCCAACGGCGAGATCAAGAGCTTCAAAGAGGGGCCCTTTACCACCATGGAGGAGTTGGAGGCCCGCATTCGGGAGATCATGCCGTAGCAGCGCAGACAACCGTTCACCTCATGCTCGCGGCGGACCTTAGTCTTGCCGTCCTGACGGTGGGCGCTGAAGAGTGCGAAACATGCGCAAGATCAGGATCTTGACGGACCTGGTACCGCTGGACCAAGGTTTCGCCCTGAGGGGCTCAACCCGAAAGGTCCAGCGGGAGCCAGCGGACGGTTACGTGTTAAGTACAGGTTGAGGAGATGGTGGATCGTGATACCAGATATTGGCTACATCGCGTTGGTGTTGGCGTTTGTGATCGCATTGTTCGGCATCGTGGCGTCTGTCGCGGGCGAGCAGCGCTGCATATCTGAACTGATCGCCAGCGGCCGCAACGCCGTACTCGTGGTCTGCGGTTTGGTCATCATTGCCTCTCTTGCATTATGGTACGCGCTGCTGACGGGCGACTTTCAGGTCGAATACGTCGCATCCCACACCGAACGTGCCCTACCGCTCTTTTACAAGTTCTCCAGTTTTTGGGGCGGACAGGCGGGCTCCTTGCTGTTCTGGACCCTCATCCTCAGCATCTACTCGGTTGCCGTCACGGTCCGCTTTCATGGACAGCATCGGCAGATGATGCCTTATGTCCACGCCACATTGCTGCTGACCAGCGCTTTCTTCCTGGCGTTGCTGCTCTTCACGTCCAACCCGTTCCGACGATTGCCCTTTGTGCCGTCGGACGGATCAGGGCTCAATCCTCTCCTGCAGAACTATTGGATGGTGGTACACCCCATTGGCCTCTATTTGGGATTTGTGGGATTCACGGTTCCGTTCGCGTTTGCTGTGGCAGCCCTGGCCAGCCGACAGTTGGGCAACACCTGGGTGCGCACCATCCGGCGTTGGACGCTCATCCCGTGGGCGTTCTTGTCCGTGGGCATCTTGATGGGCTCCCAGTGGGCCTATGCTGAGCTGGGCTGGGGGGGCTATTGGGCGTGGGACCCTGTAGAGAACGCCTCGTTTCTGCCGTGGCTCACGGGCACCGCCTTCCTGCATTCGATCATGATCCAGGAACGGCGCGGGATGTTCAAGACCTGGAACATGGTCCTCATCCTTCTGACGTTTGAGCTCACTTTGGTTGGCACCTTCCTGACCCGCAGTGGCATCATCGAGTCGGTGCACGCCTTCGCTCTGTCCAACATTGGGCCGATGTTCCTCGCCTTTATCGCCGCATCAACCCTGGGCTTTCTGGCGCTTATGCGGGATCGGCTGCCCCTGCTGCGCGGCGACAATGAGCTAGACGGCCTGCTCTCCCGCGAGGCGGGATTCCTGGGCAACAATTTGATCTTCATCGGCATCATGTTCACCACCTTACTGGGCACCCTTTTCCCGATGGTCACAGAGCTGGTGAGCAATACCAAGATCTCGGTGAGCGCACCGTTCTTCAACAAGGTGAATGGCCCGATCTTCCTGGGGTTGCTTATCTTGATGGGGGTCTGCCCGTTGTTAGGGTGGCGTATCTCCACCTGGAACACCATTCGGCGCCAGTTTACCTGGCCGGCGGTCGCTTCCCTCGCAGGCGTGGTGATCCTGGCCATCCTCGGTGTGCGGGAGCCGTTGCCCCTGGTGGGGTTGGCGGTGTGTGTGTTGATCGTGTCCACGATCACCCAGGAGTTCGTTCGGGGGGCCAGTGCTCGCCGCAAGGCCACGGGCGAGAGTTGGCTGCGGGCCATGGGCAACCTGGCCCGCCGCAACCAGCGTCGTTACGGCGGCTACATCGTCCACCTGGGGGTCGTCCTGATGGCCGTCGGCATTATCGGCAACACCTTCTACCAGTCAGAGGGACAGGCCAACCTGGCGGTGGGTGAAAGCCTGACGGTGGGGGATTATACACTGACCTACCGTGGCCTGGGCCAGCGCGTTGTGGCCAATCATCAGGAGATTTACGGCAACCTGGACATCTATCAGAATGGCAAATATCTGGGTGTGCTGCGTCCGCAGAAGAATCTCTATTTCAAGACGCCAGAGCAACCTACCAGTGAGGTGGGGATACGCGTTGGCCTGCGCGAGGACGTGTACGCGGTCCTGGCCGGCTGGGAGGATGGGGGCGCGCGGGCGTCATTTAAGGTTTACATTAATCCGTTGATGGTCTGGCTGTGGATCGGTGGGCTGGTGCTGTTGCTGGGGACGATCATTGCCGTCTGGCCGCATCGCTGGGAGCCCGCGTTGGTCACGGCTCGTGCGCCGGCGCGGACGGCTCCCACGGCTTGACCTGACCTCTCTTGATGAGGAAACAGATCTCATGATCGTTGTCATCGCTATCCTGATGGCCGCGATTGCCGTAGCCATCGTCATCTGGCCAGTCGTGCGCGGGGGACGTGCGCGGTTCATGAATGATCCAGAGCCGGAGCTGGTGTCAATGGAGCTCCTGGCGCGGCGCGAGGTTGCCCTGACTGCCATCAAAGACCTGGAATTCGATCACGCCGTGGGCAAGATCGAGGAGGAAGATTTTCAGGCTCTGAATGCCCAACTGCGGGCGGAGGCGATCGCGGTTCTCAAGGAGATTGACCGGCGGCTGGGGGCGATCGCAGATGTGGGAGCACAACCTGAACGCGAGGTTGCCCGCAAACGGCGCAAGAAGACTGCCGCCCCTGCCAGCCTCGAGGCCCAGATCGAGGCGGAGATCGCGGCTCTGCGCCGCCCTGCCCAGGGACGCTCTTGCGCTCGTTGTGGGGCGGCCCTCGCCGCGGAAGATCGCTTCTGCAAGCGCTGTGGCACGCCGGCCGTCTCCAAGGTGACCCGATGAACTCAGGGTCAGGCCAATTCGATGCGGAAATACTTGAGGGCGAACAGCCAGGGCCAGTGGAGAAAGAAAACCGCTGGAGGGACGCCTTTACAAGTCGAGAAATCTCTTAAGTGGGCAAGGACCTTTATGGGTCCTTGGAAGGGTCCCAAGCGACCTACTGGGCCAGCGTTCCTGCCGGGTCAGCCGATCCAGGACCCCCTCAGGGCCAACTGACACTGGTCAAGGATATCGCCCTGACCATGTCCTCGCACAGACTTCACCGCAGCCGGTGCTTTTGCTGTTCAATCGCTCGGGACTCACTTCCACCAATAGTTTAACACGCTGACCGTCCCCTGTCAATAGGTTGCGGCTTAAAATTCGTGATCGTAAAGTGAGGTGTTTCCTATGGCATGCCCAAGAAGCGAACAAGATGCACACCTTCAACTACTACGATCGCTTCAACTTCCCGGAGAGCGAATCCAGGCTGCCGCCAGATTGGTCTAAACTAAAGATCCTGGAGCATCCGAATACTCTGACGGCCTAGACCGTTTTATGGAGTGAACTGGCCGGTTCGTTTGCATGAGAGCCTGACATGTCGGCTGCAGCCACCACCGAAGCAGAATTGATCCAACTGGACATCTTACGCCGATCCTTGCGCCTGGCGTGGCAATCGAAGGCACTCTGGTTGTTTGGCGCTTTGCTCTTTCTGACCGGTGGGGGCGGCTTTAACTTTCCCCGCGGGGGCCAGGTCCAGTGGCACACGGGCCGAGGCGATTGGCCACTCCTCCCTCCTAACTGGGAAGTCTTGCTGGTAGGCGCACTGTGCCTGCTCCTTGTCCTGATACCGCCTGCTCTCCTTATCCGGTATATCGCGGAGACGGGGTTATATCGTTTGATTGACGAGAAGATCACCCGTCAGCGCCCGGTAACGGTGCGGCGAGGATTCAGGCTGGGGTGGGATCAGCGGGCGCTGCGGCTGTTTGGCATTGATCTGGTGATCGGTATCCCGTTTTTCCTCTTCGCTCTGCTGATCATCACCCTCGCCCTGTCCCCCCTTCTCTTGCTGCTGGTTGACAGCTCCGGCCTCCGCGTCGTGGCCATCGTGCTCGCGATCGGTTTCGGGCTGATCGCGCTACTGATCCTGGCTATCATCGGCGCGGTTGTCGGCGTCTGGCGGCAACTGGTCGCCCGCCGGGCCGTGCTCGATGATCAAAATTGGGCGACCAGCCTGCGCGATGGCTACACGTTGCTGGTGGGGCGACTGAGGGATGTCGTCCTGATGGCGTTGCTCATGTGGGGCGTCGCCATTGGCTGGGCGATTTTGCTGTTGCCGGTGATTCTGTTCCTGGGCTTGCAGACGTTTATCTTCGCCGGCGGGCCAGCCTGGCTCGTAATGAAGGCAACCGGCCTACCACTGGCCGCTGCGTTGGTAGGCATCCCCATCGGGTTAGTGGTGTTCCTGTTGCCGCTGGCAGTCATTCAGGGGGCTTATCAGGCGTTCCATGCCACCGTGTGGACGATCACCTACCGTGAGGTCTCGCCTGCCCTGGAGCCGATAGAACCGACAGCGCTCGCGTGACGGCCTGATCAAGAGATAGAATGAACGGAGGGATTTGTCTCCGTTCACCGCGTTACGTGGCCCCTGCTCCCAGATCTCAGCATGTGCCGCGTTTTCGTCCCTCATCCAGCATAGCCAGATAATTCCGTACGGGAATGTAGTTGGCCACGCTGTTGCCTGTGCCCAGCGCCCAACCCCCTCCGGGGAAGCACTCCTCAATAACACGGCGAGTGTAGGCGCGCACCTCGTCCTCGCTGGCGCGGCAGAGGAAATCCACGTCGATCCCGCCCAGTACGGCGATCCGATCCCCGTACATCCTCTTGGCCTCTGTTACCGGCTGGATAACATCCTCAAACGAGTGTTTGGCGTCAATCCTCACGTCGTTAATTAGATCATCCATGATCTCGCGAAGGTTGCCACAGGAGTGGAGGAGAAAAGGCAGATTGCGGGCGTGGGCGATCTCGGACAGCTTCTTCTGCCAGGGGAACACATATCGTCGCAGGTCCTCGGGCGCGATCATGGTTCCCGTTTTAAACCCCATGTCATCGCCCAGCCAGAGCGCGCCCACATTCGGCATCTCGGCGGCTGTGGAGAAGATGGTAACCAACAGCTCCCCAACCTTTTGAGCCACTGCCTCCACCAGCGCCGGGTCGTCCTTCAAGGCTAAGGCGAAGGGAGCATAACCCATGAGCCACATGATGTTCTCCAACACTCCACCTGGCCCCAGGAAGATGATTTTCATCCCCTCGGGGAGATGCCGGCTGACGAATTCCAGGTTAAAGTAATCAATGTCCTCGGGCTTTGGCCAGGGGTACGCCTCGAAGT
>DAOUAJ010000134.1:0-12764 GCA_034433615.1 Anaerolineae bacterium | reverse complement strand
TACCTGTGGCTGCTCGTCGGACAGGTGGTGCCGGTGGACGCCCTGAATCTGCTTCGCAGCGTCGCGCTGTTCCTCTTCCTGCCCTTCGTGGCTGGCTGGCTCAGCCGGCTGGCTCTGATCCGCTGGCGAGGGCGAGGGTGGACTTATGGCCCCTTCAAGCGGGCGATGGGCGATGTAAAGCTGTGGGCGCTGGTGGTCGTGATCATCGGCATCTTTGCCTCCCAAAGCGCTCTGGGCCTGGGTGACCTGAGCCGCATTGCCCTGATTATCTTCGTCATCAGCCTGTTCTTCGTGAGCATGTTTCTGATCGGCCTGCTCGTGGGCAGGGTTTTTCGCTTGAGCTATGAGGACACTACCACACTGGTCTTTTCCACCATGGCCCGTAACTCGGAAGCGGTGCTCCCTGTAGCAGCCGCGGCCTTTCCTGGCCATCCGCTGGTGATCTTTGCTATCGTGCTGGGGCCGGTGGTGGAGTTGCCAGTGCTGCTTTTCCTCAGCCGGACCATGCTGTGGTTACGTGAGCGGTTGTGGCGTCTGAGACCACCAGCGTTAGAGATGGCCTAAAGAAACGATCAGGAGGTCAGAAAAGGACAGGATGGATACCCAGTTCATCTTCTTTTCCGGCAAAGGGGGTGTGGGCAAGACGAGCATGGCCTGCGCCACCGCCGTTTACCACGCCGACCAGGGCCGCAAGACCCTTATCGTCACCACCGATCCGGCCTCGAACCTGGCCAACGTCTTCGAGCAGCCCATCGGCCACAAGATCACGCCGATCGAGGGCGCAGCCAATCTGTGGGCCATGGAGATTGACCCCGACCGGGCTACCGAGGAGTACAAGGACCGCGCTCTGGCTCCCATCCGCGCTCTGTTCCCGCCGGAGATCGTCCAGGTCATGGAGGAGCAACTCAGCGGCCCGTGCACGGCTGAGGTGGCGGCCTTTGACCGCTTTGTGGATTTCCTCGACATGAGCGGTGACGAGCAGCCCTTTGAGGTGGTCATCTTTGATACCGCGCCCACGGGTCACACCCTGCGCCTGCTGGAGCTACCGGTGGACTGGAGCCGCCACATCGAGGAGGCGGCCGAGGGCAGCGGCCAGACCTGCCTGGGGCCGGTGGCCACCATTCAGGAATCCAAGGCCAAATACGACCGGGCGGTTGCCCTGATGCGTGACCCGGCCCGTACCACCTTCGTGTTCGTGCTCCAGCCCGAGGCCACGCCTATCAAGGAGACCCGGCGAGCAGTGGCCGAGTTATCCAAATTGGGCATCGAGACCCACCGGCTCATCGTCAACGGCATCATCCCCTACGAGGAGGGGCGCAACCCCTTCCTGGCTGAACGCATTCGGATGCAGGCTCACTACCTGGCCCAGATCGAGCGTGAGTTGCCCCTGCCAGCGCGGCGGATGCCCCTGCTGGACGAGGAGATCAAGGGCGTAGAACGGTTGCGCTACGTGGCCGGGCTGCTGTACAGTGGAGAGCAAGTAGCCCGTAGTAGGTGGCAGGTGATGCACCTCATCCCCGACGAGGAGGTGCGGCGCTGTTCGCCCTCGTCTCGGCGTTGGCCGGTTACTCGATCAGATGAGGTGGTGCCTCGCCTGGTGCCGGCCAACGGCTACGGCCGCATCCTGTTCTTCGCCGGCAAGGGTGGGGTGGGCAAGACGGCCCTGTCGTGCGTGACGGCGGTGTGGCTGGCCCGGCACGGCTATCGCACCTTGCTGTTGACCACCGACCCAGCGGCCCACATCGGCGACGTGCTGGGCCAGCCGGTGGGCGACGAGGTGGAGCCGGTGGCCGGGGTGGACAACCTGTGGGCGGTCAAGATTGATCCCAAGGCGGCCGCCGAAGCGTACAAGGCCCGCATCCTGGAGGAGGCGCGAGAGCAGGGCCGCCCGCCGGAGTCGCTGCAGGCCATGGCCGAGGAACTGGACAGCCCCTGTACCGAGGAGATGGCCGCCTTCGACCGCTTCATTGACTACGCCTCGCTGGACCGCTATGACGTGCTGGTGTTCGACACCGCCCCTACCGGCCACACCCTGCGCCTGCTGGAGCTGCCGGTGGACTGGAGCCAGCAGTTGGAGGTCAAGCTCTACGCTTCGCCGGAACTCTCGCAGGCCGATGCGGCAGCCAAGGCGCGCTTTGGGCAGGTCATTGACCTGATGCGCGACCCACAGCGATCCACGTTTGCCTTCGTGATGTATCCCGAATCCACACCCATCATCGAGGCCTGGCGGGCGGTGGAGGAGCTGCGCACGGTGGGCATCGAGCCAGGGCTGGTGGTGGCCAACCAGGTGTTGCCGCCGGAGCAGTGCACTACCGAGTATTTCTGTCGGCGGGTGCTGATGCAGGCCCGCTACCTGGAAGAGATGACCAGGCGCTTCTCGGTGCCCGTCCTGGCCACGCCCCTGTTACCTTACGAGGTCAAGGGTCTGGATGTGCTGATTGAGTTGGGGGAACGGATCTACAAGGACGGTTGACGATGAGGCGCAAAGTATTGTTCCTCTGCACCGGTAATTCGGCCCGCTCGCAGATGGCCGAGGCCATCGTCAACGCTCGCTGGGGCGACCGCTGGGAGGCGTATTCGGCCGGCACCCACCCGACCGGCTACGTGCACCCTCTGGCCCTGCACGTCCTGGCCGAGATCGGTATTGACCACCGTGGCGCTCGCTCCAAGCACGCCGACGAGTTCCGAGACATGCCCTTCGACCTGGTAGTGACCGTCTGCGATGATGCGGCCGAAGAGTGCCCGGTGTGGCTTGGCCAGGGCGGGCGCGTCCACCTGGGCTTTCCCGACCCGGCCCAGGTTACTGGCAGCCAGGACAAAGTATTGGCCGTCTTTCGGTCCGTGCGGGACCAGATCGCGGAACGGGTCGGAGCACTGTTAAAGGAGCAAGGATCATGATGATGCAAGGCTGGAAGATATTGGCGCAGGACAGGCAGGGGGACAGCATCCAACAATGCCCGGCGGGGCACATCCACCTGGACTATGGCAACCTCACCCTGCGTTTCCGCCGGGAGGAGTTCCTGGCCTTCGCCGCCTGGGTGGGAGAGGCGGCCGCCAATCTGAGTGGTATCCCGTTGGCCAGCCTGCCTGAGAGCTGGCCGCGCACCGGGTTCTCGAAGAACTAGGGAGGGCACGGCGAAAAGTGCCCGGCAGCGCTTTTCCTGCCGCACCCGGGCCTCTTGCTGTTCCCCTCGGTGGGGGCAAGGGGGGTGAGTTCATGTTCTGGTAGCCAGGGACATGCGTCAGATAACCTGAGCAGGAGGGATAAGACAGTGTGGCAACCATCTGAAGTCCAGACTTTTGTCATCAGTGAAGTTGAAGCTTTGCAGGCAGCGCGGGAGTTCGCCGCCGTGCTGGCCGAGACGCGGGAGTATCAGGCTTTTGACCAGGCCCAGCTCCGGTTGCGACGGGATCCGTTCGCTCAAGAGGCCATCCGCGCCTTCCAGGAGAAGCAGCAGGCTCTGGGCTGGCAAGTCCGGTACGGGTTAATGAGCGATGCCGAGCGAGAGGAGCTCCGGCAACTACAGCAAGAGATGTTGGCTCAGCCGGCCGTGCGGACCTACGTGCAAGCCCAGGAACGACTGAGCCTGCTGTGCCAGGAGGTAGCTGGCCTCGTCTCGGAGGTCATCGGCCTGAACTTCGCCGCCAGTTGCGGCCCGGGATGCTGCTGATCTATGCAGAGGGGCGGAGGGGCCAGGGAGCAGGGGAGCAAGGGATCTGAGGGGGATTCACCCGAGCCCCCAAACTCCCACGCACCTCGGCTCAAAATCGGTGGTCGTAGAGAGGAGGTTGGCCAGTGCTGAATCCAACAGTAGAAACGGCGGCGCGGGAGTTCGCCCAGAAATTGCGGGCATCGCCCCCTATCGCCGCCTTCTGGCAGGCCAGGGCGCGGTTGGATGCGGACGAGGAAGCACAGAGCCTGCTCATGGAGCTTCAGCAGCGCCAGCAAGCCCTGATGCTCAAGCAGCAGGACGGCCGCGGCATCACCCAGGAGGAGATTGACGCCCTGCGCCGCTTGCAGGGAGAGGCGCAGCGCAACCCGGTCATCATGGCCTACGTTCAGGCCCAGCAACAGGCGCAGGCTTTTCTGTCCGAAGTGAACATGGAGATCAGTCAACTCTTGGGTTTCGACTTCGGTGGCCTGGCCGGGGCAGGGGGGGGCTGATGTGCTGGCGGGCAAGACCGTCCTCATCGGCGTGACGGGCGGCGTGGCGGCCCACTACATCCCCGAGCTCATTGGCCAACTGCGCTGGCGTCACCTGACCAACGTGCAGGTGGTGATGACCCCGGCGGCTACCCGTTTCATCACGCCCCTCACCCTGGAGGTGGCTTCGGGCAACCCGGTGTACGCCGATCTGTGGACAGCGGCGCAGCGGGCGCCGCTGATCCACGTGCAACTGGCCCGCTTGACCGACGTGGTGCTCATCGCCCCGGCCACGGCTGACATCCTGGCGAAGCTAGCCCACGGCCTGGCCGATGATCTGGTGACGCTAACGGTGCTGGTCACGCGGGCACCGGTGATCCTGGCTCCCGCCATGCACGAGGAGATGTGGGCCAAACCCATCGTGCAGGAGAACGTGGCCAGGCTGAGGGCGCAGGGGTATCATTTTGTCGGCCCGGAACGGGGCATCTCGTCCACCGGCGAGGTGGCCGATGGGCGCATGGCGAGTATCGGGGCCATCATCGGCAGGCTGATCGAGGTAGCAGAGAAAACAGCAGTTGGCGGACAACCGACGGCGGAAGTTGAAACAGACAGAAGGTGATTCAGATGGCTATGCTGTGCTACAGTCGCTCGTGATTGGCCACCAACGCGATGCACGGGTTGCATCGGTCGGCTAATCAAAGGCGCCGGCCCGGCTGGGCACCATCTCCTCTCGCGGCGCAGACCCTGTGAGGTGATTCTCCGACGATGTGAGATGATCCCGGCAAATTGGGGCCGGGCTACTTCACGTCGTAAGGAGGATTGCATGTCTCGTTCTACTGTCGTCCTGTTCACCCGCTTCGGCCTGGGCCAGGCCCCGGCTGAACTCCAGCAGAAGATGGCCGGCATCTTCCTCTCCCTGCTGGGAGAGTTGGATGCGCTGCCGAACAAACTGCTCTTCTACACCGACGGCGTGAAGCTGGCCTGTGAGGGGTCGCCCGTCCTGGACCAGTTGCGAGCGCTGGAGGCGAAGGGGGTCGAGCTCATCGTCTGCTCCACCTGCCTGAACTACTTCGGCTTGACGGACAAAGTCCGGGTTGGCATCGCTGGCGGCATGCCCGACATCCTCGAGGCTCTGTCACAGGCAGAGAAGGTGGTGAGCGTATGAACGAGGTGGAGCGGAGGCTGTGCCGTTGATGGACGGCGCACGGGACTACGCGGAGCAAGGCCGCTTTCCCGGCGGCTCCTACTGCAATCGGAACTTTTATAGCCTGCACGTGCGCTTCGCCGACAGTGTCAGCGAGGAAGAGCAGATGCTCCTCTTCGACACCCAGACCTCAGGCGGGCTGTTGCTGGCTGTGCCGCCGCAGAAATTGAATCAGCTGTTTGATCGCTTCGTCGCCGAGGGCCAGCCCGGGTGGGTCATCGGCCAGGTGGTGACGGAGCCGGAGATCGAGATTATCTCAGAATAGGAGGTTCACCTATAAATGCCCACGTACGATTATCAGTGCCGGGATTGTGGCTACGTCTTCGAGGTCTTTGCCACCTTCAAGCAGAAGGAGGCTGGATTGCAACCGGAATGTCCGGAGTGCCACAGCACGGAGACGCAGCAGGCCTTCCGCTCGCTGATGTTTATCCGTAGCGGTGACGGCGGCGCTTTACCCCTGGTCGGTTGTGGCCCGGCCTGCGGGCCGGCTTGTGGGCCGGGAAGCTGCTGAGATGGATCGCCCCATCCCTGTGCGCATTTTCGGCATGCCCACGGCCTGCATCACTGGCGTGACCGACGCTTGGCGGCAGGTGGCCAATTGGGCGCGCCAGCAGTTGACCGCTCGCTTCGGCCAGCAGGTGAGCGTGGAGTACTACGACCTCTTCTCCCCGGAGATGGACCGCTTCCCTGAGGTGCTGGCTCTGGTGAAGGAGGGCAATGGAGCGGTGCCTCTGGTCTTCGTGGGTGATGAGCTCCTCTCCGCTGGTGGCAAGGTCTCCATCCCGGCCATCCGTTGCCGACTGGAAGCTCTGGGCTTGACAGCCAGGTGAAGCAATGAGGAGAGCGCTGACTCTGACGCTGGAGGATGTCGAGATCATCGAGCTCATACGCATCCTGATGGACGATGACGAGGCCGCCGCGTTGACCTTCCTCAAGACGCACTTCAGGGGCAAAGCCCGCGAGTTACTGGAAGGCGGCTGAAAGGTGCTGATTGAGGTGCCTGGGGCAGGCATCCAGACCATCGCCGGCCATCGGCTGTTTGGCGGTGAGTAATCCGGGAGGCCCAATGCTGGTTAAGGGTCTGAGGTTGGTGCGCACCCTGCCCTGCCTGGCCGAGCCGGGCAAGCTGATCGTGGTGGGCGAGCCGGATGCGATGCTGGACGGCGTGCTGCCGCTCTTGAACGCTATCCTGCCCAACGTGGTCAGCTACGACCCAATGAGCGGCACCATGACCTTGCGCCGCCAGCCAGGGCTGATCACCCTTTACCCGAACCGGGTGATGATCACCCAGGTAGCAGATGTAGAGGAGGGGATCGCGCTGTTGGCTGCCGTGCGCGACCTGCTTAACCAGGTGTGGGCCCGTCGGGACGAAATCCAACCAAGGCTCGAAGGCCGACGCATGCCCCGACCATTGGACGTTTATGAGCTGTTGCCCCGCACGAACTGTCGGGCGTGTGGTGAGGCCACCTGCATGGCCTTCGCCTTCGGTCTGCTGGAAGGGCGCCACCGACCAGAGGAATGTCCACCTTTGGCTGATCCGACATTCGCTGCCCAGCGACAGACGCTGGTCGCTATGCTCCCCCCGGCCGATGCAAGCGACCTCACCACAGGCCTGAATTGGTGAAGCGGGTAGATGGGGTCGAGCATTGCTCGACCAGGCCAAGCAAGCCTGTACGAGAGGCCCTCGCGGATTTGCTATACCTTCGTGGCGCATGATACAATTGGGCCGCGGGCCTGAGCGCGCGATCAAAGACGAACCTGTAGTCTTCGCTTCTCAGAAGACTATTAGCGCCCTACCTCATTGCCGGGGAGGCCCGGAGGGGTAGGGCTTCACTTTTCAAGAGGAGGTGGCGATGCAGTTCGCCGACCTGCGGGGGGCTGAGGCGCTGACCTTTGATGACGTCCTGCTGGTCCCCGGCTACGCGGAAGTGCTACCCTCGGAGGTGGACATCCGCACGCGTTTGCATGAGAAGTTGCTGTTAAACATTCCGGTGTTATCAGCCGCCATGGATACGGTGACGGAGGCGCGGCTGGCCATCGCCCTGGCCCGGCAAGGGGGCATGGGGGTCATTCACCGCAACCTCAGCCCTGAAGCCCAGGCGGCCGAGGTGGACAAGGTGAAACGCTCCGAGTCCGGCATGATCGTGGACCCCATCACCCTGGGACCGGATGCCACCCTGGCCGAGGCCGAAGCCATTATGTCTCGCTACCACATCTCCGGCGTGCCTATCACCGACAACGGCAAACTGGTGGGCATTCTCACCAATCGCGACATCCGCTTTGCCACCCAGCTCGACGCCCCGGTCCGCGAGTTCATGACCTCGGAAGGCCTGATCACCGCGCCGGTGGGAACGTCACTAGAGGAGGCCAAGGCGATCCTTCACAAGTACCGTATCGAGAAGCTGCCGCTGGTGGACGAACACTTCAACCTGCGCGGCCTCATCACCTACAAGGACATCCTCAAGAAGCTAGATTTCCCCCACGCGGCCACGGACGCGCGCGGCCGGCTGCTGGTCGCCGCGGCGGTGGGGGTGGGCAAGGACCTGGACGATCGCCTGGAGGCATTGTTAGACGTGGGGGTAGATGCAGTAGCGATAGATACAGCCCACGGCCACTCGGCGCGCGTGCTGCAAGCGGTCCGCCGCATCAAGATGATCGCCCCGGAGCTGCCGGTGATCGCGGGCAACGTGGTCACCGGCGAGGGGACGGAGGGGCTGATCGAGGCCGGCGCGGATATCGTGAAAGTCGGCGTGGGAGCCGGCTCCATCTGCACGACGCGCATCATCGCAGGTGTAGGGCTGCCGCAGCTCACCGCCATCGCGGAGTGCGCGGCGGTGGCGCGGCCGCGCGGCATCCCCATCGTCGCCGACGGCGGGATCAAGTACTCAGGCGACATCGTCAAGGCGCTGGCGGCCGGCGCCGACGCCGTCATGCTGGGTTCACTCCTGGCCGGCCTGGAGGAGTCGCCGGGCGAGATCGTGATCTACGAGGGACGGCGGTTCAAGGAGTACCGGGGCATGGGATCATTGGGCGCGATGAAGGGCCGCGCCAGCGACCGGTATGCCACCGCTCAGGATATAGATCAGCGGGGCGTGATTTCAGGTAAGCTGGTCCCTGAGGGGATCGAGGGGCAGGTGCCGTACAAAGGGAACCTGGCCGATTACATGTTTCAGTTGATGGGCGGGTTGCGTTCAGGCATGGGTTACGTTGGCGCAGCCAGCTTGCAAGAGCTGCGGGAAAAAGCTCGTTTCATGCGCATCACCAACGCCGGATTGATCGAGAGCCATCCGCATAGTGTTTTCATCACCAAAGAGGCGCCCAATTACCAGGCCATCCCGCGCTAGGCTGTGCAACCGGACGTGGAGACCTCGAGCGGACCAGGTCAGATGGATCCCGCTCCGTTGCGACAGGGATTCGGGCGGGGTTTTTGGCGCACAGATCATCCTCTCCTGCCGCGTGAGAGAATGGACCGACGTTGGGCAAGCCGGCACTCTGGGAGGTTGTGTCGGAGGGTGCCGGTTTTTGCTTTTCGCCGGAGCTTGAGGATGCGGGAATGGGGATCGCAAGATGATCTACCGCGTTGAGGTTTCAACAAAGTCGGGATTCCGCGACGCTCGTGGCGAGAGCATTCGCCGCCAGGCGGATGCCCTCGGCATCCGTGGCGTGCGGGCCGTCTCAGTAACCGATCTGTACTTCCTCCAGGGAGGCGAGCTCTGCATCGAGGCGGTGCATCGCCTGGTCCACACGCTGTTGCATGACCCTGTCGTCGAGGACGCGGCCTTCTTCCGCCTAGATGGGGCAAAGGCCGAGGCGTGCCCGTCGGCCCGATCTCTGATCGCGGATCCGCCTGGCTCCTACTCCGTGGAGGTGACGCTCCTGCCCGGTGTGACCGACAGCGTCGCGGAAAGCCTGTTGGAAGGGGCCAGGATGGTCGGCGTGGACGGCCTGGAGCGCGCGGCCACCGGCCACCGGTACACCATCTTGGGCGAGGTCACCGAAGCCGAGGTCCGGCGCATCGCCGAGGAATTGCTGGCCAACGAGGTGATCCAGACCTACGCCATCAACCGGCCCGTGGACCCGCCGTTCGTGCCGGTTCAGGCCGCCGACGACACCGTGGAGGTCATCCCGCTCACCGAGGCCGACGACGCCGCGCTGGAGGCCATCAGCCGGGAGCGACGGCTCTCGCTGGACCTAGCCGAGATGCGCGCCATCCAGGAATACTATCGGCGAGAGGGTCGTGAGCCGACGGATGTGGAGCTGGAGATGCTGGCCCAGACATGGTCGGAGCACTGCGTACACAAGACGTTCAAAGCCCTCATCGAGTACGAGGAGCGAAATCCTGATGGCTCCCTGGTCCCTGGCACGCGCTGCCTTATTGACTCGCTGCTCAACACGTACATTCGCGCCGCGACGGAGAAGGTGAACAAGCCATGGGTGCGCTCGGCCTTCGTGGACAACGCCGGCATCATCGCCTTTGACGAGCGATTCGACCTGGCCTTCAAGGTGGAGACGCATAACCACCCGTCGGCCCTGGAGCCGTTCGGCGGAGCCAACACGGGCGTGGGCGGCGTCATCCGCGACGTGATCGGCGTCAGTGCCCGCCCCATCGCCAACACCGACGTGCTCTGCTTTGGCCCGCCCGATCTGCCTTTCTCGGAGCTGCCGGCCGGCGTGCTGCACCCCCGTCGCATCGCTGACGGCGTGATCGCGGGCATCGAGGACTACGGCAACAAGATGGGCATCCCAACGGTCAACGGCGCCATCTTGTATGATCCCGGCTACACGGCCAATCCGCTGGTCTTCTGCGGCTGTCTGGGCATCCTGCCACGGGGAAGCCATCGCAACACACCGCAGCCTGGTGACCTGGTGGTGGTGATCGGCGGACGCACGGGGCGAGATGGGCTGCGCGGCGCCACTTTCTCCTCGATGGAAATGACCCACGAGACGGGGCAAGTGGCCGGCAGCGCCGTGCAGATCGGCCATCCCATTCACGAGAAGCAGGTGTTGGAGGCGGTGCTGATCGCCCGCGAGGAGGGGCTGTACACGGCCATCACCGATTGCGGCGCGGGCGGGCTCTCCTCGGCGGTGGGCGAGATGGGGGCGAAGCTGGGCGCGGAGGTACACCTGGAGCGGGTGCCGCTGAAGTACGCGGGCTTACGCCCCTGGGAGATCTGGCTGAGCGAGGCGCAGGAACGCATGGTGCTGGCCGTGCCGCCGGCCCACTGGCCGCGCCTGCAGCAGATCTGCGCCGGCCTGGATGTGGAGGCCACTGTGCTCGGCGCGTTTACGGGCGATGGCTGTCTGACGTTGCGTTACAACGGCCGGATCGTCGGGCAGCTCTCGACGGAGTTTCTGCATCACGGCATCCCGCGGCGGCGTTTGAAAGCGGTGTGGACGCGGCCGTCGCTCCCTCCGAAAGAGCTTTTTCCGGCCTCTTCACCCGCCAGGCGGGACTTGAGGACACCCCCAGAGGCCCCAACAGAGCAGGTACAAGGCCTGGAGGAGGCCAGGTCGCCCAACCTGACGGCCGAGCTCCTGGCCCTGCTCGCCATGCCCGACACGCGCAGCAAAGAGGACGTCGTCCGGCGCTATGATCATGAAGTTCAGGCGGGGACGGTGGTCAAGCCCTTTGTGGGGCAGGCCGGCTGTGGCCCTGGCGACGCGGTCGTGTTGGTGCTTCTGGAGGTTTTACAGGCCCAAGAGGAGGGGGCTCCACTCCAGGGGATCGCGCTGGCGGTGGGCATCAACCCCTACTATGGCCTGATTGACCCCTATGCCATGGCCTGGGCGGCCGTGGACGAGGCGATCCGCAACTGCGTGGCGGTGGGGGCGGATCCGGATCGGATCGCGCTGTTAGACAATTTCTGTTGGGGCAATCCGAACCTGCCGGATCGTCTGGGCGGCCTGGTCCGCTGCGCCCAGGGGTGCCATGACGCGGCGGTCGCCTACGGCGCGCCGTTCATCTCCGGCAAGGACAGCCTGAACAACGAGTACGTAGGGGCCGATGGCTGTAAGCACGCCATCCCCGGCACATTGCTCATCTCGGCGCTGGGGATCGTCCCCGATGTGACGCGCGCCGTGACCATGGACTTAAAGGCGCCCGGCGATTGGGTGTACGTCGTGGGGGTGACCGCCGACGAGCTGGGAGGCTCGGCCTACTATCGGCGGTATGGCGTGCCAGGCGGGAAGGTGCCGCAGCCGGATTTCAGATTTCGGATTTCGGATTTCGGATTGGAAGACGACCATTTGGCCCAAGATCCGCAGCCTGCCATCCCTATGCCTGGCCACAGGACAGGTCACGACCCCCAATCCAGGTTGGGCCTCTTCCGCGCGTTGCACCGGGCCATCATGAACGGGCTGGTGCGGGCGTGCCATGACTGCTCCGAAGGGGGGATCGCCGTGGCCGCGGCGGAGATGGCGCTGGCCGGCGGCCTGGGCTTGGAGATATGCCTGGCTGATGTGCCGCGCACGGCGGAGGCCGATCGCGACGACGTGATCGCCTTCAGCGAATCGTTGGGGCGGCTGGTGGTGGAAGTGTCGCCAGAGCATGCGAATGCGTTCGAGACTTGCCTGGCCGGCCTGCCCTTTGCACGGGTGGGACGCGTGCGCGGTGATGACCAGGTGCGGATGATAGGGCTAGGCGGGCAACCGGTGGTGGATACCGATCTGGGCGCGCTGGATCGCGCGTGGCGGGGGCATCTGAACGTAATGCGTGAGACGTAATCCGTAAGCGGGGTCTTCGGACGAGTGGGCATTCTGTGGGTCCGTGAGGTAACGCGAAATAGACTGTATCATATCTTTGGAAAGGCATGTTATCCGTGGCTGTCTGGCGACCTTTATGCTTAAGACTTTACGCATCACGCATCGCGGATCACGTACCACGCATCACGCATCACGCCCTCCTCCTGGGCCTGGTGGCCTTCATCCTGGCTGCCTGTGGCCGTAACGAGGCGAGGCTGATCCCGCCCACGGCGACGCCACCCGTGCCCACGGCACCTATCCCGACCGCGCTGCCCAGTCCGACCCCCACGCCGGGGTACCTTGACCTGGTGAAAGCTGATGGGCCCCTGCCGTTGGGGCATCTGATCTTCTCCACCACGGATGAAAGCCGGGGGGACGGCCGGGTCGAGCTGTGGGCGCGTTCGGCGGATCGGGATGATGTACAGCTCCTGCTGGAGGACATATTGGACGGCTTGTGGGACTGCGCCATTCGTGATGTCTCCCTCTGCGCTGTGGGTGATCTATCGGGCCAGGTGTACACCCTCACACCGCCGGAGGAGCTAATGCCTCTCCTGCCGGCCGAAGACGACCTGCAGCGGGTTTTCGTATCGCCGTCGGGCAGCTACGTGGGGGCGGTCAGCGGCGGCTTCCTGGCAATTTTGGACATGACTGATCCAGCCAGCGTCGTCAACGTGG
>DAOUAJ010000133.1:0-7035 GCA_034433615.1 Anaerolineae bacterium | reverse complement strand
TCGCTGGCAGCGCGAGGGCCTGCCTGATGGTATCCCGCCGGAGGAATACTTCGGCTACGAATTACGCCTGTTCGGCGTTGACCACACCCCACAGTATCCCGTTCGCGTCCTCCACCGCTCGGAGGAGTACATCGTCGAAACCACGCCTTACGGTGGCGTACGCAAGAACCATCGGGATTATTCCACCACGCCAGAGCTGATTGACTACGGGATTAAGACCCGGGAAGATTGGGAGGCAGCCAAGCGCCGGCTCCAGCCAGGCTACACGCGCGTGGATTGGGTCAAGCTGCATAACGACTATGAGCGCGCTCGCAGTGAAGACTTCTATCTCGCCTACACCGCCGTCACAGGTTACGACCTGTGCCAGGCATACATTCGCTCTGACGTCCTGCTTCCGCTGTTGATCACCGACCCCGACTGGATCCGTGACATCGCCGAGACCCAGGCGGACATGGTCATCGAGATGGCTAAGATCCTGATGCAGGAGGGGTACACCTTCGATGCGGCGTTTTTGTTCAATGACATGGGTTACCGCAGCGGGCCGTTCTTTTCGCCGCGCACCTACCGCGAGCTTTTCCAGCCGGCCGACCGCCGCATGTTCGACTTCTTCCATTCTCAGGGAATGAAGGTCATCCTGCACTCCTGCGGCAACGTCAAGGCGCTGATCCCCGACCTGTTGGATGTCGGCCTGGACTGCCTGCAACCCCTGGAGGTCAAGGCTGGCATGGACCTGGTCGAGCTGAAACGGGAGTACGGCAAAGACCTGGCATTCATGGGCGGCATAGATGTGCGGGTGATGAGCGCCCCTGACCTGGCGGCAGCCGAGCGGGAGATCGCGACCAAGCTCACGGTGGCGAAAGTTGGCGGCGGTTATATTTACCACTCGGACCATTCAATACCCAACAACGTCTCGTTCGCTCAGTATCGTCGGGTGCTAGACCTGGTGCGGAAGTACGGGCAGTATTGAGAGGCGGATAGCGTCGGAGTTGTACATCCGTCTTATTTCGATGTGGGGGTAGAGATGCCACCGTTCAAAGTAGTCTCAGACTTTCAGCCGACTGGCGATCAGCCCCAGGCGATCGAGAAACTGGTGGAAGGATTACGTAAGGGATATGCCCACCAGACTCTGCTGGGAGCGACGGGCACCGGGAAGACTTACGTCATGGCAAAGGTGATCGAGGCAGTGCAGCGACCGACGCTGGTGCTGGCGCACAACAAGACATTGGCGGCCCAGTTGTACGCCGAGTTCCGTGAGTTCTTCCCGGACAACGCCGTGGAATACTTCGTCAGCTACTACGATTACTACCAACCCGAGGCCTACATCCCGCGCACCGACACCTACATCGAGAAGGACGCTCAGATCAACGAGGAGATTGACCGGCTGCGGCTGGCGGCCACATCCGCCTTGCTCAGCCGGCGCGACGTGCTGATCGTCTCCTCGGTGAGCTGCATCTACGGCCTGGGCAGCCCGGAGGAGTATGGCCGCGTCGTCGTCACCCTGCGGCGCGGCGAGACGCGACGACGTGACCGTGTGCTGCGTCACCTGGTCAGCATCTATTACGAACGCAACGACACCGTCTTGCAGCGCGGCCGCTTCCGCGTGCGCGGCGACACGCTGGAGATCCAGCCAGCTTATAGCGAGTTCGCCTACCGCGTCGAGTTCTTCGGCGATGAGATCGAACGCATCACCGAGATTGATCCATTGACCGGTGAAGTGCTGGCCGAACACGCGCAGGTTGACATCTTCCCGGCCAAGCACTTCATCACCCCCGCGGAGAAGCTGGAACAGGCATTGCATGACATCGAAGTGGAACTGGAGGAGCGGCTGGCGGAGCTGCGCGCTGCTGACAAGCTATTGGAAGCCCAACGCCTGGAGCAGCGCACCCGCTACGACCTCGAAATGCTGCGCGAGATCGGATACTGCCCCGGCATCGAGAACTACTCTCGCCACCTGGCCCAGCGGCCCCCCGGCTCCACCCCCTGGACGTTGCTGGATTACTTCCCGGAGGATTGGCTCCTGTTCGTGGACGAATCGCACATGACCATCCCTCAGGTTCAGGGGATGTACCGGGGTGATCGCAGCCGCAAGGAGGTGCTGGTGGAGTACGGGTTCCGGCTCCCTTCGGCGCTGGATAACCGCCCGCTCCGCTTCGACGAGTTCGAGCAACATACTAACCAGGTCGTCTACGTCTCGGCCACGCCTGGCCCCTACGAACGGGCGCGGTCGCAACAGATCGTGGAGCAGATCATCCGCCCCACCGGCCTGGTGGACCCTCAGGTGGAGGTGCGCCCCACCAAAGGGCAGATTGACGACCTGGTGGGCGAGATCCAGAAGCGGGTGAGCGTAGGGGAGCGGGTCCTGGTGACCACCCTCACCAAGCGCATGGCTGAGGATTTGGCCGACTACCTGGCTGAGCTGGGCATTAAAGTGCATTACCTGCACTCCGAGATTCAGACGATCGAGCGGGTGGAGATCCTGCGCGATCTGCGGCTGGGGGTGTACGATGTGGTGGTGGGCATCAACCTGTTGCGTGAGGGGCTGGACCTGCCGGAGGTGAGCCTGGTGGCTATTCTGGATGCCGACAAGGAGGGATTCCTGCGCTCAGAGACGTCGCTGATCCAGACCATCGGCCGGGCGGCCCGTCACGTCCGTGGCACGGTGCTCATGTACGCCGACGCCGTCACCGATTCCATGCGCCGCGCCATTGACGAGACCAACCGGCGCCGCCAGATCCAGGAGGCGTACAACAAGGCGCATGGCATCGAGCCGCAGAGCATCGTTAAGGCCGTGCGTGATCTGACCGATCGCGTCATGAGTTGGCGGATGGCGGCCGAGCCGGCCCCGGCCTACCGCACGGATGGTGAACGTGCTGCGGCCCCACGCATCCCCAAAGATGAGATTGCCCACGTGATCAAGGACCTGGAGAAGCAGATGAAAGAGGCCGCGGCCGCCCTAGAGTTCGAGAAAGCGGCTGTCCTGCGCGATCAGATCATCGAGCTACGCCGGCAAATGCAAGAGGAGGACACCCGTCCCGAGTGGGAGAAGATCCGCGAGCAGGAACGCCTGGGACGTCGGCAGCGGCTGGGGGTGAAGACATAAGGCATAACCGAGATGAACCATACTACAACCTGGTGGCTCCGCTCTGGCGTTCGATTGAAACGCGCGGTAGAATGGCACAGTCATGGATCCTCCACCCTGACGAGCACCCTGTGCCAGCCTGTCCTGTGCCGGACAGGCACAGGGGCCACAGGACTGGCAAGCATCTCATCACAAGGAGTTTCGTTATGTACCTTGCCCTGGACACCCGTTACGATGCCATGCGTTACCAGCGGTGCGGGCGCAGCGGCCTGAAGCTGCCTATGATCTCGCTCGGCCTCTGGCACAACTTCGGTGGGGTGGACGTCTTCGCCAACAGCCGGGCCATGATCCTGCGGGCATTCGATCTCGGCATCACCCACTTCGACCTGGCGAACAATTACGGGCCGCCGCCCGGCTCGGCCGAGGAGACCTTTGGACAGGTGCTGCGCCGCGACCTAGCCTCATACCGCGATGAGCTGATCATCTCGACCAAGGCTGGCTACTACATGTGGCCCGGCCCCTACGGTGAGTGGGGCTCGCGCAAGTACCTGCTCGCCAGCCTCGACCAGAGCCTGCGGCGCATGGGACTGGACTACGTAGACATCTTCTATTCCCACCGGCCGGACCCCGAGACGCCGCTGGAGGAGACCATGGGCGCCTTGGACTACGCAGTGCGGAGCGGCAAAGCCCTCTACGCTGGCATCTCGTCCTATTCGCCCGAGCAGACCCGCCAGGCTGCGGCGATCCTGAAGGCACTGGGCACCCCCTGCCTGATTCACCAGCCCAGCTACAACATGTTCAATCGTTGGATTGAGAACGGCCTGTTGGCGGTCTTGCGGGAAGAGGGGATCGGCTGCATCGTCTTCTCGCCGCTGGCGCAGGGGCTGCTGACCGACCGCTACCTGGACGGGATACCGGCCGATTCGCGCGCGAGCAAACCGCACGGCTTCCTCCGGCCAGCCCATATCACCGAGGATAAGTTGGCGAAGGTGCGGCGACTGAACGCGCTCGCCCAAGCCCGCGGCCAAACTATGGCGCAACTGGCGCTGGCCTGGGTGCTGCGTCATCCCGAGGTCACTTCCGCGCTGATCGGCGCGAGCCGGGTGGCGCAGATCGAGGATGCGGTCGCCAGCCTCCAGAAGCCGACGCTGTCGCCGGAGGAGCTGCAGGCGATCGAGGAGATTCTCGCCAGTTAGCGCGTCCCTGGACGAGGGTCATTCGCCGTTCACCTGACACCTCAGTAAAGCTTTCTCCCCCTATCTGGCTGTGGTGGACGGGAAAGGGCCAGAGGGTGGCCCAGAAGGGCTTGTCTAACGTTCGCTGGCTTGGGCGTGAGGAGTCAGGCGGCTATGGGTATCCCCCCTTCCATCGCCCAACTGATAGACGAGAGTGATGCGCTGGAGCGGACGGGAGATCTCGCCGCGGCCTTGCAGCGGGCATGCCAGGCTCTGGAGATGGCCAGAGATCTCGGCCAGCCGCTCGCCATCGCTTCTGCTCTGACCACCACAGCCAAGATCCGGTTTCGTTTGGGACAATACCTGGCTGCGCAGGCCTCGGCCCAAGAGGCCCTGGCTCTGGCGACAGAAGACGCATTCGTTCGGGCTGACGCGCTTCTACTTCTAGGCATGTGTGCAGCGGAGACCGATTCCCTGGTGGAAGCCGAGTCATTTTTCCACCGCGCCGCTGACCTCGGACGGGAGATCGGTTATCCTCGAGTGCGCATTCGTGCGCTGCATGACCTGGCGGCCGGGGTGTACATCCCCCGGGGCCAGTTCGATCTCGCCCTGGCGGCTGATGAGGAGGCGCAGCGCATGGTTCGCCAGCACGATTGCCAGGAGCTGGCTGGTTTTCCACTGATCACCATCGCCTGGGCCTGCTTGCTGAGCGGTCGAAGACAACGGGCTCGCACAGCCTTGGATGAACTGGGTCAGATGGTCCTGCCGGGCTCGGCGCATGAAGGCTATCATCATTACCTGGCGGCGATTCTGGCTCTGGACGAGGGAGAGGTCGAGGCCGCCCTGCCTCTTTTGACCCACGCGCGTTCCATTGCCGAAGCCATCGGCGATCCCGGCCTGAATGTCGAGGTGCGCCTGGCAATGAGCCGTTATCAACAAATGATGGGTAATCCCTCGCATGCCCGTGACTGGGCCCATGATGCATTGACCTTCGCCAGGCGTGTGGGATATCGCCATATGGAAGGGCGGGCGCTCATAGAACACGGCCGTACCGCCTGGCTGTGTGGCGATGGGGTGGCTGCAGAGGCTGACCTGCGGATGGCGATGGAGATCCTGGAGGCACTGCAAGCGAACTTTGACCTGACCCGCGCCCGGCTTTTGATCGCTGCGCTGCTGCATTCGCAACGGCGTGTTGAAGCGGTCGCGGCCTGGGTAGAAGCTGCCCGACAGATCAACATCGGCGGCTATGCCTGTCTGCTGGAACAGGAACGGAGGCTGGCCTTCCCCCTGGTTGCCGTTCATCTGAACAGCCCCGATCGCGAGACCAAAGCGCTCTCTGCCACTTTGCTGAACGATCTGCAACGGGTCCCCCCGCCAACGTTGCGCATCTTCACACTGGGGCGCTTTGAAGTCTGGCAAGCCGCGAGGTTGATCAAGGATAGTGCGTGGAATCAACGCCGGGCCGGGGAACTCTTTCGGTTGTTATTGATCAGCCCAAGGCATTCGCTTTCAGAGGAACAGGTGTTTGAGGCCCTCTGGCCGGAAAAGGAGCCGGGCACCGCAGATGCCGCCTTTCACCAGGCAACCTCTGCTCTGCGGCGCATCCTGGAACCCGACCTGCCCGACAAGTTTCCTTCTCGATACCTTCAAGTCAAGGAAGGGTTCGTCACACTGCACATCCCGCCCGGTTCCTGGGTGGATTTCGAAGCCTTCGAGGCCTATATCCAGCGCGAAGATTGGCAAGCAGCGCTGACCTTCTACCAGGGTGAGCTGTTCCCGAATGATCGCTATGCCGGTTGGGCGGTGTGGCCTCGTGAGCGCCTGGCGCACTTCTATCTGCGAGCTTTGCTGGAAACCGCACAGCAACACATGGAGGCTGAACGTCCACAAGAGGCGCTGGAGCTTTGCCATCGCATTCTGGAGTTAGACCCCTGGCAGGAAAACGCTGTGCTGATCGGCATGTGGGCTAACATGGCGTTAGGCCAGCGCGCTGCTGCGCTGCGACTCTACCGGAATCTGGAGCGCGCTCTGCAAGAGGAACTCGGCATTACACCGCAACCGGCCCTGCGGCGGTTCTATCAGTCGCTGCTCTGACCTTACCGGGCGACCTCATCGCCCGCCCAGAAAATGCGGGCGGCCAACTCATAACTCCCTCGCTATGCCATCTACTGTCAATGCTTTGTCAATCCTCTGTGGTATCTTGAGAACAAAATAGCCTGTGGTTTCCTTCCGGTGCCTCAATCGTAGGCGCCACCTTGGGAGATGTGGAGGTCAGGTGCGCACCATTCAGACCTTCATCGTGCGACTGGTGGTAGAGTCCGATGAACCGGAAGCGGTACGCGGGGTGGTCCGCTCCATTACAAGCGACGAAGAACACACCTTTACCGATGGGCAGACGCTGCTGGCCTTGCTGCGCCAGATGAGCCGCGCCGCGAGGGAGCCTATCCAATATCGAGAGGAGGCCGAGTAACAACTGGAAAACGGCATCACCGAAAGCCGACCATCATGTCGAGCGATCTCTGGAGAGGAGTTGCCAATGGAACGCGTCATCTGCTGTGTCTGTGAGAAGCCCATCGAGGGACAGAGCTTCCAGATGGGCAACCGTCCCTATTGTGCCGCCTGCTACACCAAAGTTACCGGCGATCGGCGCGGCCTGTGGTGGGCCAGCCTGATCGGTGTGGCGGGCCTGATCGTGTTTGTGATTCTGGTCGCCCTCGTTGCCGGGCTGACCCGGCCTCACCTGGAGGGCCTCGCTCTGGCGGTGGTGGGCCTCGTCCTGGC
>DAOUAJ010000132.1:0-10103 GCA_034433615.1 Anaerolineae bacterium | reverse complement strand
TAGTCTTGCCGGCACCGTTAGGGCCGATCAAGGCCGTGATCCGGTGCCCTGCCGCTTCCATACCCACATCATCCAGGGCGCAGACCCCTCCAAAGGTTTTGGTCAGATGTTCAACCTGGAGCATGTCGGCGCACCGTCCTGAGCAAACCACGCGTGAGCCCTTCGGGCATGAAGATCATGATGAGCACCAGGATGATCCCGTACACGATGATGGTATGTTCGCCGGAGGCATGGGGGATGATCCGTGGCAGGACCTCCCGCAGGAGCACGGTCAACAGCGTGACGGTGGCAGCTCCAAAAGGCGCTCCCCACACACTGGCCAGGCCACCCACCGAGGCCATCACCACCAGCCTCACCGATGCACCGAAATCGAAGGGCTGTGGACTTACAAATCGCATGTAATGCACGTACAGACTCCCGGCCACGCTGGCATAGACCGCGCTCAGCACCAGGACCTGGATCTTGTAACGGCCGGAGTCTACCCCGACGCTGTCGGCCGCCATCTCGCTGGCGTGGATGGCGCGCAGCGCTCGTCCGACGCGCGAATTCACGATGTTGAGGGAGAGGATCAGGAACAAGATGACTGCCCCCCAAACCAGGTAGAAGTATTCCACGTCCCCATCGAACACAAAGCTCCCCACCGAGAGCCGCGGGACGCCGGGCAGACCGGAGGGGCCGCCCGTCAGGTCGCGGAACTCCCCAAAGGCCAGATGCACAATGACCCCCAGCCCCAGAGTGGCCATGGCCAGATAGTGCTCTCTCAGCCTGAAGATAGGGACGCCGATGAGATAAGCCATGCCGGCCGTGACGATTACCCCGATCAGCATAGCCAGCCAGGGATTGACGCCATGTTGGGCCGTCAGGACGGCAGAAGTATAAGCCCCGATGCCATAGAAGGCCGCATGGCCCAGGGAGATCTGACCTGCGTAGCCCATCAACAGGCACAGCCCCAATGTCAGGATGGTGGAAATGCCGAGGAAAATGGCCGTGCTCACCAGGTAGGGGCTCTTGACCCAGAAGGGCAGTGAGCCCACAAACGCGATGAAAAGCACCATGCCGGACGCGTTGGGGTAACGGCTCCAAAGCTGCCGTGCCTGCTTGTGTCGGCTTCTCACGACTCGGCTTACAACAGCTCGTATGGTCATGCTCTCGTCCCCCAGCGCGGTCGCCACCGGAACAGTTGCTCCGAGCGAGCGAAGATAACCACCAGCAGAGCCAGGAAGGCAATGGCATCCTTCAGACCTGAGGAGATCAAGCCGGCAGCCAGCGACTCCAGCACCCCCAGTAACAACCCACCGATCACAGCCCCCGGCGCGCTCACCAGACCCCCGATCACCGCGGCCACGAAACCTTTGAGCCCCAGCATCAACCCCATGTCGTAGCTTACCAGGGTCAGGGGGGCGATGACGATCCCACCCACAGCTCCCAGAGTGGCACTCAATGCGAAAGCCAACAGGGACATCTGACCGGGACTGACGCCCATCAGGCTGGCAGCCTGCCGGTTGATGGCGCACGCTCGCACGGCTTTGCCCAGCAGGGTGCGCTCCAGGAGAAAGTAGAGCAACAGCAGCACCAGCCCGGCCGTGCCCATGATCCACAAGCTCTGTCGGCTCACCGCCGCGCCCAAGATATTCAACGGTGCCCCGCCGGTAAATGCAGGAAGGGAATACGGGATGGTCCCCCACGCCAAAAGGGCGATGCCCCGAATGGTGATGGACACTCCCACGGTGATGATAATCAGGGTGACGGGGGAGGCTGACCGAACCGGGTTCACCGTCAGCCGTTCGATCAACATGCCGATCAGGGTGACGCTGAAGATGGAAGCCATGAAGGCCAACAGCAGAGGGAAGTGCCAGCCATAGTAGGTGACGGCTAACATGGCCCCCAGCATGGCGTATTCGCCCTGGGCCAGGTTGATGATGCCAGTGACGTTGTAGATGGTCACCACACCCAAAGCGACCAGTACATAGATGCTTCCCGTACTGATCCCCGATAGGATAAATTGAAGATAATTGCCTAGTTCGTAATGGGGCACGACTTGTCCCTCGGCAACTCGCCAGTCAGACCCGAACTCAAACCCGAAGGGTTTTTGAAACCTTCGGGTTTGGGCTCGGAAACGACAAAAAACCGCGGTCCGGAGGCCACTGCTCTGACGGTAGAGCGTGGCCTGCGGACCGACGGAAGTATGGGCAACGTGTCCACATGTCTTAAAAGTGAAGGTTCGTGTGACTACCACTTTTCGGGCGGGAAATACTCCCAATTCCCACCCGTGATGCGTACCAGCACTACATCTTTTGGGCTCAAGCCCACGTGGTCCTCGGCGGAGAGATTGAAGATGCCCCCGGTCCCGGCAAAGCCGTGTATATTCTCGACGGCATCGCGCACGCGGACTCGTTGCTCTTCAAGGGTGAGGCCGGTGGGGAGGGTCTCCAGAGCCTTCAAGGCCAGTTGCAGCCCATCCCAGGCATGGCCGGCGAAAGTACTGGCCGGGTTGCCGGTGAAAGCCTCATAATCCTTGATAAACTTGAGCAGCACGGCCTTCTGGGGATCGCTGTCGTCCAGGAACTCCGCGGCCACCAGCTTGCCCATGGGAAAGACCACCCCTTCGGCGTTCTCCACCCCGGCAAGGCTAATGAACGGTTTCATGCCAATGCCGTGATTGTGGATCAACGGGATCTCTAGCCCTAGCTCGCGGTATTGCTTGGTGAGAATTGAGGCTGCGGGTGGGATGGCCGTCACCAGAACCGCCTGGGCGTCACTGGCCTTGACCTTGGTCAACTGGGCCATCATGTTCGTATCGCTGGCCTCGAAGGTTTCCTCCAGGATGATCTCGATCCCTGCGGCCTTAGCTGCCTCGCGAATGGCATTGCGGCCGTCTTCGCCATAGGCATTGTTGACGTAGAGGTTAGCCACCTTGGTTAATCCCTTAGCCTTGGCATAGTTCACTTGCATAGGGGCCGTGTGCTTGTTGCTCTGGGCGGTCTTGAACACCCAATAGCGCTCGGAGACAGGCTCAACGATCGCGCTGCTGGAAGCCATTGAGATGTAAGGGATCTTGGCCTCTTGCACGATGGGTACCAACGCCAGGCTTTCCGGGCTCGTGGTGCCGCCCACGATCACGGCGGCCTTGTCGTCATTGATGAGCTTCTTGGCCAGGGGGATAGCCTCGTCTCCACTGCCCTGGGTGTCATAAATGACGATCTTGATTTTGTGGCGCACGCCGTCTGGGCCGACAATGCCCCCCTGCTCATCGAGCTGCTTCTGCACCATGAGGGCAGCATCGCGCTCGGGCTCACCGAGGAAAGCGGCCGAGCCGGTCACGGCGGCCAGGAAACCGATAGTGTAGGTCTCACCTTCCTTGGGGCCAGCCGGCGCCGCGGCCGGGGTAGTGGGGGGGACGCATCCTGCCAGAAGCAGGATGCTCACGCCAATCAGCGGGACGATGATCCTCTTCCATCGCCTGTTCCATGCAGTCATGGTTTCGCCTCCTGTGAGATGATGTTGATGGTCTGGCAGCCATTGCGCTTCTTCGGGCTCCGATGCCCTCTATGATAACAGAACGGAGATTATGCTAGCAGGTTTACAACGACTGGTCAGCATCCCGAAGAAAAGTCAACAACACGCCCATAGCCTAATGCCAATACCATACCATGCATCATTGAACAAAGAGGCCCCCTGACTGCTCCGCCGCAAGCTCTTCGGCTGGCTCGGCTCCGCCCGAGCCAGGAACTGGCGTGAAGTCCGATGCGATGGCGGGTGGACTTCGGTCAAAAGGGCCACGCCGGCCATTCTCTGGATCGTAAAGTTCGCAGTGTACTGACGCAGATCCACGAATGATTGACCGACGAAAGGGGCATTGCGTTCATAAGATGTAAAAAGAGGCTGATGCTACCTTACCGACCAGATGTCGGGGCTACGTTTGTAATATATCATACCGTCTTCAGAGTGTCAATCTCAGGCGTAACCCATACCGGCTGCGTCCAGGCTGAGCGTCCTTCAAAATCAACAACTTCCACGCGGAAGTATTCCTGCTGACGATGAAGAGGCACGGTCACCTCGGTGAGCGGCCGACCGTCCCAGGCGTGCACGGCGTTCGGACAGTAGTTGTAACCGCCGGTCACGTACACTGAACGAGCAGGCGAGCAGCGCACGGTAATATCCCGGCCGTTCAGCGCCACATCGTAGACTTCTGGTCCCATGCTGCAATAGAAGTCCCCTGCCCGCAACGCAGCGAGAATGGCCGCTGGCGTGTTCTCCCTCGCCTGCACCGTCACCCAGCCCTTGCCGTAGTCTGGGTACCGCCAGTGGCAGTCGTCCACGGCAAAGCCCCAGATGCGCTGACCGCGCCGGAGCAGCAGGTCCCAGTGCACCAGCGCATGTCCCTTCTGAATCTCCAGCCAACAGCCTGTGTTGAAGATCTCGATCCCGGCGTGCCCGTGCAATGGGCGCAAGTCCTCCAGCGAGTGGTCGTGCCAATAGGGGTGGGCGATGATGGCCAACCCGCCAGCCGCATTGACGGCGTTGATGGTGACCTGTGGGTCAGCGCCGTGGGCTAGCGGCATCTCGTTAATCCCCAATGCCACCACATGATAGTCCACCTCGCCGCGGCGGGCGCTGATCTCCGCGCCGGGGATCAGGGTGAGGGACGAATTGGTGGCCGGAGGCGGAGTGACCTGATTATGATCGGTGATGGCCAGAAAGTCGAAGCCGTGTCGGGCGAACCAGTCAGCGGCCTCGGCCAGGCTAACCTTGCCATCCGATGCGGTAGTATGGGTGTGCAGGTTGCCCTTTAACCATGCCCCCGGTTGACCAAAAGGTGAAATGGAAGGCATAAGAGACCTCCGTAACAGGATGGGCGGTCCAGGTGACGGCGCTTTCAAAGTGCCGTCACCTGGGCCTGTCTTTACCTGGAGATTATATCGCGCTCTGCCAATACCCGCCAGTGATCTACCGGAGCCAAAACCGTACCGGCAACCTTGTCAGCCCTGGAAACATGGCGTACAATGGGCAGGCACACAGCACTCAAATGTCTCAGATCGGAGAAGAGGCAACGGATATGTCAAATGAGACGGCATGGGGTAGCGGCGATGATCATCGTACCTATCGGATCGTCTTCCAGCCGGCCGGGCGACAGGGGTATGTCCCGGCAGGCATCACGATTCTGGAGGCCGCCCACTCCCTGGGTGTCGAGATTGAGTCCATCTGCGGCGGGCGGCAGACGTGCGGCAAGTGCCGGGTGATCATCGAAGAGGGGTTCTTCCCTAAGTTGGGCATTCATTCTGGCCAGGCGCACACCTCTCCTGTCTCGGAGCGAGAGGCGCGTTACGCCCAGCGCAAAGGGCTGGACGTGGAGCACGGCCATCGGCTTTCCTGCTCGGCCACCGTGAACGGCGACCTGCTGATCACCGTGCCGGAGGAGAGCCAGGCACGCAAGCAGGTGATCCGTAAGGCCGCCCGTGAGATGCGCATCGAACTGGATCCTGCGATCCGGCTGTACTACGTGGAGGTAGAGTCGCCAACTTTGGAACAGCCCACCGGTGAATGGGAGCTCGTGCAGTTAGAGCTGACTGCGCGCTTTGGCCTGGAAAATCTGAGCATTGACCTCGTTGCGTTGCGCGATCTGCAGCAAGCGCTCCGAAAGGGTCAGCGCGGCATCACCTGCACCGTCTGGCAGGGGCGCGAGGTGATCCGTGTGCAGCCTGGCTATCACGAAGGAGCTTACGGCCTGGCCGTGGACGTGGGCACGACCACGGTCGCCGCCTATCTGTGCGATCTGCGCTCAGGTGCCGTGCTGGCCACCGAGGCGATCATGAACCCACAGGTCACCTACGGCGAGGACTTGATGTCCCGCGTCTCCTACGCCATGAGCGAACGGGACGGCCTGGCGCGCATGAACCAGGCGATCATCGCCAGTTTAAACGATCTGGCCGGCCGCACCGCTCGCGCTGCCGGAATCTCTCCTGAGGACATCACCGAAATCGTCCTGGTGGGCAACACCGTCATGCATCATATCCTGCTGGGGATTGATCCTCGTGAGCTGGGCGGGATGCCCTTCCCTGCTGCGGTGCATGGCCCTATTGATTGCAAAGCTCGCGACCTGGGGCTGTCGCTGGCACCGGGCGCGATGGCGCACGTGTTGCCCATCGAGGCAGGGTACGTCGGCGCGGATAACGTGGGCGTCATCCTGGCCGAGGAGCCACACAAGGTGCCGGCCGACGAGATCGTCCTGATTATAGACGTGGGCACGAACGGCGAATTGCTGCTGGGCAACTCGGAGCACCTGCTCTGTTGTTCCAGCCCCACCGGCCCGGCCTTCGAGGGCGCGCAGATCGTCCACGGCATGAGGGCGGCCCCTGGTGCCATCGAGCGAGTGCGGGTGGACCCGACCACGCTGGAGGTGCGCTTTCGGGTGATCGGCGAGCCACGTTGGAGTGATGAATGGACGAAAGACGAGCCGCCGGTTGAGAAAGCGCGTGGCATCTGCGGCTCCGGCATCATCGAGGCACTGGCTGAGCTGTTCAAGGCGGGTGTGATTGACCGGAGTGGCCGCTTTGTGGCGGATTGTCCGTCGCCGCGCTTCCGGCGAAACGGGAACCTGGCCTCGTTCGTGCTGGCCTGGCCGTACGAGACCAGCACAGGCCAGGAGATCGCGCTACACACCGATGACGTGCGTGCGATTCAACTGGCCAAGGCCGCGCTCTACTCCAGCGCGCGTATCCTGATGCGCCGTCGCGGCGTAAGGCGGGTGGATCGCATCGTGCTGGCGGGCGCGTTCGGCAGCTACATTGACCCCGAGCACGCTATGACCATCGGCATGTTGCCCGACTGCGATCTGAGTCGGGTATATGCGGTGGGAAACGCGGCCGGCGACGGCGCTCGCATCGCCCTGCTTAATCGAGGCAAACGGCTGGAGGCAGCCCGGCTGGCCCGACAGGTGGAGTTTGTGGAGACGGCGGCTGAGCCGGACTTTCAAGATCAATTCATGACCGCGATCTACCTGCCGCACATGTTCGATGAGTTCCCACATCTGGAGCCGATTTTGGCGGAGGCGGAGACGGCAGCCGAGGGACGAAGGGCGAACCTCGTTCGCCTGACGAAGGACAGGTAACCAGGAACGGACGCAAACCGAGTGCTGAGAATATATGGAACAGGGGGATTTACCAGATGAGCACCCGTCAGATCGTGATCAATGTGCCCGAGAAGGTATTGCTGGCAGAAAAGACCGATGAAGTCGCCTTCGCCCGCGAATTGCGTGTGTTGGCTGCTATCAAACTGTACGAACTAGGGCGTCTTTCTTCCGGTCGTGCTGCTGAACTCGCCAGTATGTCACGCGTGGAGTTTTTACTGTCACTGGGGCGCTACAAGGTGTTCCCGCTTGAAGCTGAACTGCGTGATCTGGAAAGCGATTATGCCTGAAGCGATCAGCAATACATCACCTCTGCTTTACCTGTACCGTATTGGGGTTCTCAATTGGCTTCCCAAGCTGTTCGGCGAGATATGGACGCCTGGCGCTGTGGTGCTCGAGCTGAAGGAAGGTCAGCGCAGAGGCTATGACGTTCCCAATCCAGGCGATTACAGTTGGCTTCGAGTCGTTGATCCACGCTCCACGCCTTCTGAGTGGTTGACTCTGGATCTGGGAATGGGGGAACTCGCGACGTTGGCGCTGGCGTTGGAAAATCCCGATCGCGTCGTACTGCTGGATGATGCGCTGGCAAGACGTACAGCAAAGGCAGCGGGTCTTAAAGTTAGAGGAACGCTCAGGGTCTTGCTGGAAGCGAAATCTCAAGGCCTGACTGAGAGCGTGGGGCCACTTGTCAGTCGGCTGGAGGAGTCAGGCATGTGGTTATCTGACGATATTCGGCACCGAATCCTGGCTCTGGCAGGCGAAAAGGCTTCATGATGAGCGAGATAAAGCTCGATTACGACGAAGAGGCCGATGTGCTCTATGTCTCTTTCGGTCAAGGTGAGCATGTGACTGGAATCGAATTGGCGGATAACCTCCTATTACGGCTGGACAGGGGTAAGGCCACCGGGATAACGCCTCGGGCAGTGGGGCTGACCTTCATTAACTTTGCACGCATGATGGTCTTTTACGAGGGCAAGCCGCTCACCGTGCCGCTGGCGAACTTGCGCAATTTGCCGGAGGATCTCTGGCAGGCAGTATGGGCCGTGATCACAACCCCACCGGTGAGCGATTTCCTGGATGTAGCGCTATCTTTATCGCCCCAGGTTCCTCCTTTGCCGGCGGAACGGGCGGCCGCATAGGTTGAGAACGCTGATGCATGTAATCCTCACGCACGAGCACGCCGACTTTGACGCGGTGGCGTCGCTATTGGCAGCGCACAAGCTGTACCCGGACGCGATGCCTGTTCTGCCGCGCCAGATGAACCGCAACGTGCGCGATTTTACCGTCCTGCACCGGGATGTGCTCCCCTTCCGCCACGCTGACGAGATCCCGCGCGAGCGGATTGACCACGCCATCGTCGTGGACACCCAGACCTTCCAGCCGCTGCGCCGGATGGGCACGTACACCACCGGCCAGTTCATTGACCACCACCCCAAGCAGGAGCCGTTGCCCGCCGGCTGGCAGTTCTGGGGCGAGGAGACGGGGTCTACCACCACCCTGCTGGTGGAGCAGATCGCCGAACGCCGCCTCAGCATTACACCCCTGGAAGCGACCCTCTTTTTGCTTGGCATCTACGAGGACACCGGCTCCCTCACGTATGGCACGACCACCGCGCGAGATGCCCGCTGCGCCGCCTGGCTGCTGGAGCACGACGCCAATCTTAATGTGGTCAACCGGTTTCTGCACCATCCTCTCACCCCTGAGCAGCGGACGCTGTACCAGCAACTGGCCGAGAGCAGCCATCCTTACGAGTTCGCCGGCCACTCCGTCATCATCGCCACAGCGCGCGCCAGTCAGTACGTGGATGAGGTCTCCGTGCTGGCGCACAAACTGCGCGATCTCTACGAGCCGGAGGGGCTGTTCCTGCTGGTGGATCAAGGAGATCGCATCCAGCTCGTGGCGCGTAGCATTTCCGATGCCATTGACGTGGGTGCTATCGCCCAGGAGACAGGAGGGGGCGGGCATGGCCGGGCGGCCGCGGCGGTGTTGCGTGGGGTGACGCTGAAGCAGGCGGAACAGCAATTGGTCGAACTGCTGGAGAAACACGTGCGGCCGGCCGTGACGGTGGCCCAGATTATGTCGCATGGGCAGCCGCAGACGGTGACGCCGGACACTACGGTGGCCGAGGCCGCCGAGCGCATGCAGCGTTATGGGTTCGAGGGATTCCCGGTGATGACGGAGGACGGCCAGATCGTGGGCATGCTCACCCGCCGCCAGGTTGACCGGGCCTTGCATCACAGGCTGGGTAACGCACCGGTGCGTCAGGTGATGCACTCCGGGACGGTAGTGGTCCACCCGGAAGACTCAGTGCAACGCCTGCAAGCCCTGATGATCGAGCACGGCTGGGGGCAGGTGCCGGTGGTCTCGTCAGAGGATGGCCATCTTCTGGGAATTGTCACGCGCACCGATTTGATCAAGATGTGGTCCAGCCCGCCTGGCCGCGTGCAGACGCTGGCGGCGCGCATGGAAGCGGCTTTGCCTCCTCAGCTTTACGCGTTGCTGCAAGAGGCGGGGCGTACAGCTCATGAGCTGGATTACCCTATCTACGCCGTAGGGGGCTTTGTGCGCGATCTGCTGCTGGGCATCCCCAATCTCGACCTCGACCTGGTAGTGGAGGGTAATGCCATCCGCCTGGCACGGGAGCTGGCCCGGCGCAAGGGGGGCCGGGTGCGCGGCCACGAGCGCTTTGGCACGGCCAGGTGGATTCTGCCAGCAGAGGGGGTGAACGGGCCGCCGCCTGTCCCCTCGTTGGATTTCGTCACGGCCCGCATCGAGTTCTACGAGCACCCCACAGCCCTGCCCACGGTCGAGCAATCCAGCATCAAGCAGGACCTGCACCGCCGCGATTTCACCATCAACACCCTGGCCGTCCGGCTGGACCCCGATCACTGGGGTGAATTGCTGGATTTCTACGGGGGCGAGCGCGACCTGGAGGAGGGGCTGATCCGGGTTCTGCACAGCCTGAGCTTTGTGGAAG
>DAOUAJ010000131.1:0-19839 GCA_034433615.1 Anaerolineae bacterium | reverse complement strand
GGCCCGATGCTCCGTCTGGAACTCGATGTGTAACGCGTACTCCTGCGTCCCCTCGGCCACGCGGTGCACGAAGTCCACCCGCTCTTCGGGGATGGTCAGCTCCACGTTTTCCAGCGTACCTATCACCCGGAGGGGGGCGCCGGGCAGCGCCAGCTCCAGGAGACGCGGGGCGTACTCCCGGGCCAACACTTTGAGCACCCGGTCGAAAGGGTTGGTTGGGGCGGCCATGTGCTCCTCCTGGGGGTTGTATTTGGGAATTTCGAGCTCATTTTACCACGCTTTCGACATCATAGCAACAGGTATTCGCCGCGAGGCTCTTAGCGCGACTGAAGATGACAGGTGACTGGCGGTCTTCTGAACTGCGAAGACCACAGCTACTGATGGCTGACCGCTGATCGCTGAGTGCACAAGCCACTCTACCTCAGCACGCGTCGGAGCACGCCCAGAGTGTATTCGATGTCATCTGCGCTCACGTGGTAGTTGGTCACCGCGCGCAACTGGCGCGGTCCCGTCGGCAGCACTCGTACCCCTTCGGCGCTAAGCTGTGCTGCCAGCTCTTGCGCGGTCATACGGTCAGTTATGGCAAAATAGATGATGTTGGTCCTCACCCGACCGGGATCAACAGACAGACCTGGGATGTCAGCCAGCCCTTCCGCCAGCCGGCGAGCATGGGCGTGATCGTCCGCCAACCGATCCACCATCTCCGTCAGCGCTACGATGCCGGCGGCCGCCAGCACCCCCGCCTGGCGCATCCCGCCTCCCACCACCTTGCGCGCCCGCCGCGCCTCGGCGATGAACTCGCGCGTGCCACACACGACAGAGCCGACCGGCGCAGCCAGCCCTTTGCTCAGGCAGAAGGTGACCGAATCGGCATCGGCGACCAGGTCACGTGCCTCAACGCCCAGCGCAATAGCCGCGTTGAACAGCCGGGCACCGTCCACATGTACCTTCAGCCCGTGCCGGCGCGCCAGCTCACCCACCGCCCGCATGTACTCTACGGTCAAAGGGCTGCCAAAGCAACGATTGTGAGTGTTTTCCAGAGCGATAAGCCGCGTGCGCGGGAAGTGAACGTTATCCGGGCGGATCGCAGCCTCGATCTGAGCCAGGTCGAGCGTGCCGTCCGGCTGATTGGGGAGCGGCCGGGGATGAATGCCTCCCAACGCAGCAATCCCCCCCTGCTCGTAGAAGAAAGTGTGAGCCTGGTCGCCCAGGATGACCTCATCACCACGGCCGCACTGGGCCAGCAGGCTGACCAGGTTGCCCATGGTGCCACTGGCGACGAACAGTGCCGCCTCTTTGCCTAGCCGCTCGGCTGCCATCGCTTCCAGCCGATTGACAGTCGGATCTTCACCGAAAACATCGTCGCCTACCTCGGCTTCGGCCATCGCTCGCCGCATGGCCGGCGTCGGCTGGGTGATGGTGTCTGAACGTAAGTCTACGATGCGCATTGGTTCCTCCGAGATATTGACCCGTGTTCCGTATTGTGTGTTGCGTGGTGTATTGCGTGTTGCGTGGTGTAATGCGTCTTACGACTACGTAACACGCATTACCCACTACGTTACAAATCGCCCGGCCGCAGGCGCTCCAGCTCGATACCGTCAGGGCTGAGGCGCACTCGTCCTAGCTCCAATGTGCACACCTGAGACGGCCCGGCGCGGGGAGCCAACACCGTGGCCTGGCCCTCACCCAGATCGAGCGCTTGAAGCAGGCCGAGATCTACCAGGTGCCCGTGATCATCATGAAGCCCACACAGCAACCCCTGCAGCCGGCCGGCCGGGATGCACCACAGCGCGGGGATGCCCAGCCGGCTGGCCGCCTCAGTCAGTTGTGAGTGTGGCAACCAGCTTGAAGTGACGATCGTCCACCCGTCCATCGTAGCTTGCCCGTAGATCACTTCCTGTCCCAGCGATTCTGCCACCCGCTCCCGTGCCTCGGCATCCAGCGCATGCCCCAGCGCCAGCCGCGTGCCAAGCAGCCGCGTCTGGTTTAGATGGAGGGTGATGGTCTGGGCGGAGCGAAAGTAGGCTCGGAAGCGGGCAGCGCGGCGCGCCCGCCGTTCCGATGGCGAGCGAGTCTGTACGGCCGGCGACGGCGGCAGATCGATGAGACTCACCTGACGACGATGCCGCCATATCTGAGCCAGGCTATTGAGCTCTTTTTCTTTCTGGATGAGGATGATGTAATTGGGGTGAAGAAGGTCCGCCTTCCGCAGCTTCAGTTCATGGCCAGCCGGCCCCATCACCAGCCCACTGGTGTCCACAATGATGACTTGCACACCGCGGGCCCGCAGACGGTCGCTGAGGATACGGCAGCCGGTCAAACAAGCCAGCATATGGCCGGCTGGGGAGACGTCACCCACGAAGTATCCCATCTCGAAAGGGACGTCGCCAAGGCGTTGCAGTGGGCGGCTGACACTACCGGCAGCGATAGTGCCAGGGATTCCCAGGCTGGACTGGCCGACATCGGCATCAACGACCCCCACACTACGCCCTGCCTCACGCAGGGTTTCAGCCAGGAAAGCACAGAAGCTGGTTTTGCCCGTGTCGGGCGCGCCGACCACCATCACGCGCAAGATCCGCTCGTCCTGTCGGATGGTTTCTGCGGCCTGCTGCCAGCTTTCAGGGATAGTGAGAGGGGCGGACATCGTGCATTCCGTACCACGTATTGGTAATTCGTATTCCGTGCTGCGTATTGCGTATCATGTTTCATGGAGACGGAGTACGGAATACGCAATACGGAATACGTTCCACGTCAGTACTTCTTGACCAAATTCCGGTACGTCTGCGGCTGACGGCACTGGATAATCTGGAACTCCTCGCGGGCCGCGCGTACGCCGTCCAGATCAATCTTGGCCACGGCATAGCCTTCACTCTTGTCGTCCATGGCGGTGTAGAGCTCGCCACGCGGCCCGATCAACATGCTCTCGCCCAGGAATTGATAGCTGGGCTCGTCACCCACACGGTTGGCCGCTGCCACGAACGACGCGTTTTCACACGCCCGGCTGACGCAGTAGGCCCGCCATTCGTCGGCGTGGGTGGCATCCCACGCTGCGCTGACACAAATCAACTCGGCGCCATCCAGCACCAGGCTGCGCATTGCCTCCGGGAAGGCCAGATCCCATCCGATGAGCAGCCCAACGCGGCCAAAGGGGAGATCGAACACCGGGTAACGGAACCCCGGGCGGAACGCCAGCCGCTCTTCCCCCTTCAGATGGACTTTGCGGTAATCGCCCACCAGTTCACCCTCCGAGCCCAGCAACACAACGCCGTTGTAGATGACGCTCTCCACCCGCTCCTTGACGACTAGGCCGAAGGCGATGTGGACGCTGAACTCGGCGGCCGTTTTGGCCAAGTAGTTTACAGAGTGCCCTGGCACTCGCTCGGCCAGTTCGGTGAAGCGCGGGCCCAGTTCGTAGCCGGTCGTGATCAGTTCTGGGAAAACGATGAGGTCGGTAGGCTGCTCCAGGCAGATACGCTCGACGTAATCTGACATGCGGCCCAGATTGGTTTCCATCTCGCCGAGAACAGGGGCCATCTGCACCATCGCCACGGTCGCTTCTCGCATGATCTATGTGCCTCCAATTATAATGTTGCTGGAGTCATAAAGGGCCGCCAGGATACCGGCGCCGCATAAATGACGGCGCCTGGGCGCATTCTCCCCAGGCGGCGTGATTCATCCGCCGCCGTTTCATAGCAACAACACTTAACAGGGAGACTACCGATCCGCGCTTTCCCGTAAATCCGCGGTTCTTTGCCTTCTTCCAGCTTAGCAACACTGAAGCGGGAGACCACCCACTCATGCCTGCGTTGATTATATGGCTGCGATGCAGGAAAGGCAAGACGCTTACCTCCGCGTCCCCCCTCTCCCCCTCACCGTGTCTCGGCTGCTAGCAACGCCACGTAGAACGTGCTTCCCCGTCCCTCCCCCGCACTTTCCGCCCAGATCCGCCCCCCGTGCGCCTCCACGATGGCCTTGCACAACGCCAGCCCAATCCCCATGCCGCCAAAACGACGGGTCATGCTCCCATCCACCTGGTAGAAGCGCTCAAACACCCTCGCCAGCTTGTCCGGCGGGATGCCAACCCCCTGATCGGACACGGCTATTATGACCTCGTCCCCTTCCGGCCAGGCTCGCACCGTCACCATCCCGCCGCCCGGGCTGAACTTGATCGCATTGTCCAGCAGATTGACCACCACCTGCCCCAGCAGGTCGGGGTCTGCCATGAGAAGAGACAAGTCGGGAGCCACCTCCAACCGCACCTCAACTTTTGCCGCCATCGCATGATCCAACCACGGTCGTATCGTCTCCGAGAGCCAGGGCCCCAGTTCCAAGGGAACCTTCTGGAGCGCTTCCGGCCTCAGCGTCTGCAGGGTCAGCAACCGGTGTACCATGAAGTGCAGTCGCTTGCCCTGCTGGTCCAGGGTGGCCACGATGCGCTCCTGCTCGGCGGTCAGGGGACCAAACTCCCCTCCTTGCAGCAGCTCGACGAACCCCATGATGATGGCCAGCGGGGTGCGTAGCTCGTGGGAGACGTTCTGGATCATCTCATCCTTGGCCTGCAGGGCCGCCCGCAGTTGCACATTGGTCTTCTGCAGGGAGGAGTACAGCCGGGCATTCTCAATTGCCACCGCCACCTCATCGGCGATGGTGGAGAGCAATTCTTGCTCTGCTTCACCGTAGGCGTTCGGGCGGTACGCCTGCACCGAGATCACGCCGACCACTTTGCCGCCGATCAGCATCGGCACGCCCAGCCACGACGGCGGGGCCTGCATCGTGCCCCACAATTTCATCGGAGGCAGGCGCTCTTTTTCCCGCTCGAAATCGCGGATGAGGATGGGCCGCCTGCCGGTGACAATCATGGCGGTGAGGCCCGTGGTCAATGGCCGCCGCTCCGCAGGTTCGCGAATCCCCTTGTCTACTCGGACACGATAGTCCAGCTCGTTGGCCGCGTCGTCATACAAGGCGATAAAGAAGGCGTCGGCCTCCATCACGGCAGTGATCTCCCGGTAGACGATCTCCAACAGTTCGTCCAGGTTCAGGGTAGTGCTGAGGGCCCGGGCGATGCGGTTGAGCACGGCCAGACGCTCGGCGTGGCGTCGTGTCTCTTCGTGCAGCAGTACATTTGCCACCGCCTGGCCCAGTTGCTGGCCGATGGCCGCCAGCAGGTCCAATTCCTCCGGCGGAAAGGCGCGCGGACGGCGCGTCCCCAGGCTCAGCGCGCCGACCGGTTTGCCGGCCGAAAGCAACGGCGTGCTGGCCAGCGTTTGGAACCCTTCTCGAACGATCCATGGAGCCAGGCGCTCGGCGGGGTAGTCCGCCACGTCGAGGACGACTGGCTTTCTCTCCGCTGCGGCCCGGCCGGAGATACCCTCACCCAGGCGGATGTGCCGTACCGCGTCCACGAACTCCTCCGACAGGCCCCGGTGGACCCGCAATACCATCTCCTGCTCCTCCGCTCCCCTGCCCCTCTGTTCCCCTGCTCCCTGGGGTTCGAGCAGGTAGATGCCACCCGCCTCGATCTGCAGAGCTGCCAGGGTGGCCTCCAGCGCGTCGTTGAGCACCTCCTCCAGGTCCAGCGATTGGGCGGCGACGCGGTCAATAGCATAGAGCATGGAGAGTTCGCAGGTGCGTTTCTGTACCGCAGCTTCCAGCTCCTCCCCCCAGGCGGCAATAACCTCCTCGCGCTGCTGTAACCGCTGCCGCATCGCCTCAAAGGCACGGCCCAGTTCCGCCACCTCATCGCGCCCGACAACGGCAACGGGCGTGGTCAGGTCGCCCGCGGCGAGGCGGCGCGTGGCGGCCAGGAGTTGCCGAATCGGCACCACCATCGCCTGGGTGGTGAGCCAGGTGAGGACGATGACGACCAGAAAGACGACCGCGCCGATGAGGATCAGCCGCTGCCGCAGGTGGTGGACCAGAGCCAGCGCCTCCGCCTCCGGCTGCTCGACCAACACCCCCCAGGGCGCAATCCGCGAGGGCGCAAAAGCGATGACCTCTGAGAATCGCCCCTTGCCCTCTTCGATCACCTCTCGGGTGATAATGCCCGGCTTCTCTTCCGCCATTAGCGGTAACACGGCCTCAGGGTGCTTAACGGGTTGGAGCAAACGTCTTCCTTCGCTGTGATCTAGCACGATCCCGTTGGCATCCACAACCTGGATGTGGCTCCCAGGTATCCCGCCTGCGAGGGGATGATGAATAGGGATAGAAGCCGGTTCGGTAGCGCCGCCAATGAGCCCAACCACCGTACCGGCCTCGTCCTTCACCGGAACGACAAAAGAGACTTTAGCTTTTTGTGTGTCGTGAAAACGAGAGAGGTTGCCGACCTGGGGCCTGCCCGTTTCCAGCGCCTCTCTTACTTCTGGCTCCGCCGTCAGATCCACGCCCACCATCGCTGGCACCGGGGGCTCCATCCACAGGACACGGCCTTGCCGGTCCAGGAGAAAGACCTCATGAGCGAAAACCCCTGTCGCGTAGAGTTCGCGCAGGGCGCGGCGCTCCGGCTCCGGGTCGGCATCGGTCAGGTCAAAGCCTTCGGAGGCCGCGGCGCGTTCGAGCAGGGCGAGCGCCTCCGCCACGTGGTCGTCAATGTGCGCCGCCACCAGTTGCGCCAGGCGCAGCCGTTCGGCGAGCACGCGGTTGGTGCTCTCCTGCAAAGCGCGCACGCTCAAGAAGCCAGGGACGGTCAGAATGATCGCCAGGCCCACGGTGACCAGCAGAACGGTGCGGGTGAGCAGGGGCAGGTTTCGGAGCCAGCGCATAGTCACCCCCCCTGTGTTATGTTAAGTTCGTTCTGACTCACCTTTTCACTCCCTACCGATGCAGATCATGGCGGTCCAGGCGGCGGTTCCCTGGCCTGTCGGCCAGCCTGCCCCCTTGTGCAGGGGAGCGGGGGAGCAGGGGAGCAAAAGAGCACAGGTGCAGGGAAGATCTTCACCTCTGCACCTCTGCACCTCCGCGCCTCCGCACAGAAGGCACCCCAGCACAAGCGGGGACAGGCAAAACGCGCCGCCTGGACTGTTCATAGACCCGGGCACCGGCTAAAAGCATAGCGCCAGGGCCTCCAGCCGCACCTGTGGCAGGAGGCGGTCCACATCGGCCTTGTGACACTCGGCTGTGCCGGGGGTCATCACCACCGCGGCGGCGGTCGCCACGGCCAGACGCAGGCTTTCCTCCCAGAGCCAACCCTCGCTCAGGCCGATGGCCAGCGCTGCGGCCATGCCGTCGCCCGCGCCAGCGGAGTTGACCACCGGCACCTGGAGCGGCGGCAAGTACCACCGATGGGAAGCGGTCACGGCGACCGCGCCCCGCTCTCCCAGGGTGACCATCGCCAGTTCCGTCCCGTTTCCCAACAGCCCGGCCAGCACCTCGGCCAGGGCAGCAGGCTCCTCCGGCACTCGTTCCACCAGCTCAGCCAGCTCGTACTGGTTGGGCTTGAGCACCGTGGGATGCTCCGCCGCGCCCAGCCGAAGCGCTTCCCCTCGCGCGTCCAGGATCGTGGGGATGCCGCGCGCCTTGGCCTCCCGAATGAAGCGGGCGTGCAGGTCTTGCGGCACCCCGGACGGCATCGGCCCGCCCAGCCAGAGGCAGGTGCACCCGTCCAGGGCTTCGAGCACCCGCGCCTCGAACGCGGCCAGTTGCTCCGGCGATACCTCCAGGGCGTCGGTAGTCAACGTAGCCTGTTGTCCGCGAGCTGTGTCGATCAGGATGTAGTTGACGCGCGTGGCCCCGCCTGCCGGCACGAAATCGGGCGTCGCGCCGGCCGCGCGCAGGATCTCCGCCAACTGCTCGCCTGAGGGGCCAGCAGACAGCGCGATCGCCCGACACGGCCGTCCCAGTTCGGCCACGATGCAGGCGCCGTCCGTTCCCTTGCCGCCCGGCCCCCAGGCTGCGCGGTGAACCTGCATCCGCTGTCCCCAGGTGAAATTCTCAAAAAACAGGAGGCGATCTACAGCGGGATTGGGGGTCACGGTGACGATCATGGTGCTGGCTTCCCATCAGCCCATGGCGCAAACCCTTCAGGTCTGCTCGAGTCCAAATCACGGATGCACGGTGAGCGGAATCGGCACGAAGACGAGGGCGAACAGCAGCATCATCCCAAGGGCGAGTAGCCGTTGTGCGGCGGTCAACTGCGTCACATCATCCAGCGGGGTGGCCTGGGCCCGGCTGAACAGGAAGATGAGGAAAGCCCACAACAGCCAGCCATTCCAGATCCACGCCAGCCCCAGCAAGGCCAGGATGATTCCCATCGTGAGGATGCGAGCGCGGTTGCCTAGCAGCGCATAGATGATGTGCCCGCCGTCGAGCTGGCCGGCGGGGATCAGGTTGAGGCCGGTCACCAGCAGACCAGCCCAGCCGGCGAAGGCGACAGGGTGCAAGAAAACATCGAGGCCGCCGCCGGGCAGAAACCGGCCAAAAAGGATGATCTTCAACGCCGCGTAGAGGAGAGAATTGCCTTCCATCATGTAGCCACCTGCCGGGAGCGGCTCCACTTTAGACAGGGACAGGCCCAGAATGAGCACGGGAATGGCGACGGCCAAGCCGGCGAGCGGGCCGGCGACCGCGATGGTCAGCAACGCTCGCCGATCACGGGAAGGCCCCTTCATTTGGATGAAAGCTCCTAACGTGCCGAAGGGCGGCATAGGCATCGGGATAAAATAGGGCAGCGTCACCGGCGTGCCCACGCGCCGGGCCGCAAAGTAATGTCCTAACTCGTGGCTACTCAGAATGGCGATCAGGCTGATCGCGAAAGGGAGTCCGTTCCACAGACGGATACGGCCGTCGGGCATTGGATCCATCAGCGCCCCGATGTAAAGCACAGATGCCAGGGTCAGCACCAGTAAAATGGCCGGCACCCAGGGGCGAGCAGAAACGCCGGCTGAGATTGCCCCCGGCGCGGCGATGATCGTCTCTGTATGGCCGTCTCGGCGGAAGAGGGCGGTGAAGCCGAGCATTCGGAAACGCTCGGAGACAATGGCATAGGCTTGCTGAGAATCAACCCGCAGGTGGCCGCGCAATCGTATCATTTCTGGCCGCCCGCTTCCCAACGTCACGTCCTCCACCTGAAAAACGTCAGCAACCGCCTGTCGTAGTCGCTCGGCTAACTCCCAGTCTGTCGCTGCAGAGAGAATAGTCAACGTGCTCTCCTTAATAAATTTGAGCGGGGGAGCGGAGGAGACGAGGAGACAAGCAAAGAGGGGACAGTCTCCACGTCTCCCTCTCCCTGTGTCTTCCTGTCTTCCGTGCCCCTCCGCGCCCTAGCACCTATGCTTATGATACCCAGCAGTGCTACGAATGTCAAACAGACGCAGAGATGCAGATTTTTCATGCTTGACTTTGTGGTTTCTTTCGTGCTACAATTGTACATATCAACTTGTAGCCTGAATGGGCCATTTGGGTGCGTTGGGAAGTGCCGCTTGTAGCCCGAATGGGCCGCTTGTGGCCCGAATGGGCCAAAGGAAAGGAGGTGCTGACGGAAGAGAGAGCTGGATTCGCCTGCTTGTGGCCCGAATGGGCCAGTTGGTCCGGTCGGCTTGATCCATTTTGCGAGGACCCGAAGCATTCGGGTGTAACCCTCAGGAGGGGTGAAGGATGAACGCGATCGTTGCTTTGCTCATTGGTGGCGTGGCCATTGCCCTCGGATACGGCTGGTATGCCAGGACCATCAACAGGACGGTGATTCAGCCGGATGACCAAAAAACGACACCGGCCAAGATGTACATGGACGGCGTTGACTTTACGCCGGCCAATCGGAACGTCCTTTTCGGCTACCAGTTCAAGTCCATCGCCGCGCTGGGCCCGATCCTGGGCCCGATCATCGCGGTCCAGTGGGGCTGGTTGCCGGCCCTGCTGTGGATCGTACTCGGCACCTTCTTCATTGGCTGGGTGCAGGACTATTCCAGCATCATCATGGGGGTGCGTGAAGAGGGTCAATCGTTCGGCGCTCTCAGCTATCGGCTGATCTCCCCCCGCTCCCGTCTGATCCTCATCACGTTCATCTACTTCTACCTGTGGCTCATCATGGGCGCGTTCGGCGTGCAGGTCGGCTTCAGCCTCCTCACGAACCCGGCCGTTCCGCTGGGTGTGATCATCGTGATCCTGGTGGGCTTGCTGGCCGGCCAGATGACCTACAAGTGGAAGCAGGATATCATCCTCACATCGGTGGTCACAGTCGTACTGGCCTTCCTGGGGATCTGGATCGGGACGCTGCCGTTCGCCCAGAACCTGTTTAATGCCATCTTCGGCACGGCCGAGGGGCAGGCCAGCCCGGTGCTTTTCCTCCAGGTGACGCAGGCCAAGTTCATCGGCAGCCTGTTGGTGATCATCATCTGCTACTTCGGCGCGGTGCTGCCGATCTGGCGCTGGGCGCAGCCGATCAACTATGTGTCGTTCTGGATCGTCTTCCTGGGCATCCTGGGCGGCATCCTTGGCCTGTTGATCTGGCACCCCGGCATGGGGGACTTCCCCGCCTACACCAAGTGGACGATCGGCATCGGCCCGCTGTGGCCCATGCTCTTCGTGACCATTGCCTGCGGCGCGATCTCCGGCTGGCATAGCCTGGTGTCCTCTTCGGGCACGGCGCGGCAGCTCGAGAAGGAGACCGACGCGCTCTACGTGGGCGGCGGGGCCATGTTCCTGGAGATGATCTTCGCCACCGTTGCCTTCCTCACCGCGACAGTGGCCTTCGGTAGCTACCAGGGGTATCTGGATGCCGGCGGTGGTGCGGCGGCGGCCAAAGTCTTTTCGGTCGGCCTAGCCACCTTCATGAACCAGTGGGGGCTGTCCAAGGAGTTCGGCACCGCTTACGGCTCGGTGTTCCTGACCCTGATGGCGTTGACCATCATGTACCTGGTGGTGCGCTTCATGCGCGTGGCCAGCGCCGAGGCACTGGGCGACCGCTTCCCGGCGATCCGCAACGTGCACGTCGGCACCGTGATTGCGCTGCTGCTGACCCTGCTACTGATCTGGGTTGTGCCGTTCCTGCAGATCTGGGCAGTGTTCGGCGCGGCCAATCAGCTCATGGCCTCGCTGGCGCTGTTGCTCATCACGGCGTGGTTGATGTCGAGGGGGAAGCAGTATCTCTGGACGCTGATCCCCTTCGTCTTCATGTTCGTGACGACCATCGGCGCGCTGCTTTACAAGGCCTACGAGGCGTTCTTCATCAACCTGCCCAAGACCGCTGACCCTGTGGCCAACAAGATCGCCAACGTGGGCCAGTTTACCGCGGCGCAAGTGATCATCGGCCTGGTGGCTTTGATCCTGGTGGTTGCGGCGTTGTTCCTGGCGTGGGATGGTGTGCAAGCGTTGCGGCGTTACAGTGCAGCCGCCCTGGCCAGGGCCGGCGCGAAGGCGTGACGGGTAGCCACGAATTACACGAACTCCGCCTCCCAGATTCGAGAGATTCGTGTAATTCGTGGCAAAGAAGGTGCCGACGGGGCGTGATGCCGACGGTTCAGGTTGACGTGATCGCACCTGTGCCTGAGGGGTGGGGCCTGTGTGCCTCCTGTGAGCTGCTGATGGCGCGCGCAGAGTTGGAGCAGGCTCCACCCGTGCGCGGGTTGGATGACCTGCCCCCTGAGTGGCGGGCGGATTTCGAGCGCCTCTCAGCGCTCATCTTCGACCTTTCCAGCCGCTACCGCGGGCAGGTTGTGATTCGCGTGTACGATCCGCGCTCCCTGCAGGGGCTGGTTAAGGCGGTACGTCACGCGACACGGCGGTATCCGACCTTTGTGGTGAACGGCAAGACGAAAGTCGTGGGTTGGGACATCGCGGCGTTGGAACGGGCGGTAGAGACGGCGGGCGCGGTGATGGTAGGCAGGTGAAGATGTGGATCGCGAAGACGCGCAGTGACATGAAAAGCGCGAAGCACGAAGAGCGTAAAGGCCCGCGCGCTATGTTTCGCGCTCTTCGCGCTTTGCGACCTTTGATGTTCTTCGTGGCTTCATGTTCCGAACCCTTGCGCCGTATCGCTGTCGTGCTCTGCGACATCCTCTACGGCGCGACCGTCTATGAAATGGTACGCGACTTGCGCAAAGAGCGGGCTCAGCTTGAGTACCTGTTCATTTTGGTTGTATTCGGCGATCTGCTGGGCGTGCCGGTGTTGCCGCCATACTATACCCTGCGCCTGCTGCCCTACGTGATACCGAACATCACCGGCTGGCGGCGCAGCATGTTACGGGAGAAGGACCTGACCGATTTGTGCGATCAGGAAGTGACGTAGGACGTAATGCGTAAGACGTAATACTAAAACGTGAGATCTTTACGCATTACGTTTTACGTTTTGGACAGAAAGGACCATCCTATGCCAGAGGAACAACTCAAGAAACCAGGCCTTCTGGACAGCTTCAAAAGCATCTTGTACGGCATGGCCGGCCATGATATGGCGCGCTATGCCCTGAAGACGCGCGGCAGCATGGAGCATTTATTCATTCTCATCACCATGGGCGACCTGCTGGGTGTCCCTATCCTGCCGCCCTACTACAGCCTGCGTCTGTTGCCCTACGTGGTGCCCCAGATTTCCACCTGGAAGCGGCGCATGCTGCGGGAGAAGGACCTGACGGACGCGTTAGCGTGACCGGCATCTTGGATACTGAAAAAGAGACGTTCTCCCCTGGATTCCCGACACAGTTATTACGGGAAGCATCCCCAAAATGGCGTGCTTCACGACACTTTTGTGTCGTGAAACGTAAGTTTGCGGACACGCCTTTCCGAACGCACGTATTGCTCGCGCCAGCGAATGAATGTTGACAGGCAACAAAAGTTCTGAGATGCATATTTCGGAAAAACAAGGTAGAATATGTCAGACACACCATCAGTCGCACCCTACAAGTTGACTGACCACGCCAGATTTGAGATGGCGCGCCGTGAGATAGGCGAAACCGAGATTGCCCAAGTATTATCCACACCAGAACAGTCTGAGCCCGTAAGACCTGGAAGAGCAGTTTATCAGTCGCGGGTTACAAAGGGCGAACCACCCAAAACTTATCTCTTGCGAGTATTTGTGGATGTTGACCGCCAGCCACCTGAAGTAGTAACAGTTTACCTCACCAGCAAGATTAGCAAATACTGGAGGACTGAACCATGAAAGTCATCTACGACCGTGAAACAGATACCCTGACGATTATTTTTGCTGATACACCCGTAGCAGAAAGCGATGAAGACAAGCCAGGGGTCATTTTAGATTACGATACCACAGGCAACTTGGTGTCAATGGAAATTCTGGATGCTTCACTCCGCGTAAGAGCACCAAGCCAAATTGAGTACCAAGTTGCGCCAGCCCCTGTGCCCGTTGTTGCATAGATGATTGACAAACAAGCGCGCCCGCAAACACACGCCCCACGACAACGGCGGGGCGGCGCGCGATTGGAAGGTACTTGCAATTCGTCCGCCGTTGCGTGGGGCTATGGCGTTTCCCGTCATGCCATTTCATCCCAGCGCAGTCGGCAAGGACGATGAATGAAAACGACAGATTACTTCAGAACCAGCGTTGCGGCTCGCCGTCCTGACATCAAAACAGAATGGATTGAGCATGTGTTGAACAATCCCATTCGGACGGTGGTTCAAGCCAATGGACGCATTCGGCGTTGGGCACTCATTTCGGAAGTTGGGAAATACTTACGCGTCGTTACCGAATCCGATGGCGAAACGGTACACAATGCGTTTTTCGACCGTCGTTTTAAACCTTGAAGGAGATGAGACTATGGTGTTTGAATACTATCCCGATAGCGATATGCTCTATATCAAACTCGTTGAGGGGACAAGCACAGAATCCGAAGAAATCGCGCCTGGGGTTGTGCTGGACTTTGACGAAAGCAATCGCGTTCTCGGTGTGGAGATTGAAGACGCCAGCAAGTTCATTGACCTATCGCGGTTGGAGTTGCGGGCTTTGCCTGTGGCCGATTTGATTCTCCGCGAGAGGGTTCCAGCAGGAGCGTAACAGACCACACTGCACGAACGGGAAACACACGCATCACGACAACGGCGGGGCGGCTGGCGATTGGAAGGTACTTTCAATTCGTCCGCCGTTGTGTGGTGCTACGGCGTTCTGCGTCATGCCGTTTGAATCCGAGCGCGGCGACGCATTCGCTAGGCAGACATACAGGAGGATTCTACTATGAGTGCAGTTCTGGAAATTGAACAAGCGGTCTCTCAGTACGCACGAACGCAGAACACACGCACGCCGACCACGCCACGTACGCGGCTTTCTGGCATTGTTGGTTGGGACAGTTGGACGGTGGCTTCATTTCGCGAAGAAATCCGCGCTGACGAAGCACGCTAGGATGCTCAGTTTGCTGCAACGCAAGACAGCTTAAAGAAGATGGCGGCGGAGCATTAGCCGTTACTTGGGCAATGCGCTTGCCCAGCCTGATTTAGCGGAAACTAGAGATAAAGTGCGCGCGGAAATTAGCGCAGGACGTACTTTGCCGATGGTCTTCACCAAATATGCTGGCTGCCTGGAGAACGTTAAGACTCGCTTGGGGCTTGGCGAAGGAGGCTAAATGAACAGCCTGGCTGATATCGTCAGGAGATATTCCTACATCATGTTCGGGGGCAAGGGTGGTCTGGGCAAGACCACCTTCAGCGCGGCTACGGCCTACTGGCTGGCCCGGCAAGGCTACAAGGTGCTGGTCTTTTCAGTGGATCCCCAAGCCAGCCTTTCGGACATCTTCCAGCAGAATATCTTCGGTAAGGGGCCGGTCGAGATCATCCCCAACCTGTATGCGCAAGAGATTGACGCCGACCGGCGGATCAGGGAATACCAGGATGAGATTCGCAAAAAAATCCTGGATATGTACGGGCTGGAAAAAGTCCCCGATGAGATCGAAAACTATATCCAGGCCGCCGCAGCCGAGCCAGCTATGGAAGAGAGCGCGATCTTCGACGAGGTAGTGGACATCGTCGTCGGTGGCAAGTATGACTACTACATCTACGATCTCGTCCCGCTGGGCCACGCGCTCTATTACCTGAGCATGGCCTCGGTCTACGACCAATGGATTGACAAGATCACAGCTCTGCGCGCGGAGATGGAGGAGTACGCCAAGGTCGCCGCGGTGATGCAGCGCAAGAAGGAGACCGAGGAAGACCAGATCCTCCGAGAGCTTCAAGATATCAAGTATCGGATCAACACCTCCTCCAGCATCCTGACCGACAAACAGAAGACGGCCTTCTTCTTCGTTCTGGTGCCCGAGGAGATGATTATCCTGGACACGCAAAAGGCAGCCGGGTTGTTCGCCAGGTTCCAGGTCCCGTTGTCGGGGTACATCGTCAATCGGGTGATCCCGGCCGAGCTGGCAGGGCAGGACATCCCCGAATACCTGCGCCATCGCCTGGAGATGCAACGCGGCTATCTGGCTAAGATTGATGAACTTTTCGGTAACCAGGTCCTGGCGCGGGTGCCAGAGTTCGAGCGCGACATCACCGGCTTGCCGATGATCGAGCGCATGGCTGCCGCGCTCTTCGGCGACAGCTATTGAGGGAGGCCAGGCCATGATCGAAAAGACGATGCGCCAGTTCCTGACTGAGAACCCCCGACTGAAGTACATCTTTTTCGGCGGCAAGGGCGGCGTAGGCAAGACGGTGTTGGCGGGCACGGCCGCTCTGTGGCTGGCCGGGCGGGGCAAGAAGACCCTGCTGGCTTCGACCAACCCGGTGCATTCCCTCTCCAGCATGTTGGGCCAGAACGTGTTCGGCAAACCTACCCCGGTCAACGGCGTGCCCAATCTGCTGGCCTATGAGATTGACACCAGGGACACCATCGAGAAGTCCAAGCGAGAGATCCGGGAGAAGATCGAGTGGTTCCTGAAGTTTGCAGAGGTCAAGACCAAGGCCGACGAGTTCGTCGAATCCGCCACCATGAATCCGGCCTTTGAAGAATCGGCCATGTTCGAAAACATGATCGATCTGATGTTCGAGGACAGGTACGAGGCTTACGTATTCGACACCGCGCCCACCGCCAATGCCCGGCGCCTGCTGGGCATGTCCAGCGTCTACTCCATGTGGGTCAACAAGATGGTGCAGAGCCGGCAGGAGGCGATGTCGCTGCGCGAACTGCTCTCCTACAGCAAGCGCAAGCAGCAGAAAGACCCCTTGATGGAGTACCTGCTCAACCTGCGCGAACGCATGAACCGCGCCAAAGTGCTGCTGACCGATGCCGATCTGACGGCCTTCTTCTTCGTCACCCTGCCCGAGGCGCTGCCGATTGCGGTCATCACCCGCTTCATCAACTGGTTCCAGGAGTTTGGCATTCCGGTAGGCGGGGTGGTCGTCAACATGCTGATAGACAAGGCCAGCGTTGGGCCGGATGCGCCGGACTTCGTGAAGAACCGCCTGGCGATGCAGGCGGAGCACATGGAGACCATCTGGCGAGAATTCAACGGCCAGGTGCGGGCATTGCTGCCGCTGTACGAGACCGAGGTGCGGGGCATCGCCATGCTCAAGCGCATGGCAGAGGATTTGTTCGCCTGATGAAGCGGGGGCGTCGCCCTGGCTCACCTGCGCCCAGGGCGGCTATTTCGGGCGCGGACAGCTCTAACCCCTGACGGGGTTCTTGTCTACCGCGTCACCGTGACTTTGTGAAGGCCGCGCGGGGCATCCGGGTCCAGCCCCTTGGCGAGGGTGAGGTGGAGGGCCAGCAACTGGCCGGGGACGACCGCGATCACGGGCGAGAGCCACTCCGGCATCCCCGTTGGCAACGGCATCGCCGTCTCGGCTAGCTCTAAAGCCTCCATCCGGTTGGAGATGACCAGGAGCTCTGCGGCGCGCTCCCGCAGTTGTCTCAGGAACGCTATCATGTCCGAGAAGAGCACGCCGTCCGGTGCCACTACCAACACCGGAAAGCCTGGTTCAACGATGGCCATGGGACCGTGCTGGAAGTCGGCTGAGGAGTAGGGGACAGCCACGACGTAGGTCAACTCCTTCAACTTCAGAGCAATCTCCAGGGCCGTAGCGTAGTTATAGCCGCGGCCGATGATCACGCAATCCTCCATGTAGCGGTAACGTTCCGCTCGTTGTCTGACCACGTCCTCCGCCATCTCCAGTGTGTGGGCAACATCCTCGGGCAGCCGGGCCAGACGGCTCAGCCGCTCCTCATCCTGGCCCAGCACAGCCGAAAGCAATGCCAGCATGACCAGTGACGCGGTGTACGTCTTGGTGGCAGCCACCGTCTTCTCCTCGCCAGCGTTCAGATCCAGGGTGAACGTGGCCATCTGAGCCAGCGGCGAGGCCGGGTCGTTGGTGATGGCCACAGTGAGCGCACCCTGGCGAGCGGCCTCCTGCACGACCTCCAAAATGTCCACCGATTGACCAGACTGAGAGATGCCTAACACTAACGCGTTGCGCAGGCGCGGTGGCCTGCGGTAGAGGGTGTACAGGGACGGAGTAGCCAGCGCGACCGGCAGACCGTTATACGCAGAAAAGAGATACTGAGCGTACGTAGCCGCATGGTCTGAGGTACCGCGAGCGGCGATCATGATGTAGCAGATGTCTCGCTCGCGGATCGCCGCAGCCAGCTTTTCAACTGTGCCGCGCGCCATCTCCAGCAGCCGGGCGATGGCAGCCGGCTGTTCGTGGATCTCACGCTCCAGAAGTGACATGGGGGAGCCTCACCACGTTGGGAAATGAGGTAACGGGCCTTCAACCGGAGAGGTACTCCTTCGCGCTCTCCGGCATGGATAGCAGCACCTTCTTGTCTGGCAACTTCTCGCGCAAGGCTTTCAATTCATCTTCGCCACATACCAGCGGTAGGGACACCTGCCCCCTCTCGATCACGGAACGGCAAAGCGCCATCATGATCTCGTGCCCCTTGTAGGCGCTCTCGAAGTTGCAGGGGTGGACCTGGCTGTCGTCGTCCAGCCACCTGGCGATGTCCTGGATGTAAGGTGGCATGTCCAGATCGTAGTTCATACTTCCAGGGCCGGAGAAGGAGCCCGTCCTGGTCACGGCGCGCCAGCCGCCGCCCGTCAACACCTCGGCGAACCCGTCGGTACCCTGGGCGCCGATGCGGGCCTTGCGCCACCAGTAGTCCACCTCGGGCACGTCCGGCGCCCCCGCGCCGCATTCCACGACACCGTGCACACCGTTGGAGAAGTGAATGAACCCGGCGATGTAATCGGGTGAAGCGTGGACGTCTGCCAGCTTGCCCCGCCCGCTGGCCTGCGCCATCACCCATTCCGCCTCTGCCCCATCGTTATACCAGCGCATGTAATCAATCAGGTGGCTGAGCATGTGCATCATCCAGCCGGTGGCGGTCCCGTAGACGGTGTGGACTCTGCCGAGCACGCCGCTGGCGATGATCTCTCTCACCTTCTGATAATGAACCCCATAACGATGCTGGTGGCTGACCACGGCCTTGACGCCGCTCTCATCCAGCACCTTCTTAATCTCCATCGCCTCGGCGCTGGACAGAGCGATCGGTTTCTCAAAGGCGATGAGTTGAGCTCCACTGGCCACGCCGATCTTGATCATCGGCAGGCGCAGGGTGGGCAGCGTGCAGAAGCAGAACACGTCCGGCTTCAGCAACTGGGCCAGGGCAGCCGCGTCGGTGCTCATCTGCGGGTTGCCCAGTTTGGAAGCCGCTGCCTCTAACCGCGCTCGATCAATGTCGCAGATGCCCACGACCTCAAAACGATCGCTGGCATGAAAGGTGGTGGCATGGTGCATTCCCCGCTTTCCCATGCCGACCACGACCACCGTGTATTTTCGAGCCATACGTCCTTCCCCTTAGCGAATAGTGACCACAGACCACAGACGACGGACGGCTTTCGCTTGTCGTCTACCGTCCGTCGTCTATCATCTCACGATGCATGTGCCCGGTCCCATTCGAGCACTTTGGCGATTACGTAGTCCACCTCCTCTTCCGTCAGCTCCGGGTACATCGGCAGGGAGATGCAGCAGGCCGCGTTGCGCTCGGAGTTGGAAATGGAGCCGACGATGCGCGCCGACTTGCCCCAGGGATATCCCTCTTGCTGGTGGATGGCGATCGGGTAATGGCACTTGGCGTCAATCCCGTTATCGTTAAGGAATTTCAGGAGCGGATCGCGGTGCTCTGGCTTACGCGTCTCGATCACATACAGGTGATACACATGGCGGTAACCGGGCTTCTCGTACGGGAGCACGATAGTTTCGGCGTTGGCCAGCCCTGCCGTGTAGCGCGCCGCCCACTGGCGCCGCAGGTCGTTCCATTCGTCAATGTGCTTAAGCTTGGCGCTCAGCACGCCGGCGTGGAGGTCGTCCAGGCGGCTGTTGTACCCCATGCTGTGGTAGGAGCGCCTCTCGGAGCCGTGATTGCGCAGCTTGCGCACCTTGCGGTTGATTTCGTCATTGTTGGTGATGACCGCGCCGCCGTCACCGAAGGTGCCCAGGTTCTTCTGGATGATGAAGCTGGTGCAGACGGCATCGCTCAGCTCACCGATCTTGAACCCATCGCCGTGGGCACCGATGGCCTGGGCGTTGTCCTCGACCACGTACAGGTTATATTTGTCCGCGATGGCGCGGATCGCCTTCATGTCGGCGCACTGGCCGTACAGGTGAACGGGCACGATCGCTTTGGTTTGAGGCGTGATGGCCGCCTCGATCCTCGTGGGGTCAATACAGTTACTCCAGGGATCGCTATCTACGAACACAGCGGTTGCGCCCGTGAACCAGATCGCCTCGGCGGTGGCGAAGAAGGTGTTGGTGGTGGTGATGCACTCGTCGCCCGGGCCGATACCGAGGGCGAGGAACGCCAGCCAGAGCGCATCGGTGCCACTATTCACGCCGATCGCGTGCTTCATACCGTGGTAGGCCGCCAGTTCGCCCTCAAACCGCTTGAGCATAGGGCCCAGCACATACTCCCCACTCTCCAAC
>DAOUAJ010000130.1:0-3048 GCA_034433615.1 Anaerolineae bacterium | reverse complement strand
GTCGTGGATCGCCTCGCTGGTCTTGTGGGATGTGTGGGTGCCTATCGCCTACAACCGTCACTGGGTGCAACTGGGCCAGCTCTCGATTTTCTGGCTCTCTCCGGCGCTATTCTTGATGACCGCCAACGTGATCCGTGAGGAGCGCTGGCTGCGTTATATCACGTATGCCTTTCTCTTTCTCGGCCTGCTGGCCGTGGTCAACGCTATCCTGCTCCACGATTTTCATGCCGTGCCGGCCTACTATTTTAACGGTACCGGCGGCTTCTTCGGGCCTTGGGTTGTGTCGCTGGCCTATGGGCAACTGCTGTTCCATCGCCGGTTGCCTTCCTTGTTGAAACTGCTCTGCGTCCTGGCCATCGCCGGCTGGATGTATTGGGCCTGGTTCCACGCCCTCAACTGGCTCTCGGGTTGGGTGCCCTTTGCTGTGGCCCTGATTGTGATCACCTGGCTGCGCTCGCCGCGATGGGCGTTGGCGATGGTGATTACCTTCCTCCTGACCTCCGCTGGTGCACGCGATTTCATCCACCGCTGGATCGTCGAGCCTGAAATCAGGGGGGGCAGTGCCAGACGGCCCGAGATATGGCAGGGGGCGTTGGAGGTGGGGCAGCGCTCGCCGCTCATCGGCCTGGGGCCGGGCAACTATATGTATTACTATAGGTTCTACGCCCCTCGACAGGCTATAGTCTCCCACAACAACTACATTGACGTGTTCAACCAGTTTGGGCTCATCGGCCTGGGCCTGCTGCTCTGGTTCCTGGGGGAGGTCTGGCGCCTGGGATGGCGGCTGCGGTCGCGCTACCCCGAGAACGGCTTTGCCCAGGGATACGTGGCTTCGGTCCTGGGCGGGCTGGCCGGCCTTGCCGTGGGGATGATGTTGGGGGATTGGTTCTTGCCCTACGTTTACAACATCGGCCTGGCCGGTTTTCGGCACAGCCTCTATTCCTGGCTCTTCCTGGGCGGGCTGGTGGCCCTGGACCACCTGGCGCGGAGGGAGCAACATGAGCGTTGACCTGACTATCTCCATCATCAACACCAACAACCGCGAGCTGCTGCGCAACTGTCTGCGCTCCATCTACGAGGGCACACATGACATCACGTTCGAGGTCTATGTGGTGGACAATGCCTGCACCGACGGCAGCGCTGAGATGGTGGCAGCCGAGTTCCCGCAGGTCAAGCTGATCCGCAATCAAGCCCGGCTGGGCTTTTGCGCCAATCATAATCAGGTGCTCAGGGCGGGAAGGGGCAGGTACTTGCTGATTTTGAATGAAGACACGGTGATCTTGCCTGCTGCTTTTGACCGCATGGTGGAATTCATGGACAACCATCCAGACGCTGGGATCCTGGGCCCCATGTTGTTGAACAAAGACGGCTCCTTCCAGGCTTCATTTGCCGATTTTCCCAATCTTCTTTCCGAACTGTTAGCCATGATCGGGTTACAAGCGGTTGTGTACGGTGCATACTTCCCTAGTTACCCACCGCAGCGTAGCCAGGAACCTTGCACGGCTGACTGGGTTGGAGGCGCCTGTCTGATGATTCGACGACAAGCAATGGAACAGATAGGAGTATTGGACGAAGCTTTTAGAGTGTATCTGGAGGAAACAGATTGGTGCTATAGGGCAAAGCGGGCCGGTTGGAGGGTCTACTATTTGCCACAGGCAAAAGTTATCCACTTGGGTGGACAAGCCTGGAAGCAGCTCGACAGTCTTGAAGAAACGCAACATCGAGCACGCAGACGCCTCCGTCTGAGGAAGAGCACATTGCTGTTTTTTCGCAAACATTATGGTTGGTTTTCTCAACTTTTGTTGCGGCTTGCAATATCAAGTACAAGTCTTTTCAAGGTGGGAGGGTGGCTTTGCTTGTTTTTCCTTATGCCTAATCGCAGAGATACTACGAGAGTCGAGGTCTATGCTCATTGGAAGATGGCCCGGGAAGGTGGTAGTTGGGCATGAAAGTGCTGCAATTGGGTTGTGGACCACGCAAACGTCCTGGTGCAATAGGGGTTGACATCAACCCGCGTTCGGCCGCAGATGTTATCTGCGATCTCAACAGCATTCCGTATCCTTTCGTGAGCGACAGCTTTGACCTGATCTTATGTGAGCATGTCCTTGAGCACCTGGACAATGTTATTCAGACTATGAACGAACTGCATCGAATCTGTAAACCGCATGGGCGGATTTTTGTGGAAGTACCTCACTATTCAAGCACGTACGCCTTCAGAGATCCGACTCACAAGCATTTCTTTAGCATTCATACGTTCGATTACTTTTTAGAGGGCACGCCGGTGTGCCAGTTTCACTACTCGGATGTGCGATTTCGCTTGCTGCGGGTAGAGTTTCCCCCGCCTTTGGGTGCCGGATTCTTGAAGAGACTGACTTTTAGGCTGATTAATCGTTACATAGACTGGTATGAGAGGCGATTGGCATTTATCTTGCCCAGACATCTGCTAAGGTTCGAATTAGAAGTCATCAAGTGAGAAGGGTATTGGTGAGGCGGACGGATGAAGATTGCTATTGATGCACGAGCTGCATCCCATCCTCAGCCGGGGGGCTTCAAGACCTATACTGAGAATCTCCTGCGGTATTTGCCAAAGGTGGTGGCTGATGCTGAAATCGTTTGTTATGTTGACCGGCCTTACAATACCGAAGGTCTAAAACAGGTACGTGTGCTTCCCGCTAGTCCTCCTCTGTTAGGTGTTGTCTATCGTGAACAGTGGAGCGTCCCCCGACAGGCCTTTCGGGATCATGTAGACTTGCTTCATTTTCCTTGCTCAACAGGAGCACGCTTCTGCCAGGTACCTACTGTGGTCACTATTCATGACTTGATCGGTTTCCGGGAAAAGCCCAGATTGCGAGGATTCTTGGGTGTCGAGCGGTTCAAGCGTCTCTGCATGTGGCTTTACCACCGGTGGGCAGTGTGTTGGGCAGCAAGGCAAGCCCAGCGTATCATCACAGATAGTTTGTTCTCGGCCTCTGAGATTACCGATCTGTTCGGTATTCCTTCAACACGGATCAGAGTAATCTATCCAGCTCCCGCTGAGCACTTTCATCA
>DAOUAJ010000129.1:0-3428 GCA_034433615.1 Anaerolineae bacterium | reverse complement strand
CAGGGGCAGGACCCCTGTCAGGCGCGCCTGCTCGCCGCTGATAGAGTTGATGAGAGGGGCCTGCCTGACATGGGGCAGCGCGGCAGCCAGTGCGGCCGGGTTGGCGCTATCCAGGCAAAGGGGCTTGTCGGTGGCCTCTTGCACCGTCTCCACCAGCCAGACCAGGTCGTCGGGCTCGCGTTCCACCGGCGTGCCGGCGTTGACATCGATCCAATGGGCGCCAACGGCTGCCTGGTCGGCGGCCAGCTTCTGGATGAATGCCGCATCGCGGTTCAGGACCGCCTCTTTCACCCGCTTGCGGGTGCCATTGATCTTTTCGCCAATAATCTTCATTCCGTTTTCTCCTCTGGGATGGTCTGAGTAGGGGGAGCGCCGGGGAAAAAATGCTCGTACCGGATCGACTCGCCAGGTGGGACAACGACAAAGTCCTGGTCCCAGGGGCCAAAAAGCATCTGGCGCACCAGGGCATCTGAGCCCTGAATCTCCTCAAAGCGCAGCCCCCAGCGTTCGGCCAGGCGGCGGGCCTGCTCGCGATAACGGTCCAGGTCGGCCTGTCGGCCGGTGTCGATCAGGGCCAGCCGGGTATAGTGCCTGATCATCTGGCGGATGATCCGTTCGGCCTTGTGGGGCCCGTATTGGGCTGCCAGGCGATCGTATTCGTCGAACGGAGTGTCGGCGACCTCGATCCAGCCTTTGGTGAGGTAATAGGTGCCCGGCTCGGTGCGTGTCTGATCCTTGTAGGCGCGGCCAGAGCCGAGAAAGATGGCGATGCAGTCGTCTACACGGGGGACCACCAGGGTGCAGCCGTTGGCCCGCAGCCCGATGACCCCCATACTGCACAGACCGTAGCCCAGGATGATGGTGTCAACCGTTCCTGCTACGGCATCGATCGCATCCTGGAGCGTGCGTTTCAGGTTGGCGGGATCGATGTGAAGCCCAAAGTCCACGACCTGGTACGACACATCGGCCGGGAGCAGCGGCAACATCTCCTCCATGACCGTGGCGCAGGCCAGAACATGTCGGGAAGCGGCCATCAAATCCTCCATCCATTTAGAACTCTCACAGCCCTGATTATATAATACCCTAGGGAACTTATCAAATCAGGACGGGGCCGATTCTATACTACCCTAGGGAATTTGTCAAATCTCGAAACCTGTGATACCATAGAGGGTGACAACGTTGCGCGAGTGTGGGTCGCTATGGCGAATACAGAACCGAAAGTGAGCAAGCAGGGGTCAGCCGAACTGCGCATCAACCGCGATCTGTTCGAGCCGCCCTACTATCAACTGGCCAACATCTTGCGCCATCAGATTGCCACGGGTATCCTCCGCCCGGGCGACCGGATTCCTTCGGAGGCGCAGATCTGTGAGCGGTACCAGGTCAGCCCGATGACCGCCCGCCGTGCCCTGACGATCCTCCTGGATGAGGGCCTGGTGACGGCGGAGCGCGGCCGTGGCACCTTTGTCAAGCCGTTGGTGCTGGGCACGGCGACCTTCAGGCTCCATGCCCTGGAAGAGCTGTTCAACGGCGAGCGGACTATGGTCCGGTTTCTGTCTGTCAAGACGGCCCCTGCTACCCAGCGCATTGCCCGGAAACTGGAGATCTCGGTCGGTAGCAAGGTCATCTCCATTCGCCGCCTTCTGTTGCGGGACGACGAGCCGGTGGCCTACCACCGCGAATATCTGATCTTTGATCCGTTGCGGCCTATCGTGGAGGCAGAGATGGGCATCACCAGCCTGCAGGGTCTGTTCGATGGGAAAGGTGAGACGGTGCTCAAGCGGGGTGATCTGGGAATTGAGGCTACTGTGCTCACCGAGGAGGAAGCGCGGCTACTGAACGCTACGGCCGGCAACGCTGCTTTTCGCATCGAGCACACCTTCTTTGATTTTGAAGATCAGCCGGTTAGCTGGGGCTGGTTTATCATCCCAGGGAACCGTCTAAAGTTCGGCGCAACGGTGGGCGTCCGGCCTGTAGGCCATATGACATAACATGAACAGGAAACGGGATGGAAGTGGACATGACGCAACCTGAACAACCCCAGGAGATGATGGCCGGCCTGGCCGAGGCGTTGGCCAACCTGCAGGAGGACAGGGCTCTAGAGATCGTCCGGCGGCGTATGGCCCGTGGCGACGATCCGCTGCAGATTATTGAGGATTGCCAGGCTGGGATGCGGGAGGTTGGGGAACGGTACGCCCAGCGGCGCTACTTTCTGTCTGCCCTGATCATGGCCGGCGACATCTTGAGCCAGATCATGGAGATTGTCCTGCCGGCCGTGGAAGGGAAATATGTCGGGAAAAGCTCAGGGCGGGTTCTCGTCGGCACCGTCCAGGGCGACATCCACGACCTGGGCAAGAACATGCTGCTGATGCTGTTGCGTTCCTATGGCTTTACGGTCATGGATCTGGGCGTTGATGTCTCGCCCGGCAGGTTCGTGGAAGCAGCCCGTGCTTTCAACCCCGATGTCATTGGCCTGTCGGGGCTGATCACGGCTGCCCATGCCTCCATGCGCAACACCGTCAGCGCTTTGCGGGCCATGATGGCCGAGGATGGCGTCCAGATCCCCATCATCCTCGGCGGTCAGGTGGACGAACAGGTCTGCCGTTTTGTGGGAGCCGACTATTGGTCCACCGACGCTATGGAAGGCGTGCACATTTGTCAGAAGCTGGTGGGCGAGGGGTGACGGCATCCCCCATCCCTCGCCGTTCACTCCGGTGTTCTCCTGCCCCGAAGGCTCGCACCTTGCGCTTCTGCCCGGCCTTCATCGCCTCACGACACGCACTTAAGCCTGTCCTGAGCGAAGCCGAAGGGACGACGCACGTTCCGGCGGGTCTTCCGCCCGTTGATGCTGTTCGATTGACTTGGGCAGCTAACGGTCGCGTTCACCCGGGCCGCGCAGCGATCGTTGGGTAGCAGGAAGCATTCCTGCCTCCCCGCCTCCTGAAAACCGGGCGTGACCGTCTCCCGTCCCACGGCTCAAGCCCCTCATGTTTGTGGTGAATGGTTGTCCTCGGCCTATGGGACTCTCTCATAGGGCTGGACGGTCCGCAACTCGGTCATAAACTGATAGTGCTTCTGGTTGAACGTGTACAAGGGTACGTCCAGAGCTACCGCGGTCTGACCAATCAATACGTCCAGCAATCCAGTATTGTGACTCAAATGATACTGCGCGAAGATCTCCAGGGCCTGGTCGCAATCCGTCGGCGCAAGCCATACGGTACCATAGGGGGCTACTGTGTTTTGGATTTGTTCTTGTTCTCGCTTGTTCCGGCATCCTTGAATCAACTTCATCACCACATACCCTGGTAGGTATAATTGGCCCCAAAAACTGGACCACGTGTTAAAGTGGAGGAGTTGATGTATAATGTACAAGCACGTGGAGGGGTAAACATGACCAAGAGTCGACGGCGTTTCAAGGCGGAGTTCGAGGT
>DAOUAJ010000128.1:0-4419 GCA_034433615.1 Anaerolineae bacterium | reverse complement strand
ATCGTGGCGCGCGTCTTGCGTTCCAGCATGTTGGAAGTCCTGCGACAAGATTACGTCATGCTTGCCCGCGCCAAAGGTCAGTGGGAGTTCCTGGTGGTGATGAAGCACGCTCTACGCAACGCCCTGATCCCCACCGTGACCGTAGTCGGCCTCCAGGTAGGGGTGCTTCTGGGCGGCAACATGATCGTGGAGACTATCTTCGGCTGGCCGGGCTTGGGACGGCTGGTGGTCAAGGCCATCTTCGACCGGGACTTTCCCCTGGTGCAGGGGGCAGTCATGATGTATGCCTTTACCTATGTGCTGGCCAACCTGATCGTGGATATCCTGTATACCTACTTGAACCCGAAGATCACGTTGTAAGTGATGGGGGACAAGGCAAGAAAGGGGGTATATGGACCGAGGTGAGAAGAGGAGAAGGCAGGGGGAGTTGGGATTTGAGGTACTCAGGTTCTATCGCCATGGAACGACTTGCCACATCTCGGGCAGCCTATTGGTACCCACTTAGCCTCCAGCTCCGCCTGCTCCGCCGAAACTTCCTGGAGTTTCTGGCCGAGTTGCGCCGCCATCCGCTGGCGTTCATGGGAGGCATTATAGTTCTGATTTATGTACTGACGGCCGTTTTCGCCCCGCAGCTCACGCCTTATGACCCGACCAGAGGCAACCTCCGGGAACGCCTGCTCCCGCCAGTGTGGGAGGCCGGCGGAACCATCTCTCATCCCTTGGGCACAGACGAGCAGGGGCGAGATCTCCTGGCCCGTGTTATCTTCGGAGCGCGCCTCTCGCTGGCAGTTGGATTCATCTCGATCGGGGTCTCGGTAATGGTGGGGATCGTGCTGGGAGCCCTGGCCGGTTACTATCGAGGCTGGCTTGACGACGTGCTTTCCCGCTTTGCAGACCTTCTGCTGGCCTTCCCCTTCCTGATCTTTGCCATTGGGGTGATGGCCTTTCTGGGACCAGGGTTCACGAACCTGATCCTGGCTCTGACTTTCAAAGGCTGGGTGGAGTTTTTCCGCCTGGTGCGCGGGGAGATGATGGCGGAGAAGACCCGGGAGTATGTCGAGGCCGCCAGGATGGTGGGCCAGTCCGATTTTGCTCTCATCGTGAGCGAGATCCTCCCCAACATCATCCACTCTGTCCTTGTGTTGGGCACACTGCGCATTGGCTTCATGATCATCATGGAGGCCAGCCTGAGCTTTTTAGGCCTGGGGGTGCAGCCCCCCACGCCAGCTTGGGGCTCGATGGTGGCCGCCGGCCGCGACTACATCCTCTCTGCCTGGTGGGTCTCTACCCTGCCAGGAATCGCCATCTTGATCCTGGTTCTGGCCATCAACCTGTTCGGAGAGGGACTGCGGGACATCCTTGATCCGCGATTGAAAATTGAGTAAGCGACTGAGGAGTACAACACAGGAGGGATAAGCCCGTTATAGTCATCTGAAGCGAGGCAGGTGATTGGCTCTTCGACCTTGCCAATACGGACGTTCTGCTGCAACCTGCGTTCCATAGCAGCGAAGTGGTCGTCAATGGTCACACGACAGCAAACCCCTTTCGCTGACTGAGGGGCAGAGAAGCGGAGGAGTCGTTCCCTTGTTAGAGCTACGTAATCTGACGACTGTTTTCCCCCTGAAGCGGGGGGTGGTGCGGGCGGTAACCAGCGTCGATTTGAGTCTGCGCCGCGGCGAGATCCTGGGCCTGGTGGGGGAGTCTGGGTGTGGGAAGAGCATGACCTTGCTCTCTATCCTCGGCCTGGTGCCCCGCCCTGGTCAGATCGTGGCTGGGGAGATCCTTTTCGAGGGTCGAAATCTGTTGGAACTGCCGCCGGGCGAGTTACGCAAGGTGCGGGGGAAGGAGATCGCCATGATCTTTCAAGACCCCATGACCACCCTGAACCCCGTCTTCCCCATTGGAGAGCAGATCGGCGAGTCGCTGCGCATTCACGGCATAGTGAACCGGCACAGGCGGTGGGTACCCTGGCCCCTTAATGGCTCCAGGCGGCAAGCCGAACGAGAAAGGGTCCTGCAGTTGCTGGCCGAGGTAGGCATCCCGCTCCCTGCCGAGGCCGCCCGGCGCTATCCTCACGAGTACAGTGGGGGGATGCAGCAGAGGGCGCTTATTGCCATTGCCCTCTCCTGCGAACCTAAGGTCCTCCTGGCTGATGAGCCGACCACTGCCCTGGACGTCACCGTGCAGGCCCAGATCATAGATCTGTTGAGCCGCATCAACCAAGAGCACGGGACCGCCATCATCTTGGTCACCCATGATCTGGGGCTGGCCGCCGAGTTCTGCCAGACTCTCGCCGTCATGTACGCCGGACGCATCGTGGAAAAGGGGCCCACAGATGTCGTCGTTGAGAACCCCAGGCACCCCTACACTCAAGGCCTGCTGGCCTGCATCCCGCGCATCGGGGGGGAGCGACAGAAGCTCAGTCCTATCCCCGGCTCTGTGCCTGATCTCATTGGCCTGCCCCCCGGCTGCGCCTTCCAGCCGCGTTGTTCGCTCGCCCAGGAGGAATGCTTGGGCCACGACATCCCGTTGAGGGAGGTGGAGCCGGGCCATCTGGTGCGGTGCACTTTACACGCAGGAGCGCATTAGGTGATGACCTCAAACATTCCTCTGGTGGAGGCGCGTGGGATCAAGAAGTACTTTTTTGTACGCCCCAGCTTGCTGGCCAGAGTGCTGGCCCGCCGGGGCAATACTGTTGTGCATGCCGTAGATGGGGTGGATCTGCAGGTTTACCCAGGAGAAACGGTCAGCCTGGTCGGGGAGAGCGGATGTGGCAAGACGACTTTGGGCCGGGTGTTGGCTCGCCTCTACCAACCCACGGCCGGTCAGGTCTTCTTTCAGGGGCAACTGGTATCTGGCGCGGCACCACAAGGAAACACCCTTCCCGCGTCTTCGCTGTCTCGCGATTTTCACCGCCTGGCTCAGGTGATTTTCCAGAACCCGTACGCCTCCCTAAACCCGCGCAAGACCGTACGCCAGATCCTCTCTGTGCCGCTCCGCAAACGTGGGATCACCAACCCGAAGGCCCAGGAAGAGGAGATCCTTGACCTGTTGGAGCGGGTGGGCTTGAGCCGACGCCATATTGATCAGTACCCTCATCAATTCAGCGGCGGCCAGCGCCAGCGTATCAGCATCGCCCGAGCGCTGGCCATGCGCCCCAGGTTTATCGTGGCCGACGAGCCTGTCTCGTCCCTGGATGTCTCCATCCAGGCTCAGGTGCTGGAGCTTCTACAGGAGCTACAAGACGAGTATGGCCTGACCTATCTCTTCATCACCCACGACCTACGGGTGGTGCGCTACATCAGCAACCGGGTGATGGTCATGTACCTGGGTAAGATCGTAGAGGTGGCGAAGACGGACGAGCTTTTTGCCAACCCCTTGCATCCTTATACCCAGGCTCTGTTGGCGGCCATCCCTCGCTTCTCCAGGGAGTTCCGGCGGCAACGCATTATTCTCTCGGGCACCGTCTCCAGCCCCATTGACCCACCCGCGGGCTGCCGTTTCCACCCGCGCTGCTTCGTGAAAGTGGGTCAGATTTGCGAAGAGAAAGAGCCTTCGCTTATCTCCGTCGCCGCAGGGCAGCACGTGGCCTGCCACCTCTACCCTCCAACGCAATAAGGTCAGGGATATAGAACGCTGATTTCCCGCGGATCGGCGCTGCTCAGACCAGGGGATCAGCGGAAACCAGCGTTGCAGCAGCGTTCATCTGTGTCCTAATCGGAGGTAGCCACAGATGCGCATCGTGTTCTCCCTGCTCTTTCTTCTACCTGATCTTCGTTGTCTTCCTGGACACCGTTTTTGTCCTTGCCGCCTGGGGTGTTGGAGAGGCGGGGATGCCACCGCTGTTCGTCGGCGTACCGGCAGCTATCGCCAGGCGGCGCGGCCGCGCTGGCCCTTTCTCCTCACCAGCGGCCTGGCGATGCTACCCGACTACATCCTGGACGCCCGCACCGTCAACTTCACCGACCTGAGCAAGCCCCTCTTCGCCAGGGACCTGCTGCGGATGATCGTGCTCGTCTTTTTCCTGGTCGCGCTGACGAGGGTACACGCCGGCATGTTCGCCCTCTATGCGATCCTGCTGCTCTACTTCTTCCCCTGGGAGAGATGGCGTCACCTCGTTCGTGGCATCTGGAAGCGACCGTGGTGAGTAAGCAAGGAAGGCCAGTTAATTCTGCAAATCCACCCAGCATGGTAGGACAGCCTTTCCAGGCTGTCCATGCGGCCCCAGGTAGTCCAAGCGAACAGGCTGGAAAGCCTGTCCCACCACGAATCCATGCCTTCCTCAGCGGGGGATAACTCTCCAGTCGGCGCAATCGGATGACATTCAACAACGTGTTGGCCAGGATAACGGCCAGGTAGACGAGCACGTCCGTCTGCTATCCCTGCCATGAGAAGAACCTAGCCCAGAAATCAGCCATC
>DAOUAJ010000127.1:0-8678 GCA_034433615.1 Anaerolineae bacterium | reverse complement strand
CCGTGGCTGGATGCCGGCATCGTCTCGTTCTCGACGTTGCGTTACCGTACTGATCGAGCCTATTGGGAGAAGTGGTTCCCGGCCGACTTCATCACCGAGTCGTTCCCCGGTCAGTTCCGCAACTGGTTTTATTCGCTGCTGGCCATGAGCACGGTGTTGGAGCGCAAGCCCCCCTTCCTGACGGTGCTGGGATACGCCACCCTCCTGGCCGAGGACGGTCGGGAGATGCACAAGTCCTGGGGCAATATGATCGAGTTCAACGAGGCGGCTGACACCATCGGCGTAGACACGATGCGTTGGATGTTCTGCGCTCACCGGCCAGAGGCTGACTTGCTCTTCGGCTACAAACTGGCCGACGAGGTGCGCCGCCGCTTCGTTTTGCCACTGTGGAACGTCTATGCCTTCTTTGCCACCTACGCCAGCCTGACGCCGAAATGGCGGCCCAGGCCGTGGCAGGAGGCGTTGGAAGCCCAACCATCTATGGCAACAGATGTCATGCTGCCTGTCCTGGCGGTCAGGCCAGGGAGCGAGTCTGCGAGCGAAGCATCTCGCCCTGCGTTGGATGAACCTGTCCCCTCGGGCAGAGCCCCCTCGGGGCGAAGCCTGGCCGTCAGGCCAGGGATTCCTCGCCTCGAAGATTCGGCTCGGAATGACGCGCGGATGGGCACCCAGCTCCTCGACCGCTGGATCGTGGCTCGCCTGAATGAGGTGATCCACACCGTCACCGGGCGGTTAGAGGACTTCGATGCCTTTGGAGCTACCCAGGCTTTGGAGACGTTTGTGAGCGATCTGAGCGACTGGTACGTACGCCGCTCCCGCCGCCGCTTCTGGGATGGCGACCCCGTGGCGCTCGATACGCTCTACGGAGTGCTGGTCACCCTTGTCCGGCTGTTGGCGCCCTTCATGCCGTTCTTGACGGAGGAGATGTACCAGAACCTGGTGCGCTCGGTGGACGCAAAAGCACCGGTCAGCGTGCACCTGACGGAGTGGCCGCAGCCCCTGGCCGAGGGCACCGATGCGGCTCTGCTGGCCGACATGGCGCTGGCCCGTCAGGTGGTTACGTTGGGGCACAGCGCCCGCAACAACGCCAATATTAAGCTGCGCCAGCCGTTGGCGCGAGCCCTCGTCGTCCTGCCGGACCCGGCCCAGCGCGATCGCCTGCTACGCCTGACGGACGTTATCGCTGATGAACTGAACGTGAAAACGTTAGAGGTGACCACTGAAGAGGCGGAGCTGGTGGAGTATCGCCTGCTGCCCGATAACCGTCGGCTGGGGCCACGCTTTGGCAAGCAGTTCCCGGCCGTGCGCCGTGCGTTGGCCCAGGCTGCCAGGCCGGCTGCCGTGCGCACGCTGCGCGCCGGGCAACCGCTGGTACTGACGGTGGATGGGGAAGCCGTGGAGTTGGCCCCCGATGATGTGCTCATCCAGACCGCGCCGCGCACCGGCTTCGCAGTGGCCGCCGCCGAAGGTATCACTGTGGCCGTGGACACCGTGCTCACCGAGCCACTGGTGCATGAGGGGCTGGCGCGAGAGGTCATCCGCCGCATCCAGAACCTGCGTAAGGAGGCCGGCTTCGCCATCGAGGATCGCATCGTCACAGAATACGCAGCCGATGGGCAACTGGCTGCTGCCATCCAGGCCTTCACCGGCTTTATCTCAGAGGAGACGTTGAGCGTGTCGCTGGCGGCGGCCAGCAGCCCGACCGGGGAGGCTGTGCAGGAGGACGTGGTGGACGGGTATCGGCTGGTATTGGGGCTGCAGCGGACGGCGCGCCGGGATTGAGCATAGTGTCGCCGATGTCATCCGTGATGAAAAGTCGAAAAAACCTACCCCTGTGAGGGGCGGGGGTGGGGGCAATAACCCAGCTTTCGAGACTGCCCCACGGTTAAGCAGGGTGCTACCCCCTTCTCAGGGCCCCCTTAAAGGGCTGCCCCCTCCTCCTTGCCGCGTCGTGAGTGTTCACACCCTACTCCGCTGGCGGCGTCGGCCTTTCGCTGGGCGGAATGACCCCAGGGATGGGCACCGTTTCCGGGACCCCTTTTTCGTTGGTCTCCACTTTCTCAGTCAGTAGTTCAAAGGTGCCGTCTCCGGCCACATTGTGGCAGGTGAAGCAGTTGCCACCATAGTGGAGCTTAAAAACCTGGCTGCTCTAGGGAGTTCCAGATGAGGGCCAGAGGGAGGAGGATCCCAATCCCTACTTTAACTCCTTGCTCGTTGCTTCATCCCATTGCCTTACTTGACCACCAGCCAGGACACGGCTATCATATACCAGCCTGGCGGTCACACGCGCCGCCAGCAGGAGCGATCTATGAGCGCTTTGGTGTGGAATCTGTTGGGCCAGCTACGCCAACAAGCTACCCGCATAGTGGAGCGTACCCAGGGCGGCCGCGTACCTCTCCCGCCCGTGGAGGTGTATCGCGCCGCCAATGAGATAGAAGCCCAGGTGGTGAAGGGTCGCCTGGAGACTGAGGGCATCCCCGTGATCCTGCGGCATGAGGCCGTTGGCATCGTGTTCAGCTTCTCCGTGGGTGCCCTGGCCGAGGTGCGTGTCCTGGTGCCGGCACTCCTGGCCGAGCGCGCCCGCGAAATCCTGGCAGAAACAGAGATAGATGCCGAGGCTGAGGAGCCATGAGGCGAGCCCTTTCGATCCTGGCGGGGGTTTGCTTGCTACTGATGAGCGCCTTCGGTGTGGCTGGCTGGCCATCTTTGAGCCACGCCCAAAGCAATGCGCAAGGCCGCCTCGCCTTCGCCGCCTGGCACGCGGGCAACTGGGACATCTACACCATCGGCGGGAACGGCAGCGACCTGCGCCGCGTGACGGCAGACCCGGGCGAGGAGCAGGACCCGACCTGGTCGCCGGATGGCAAGGCGCTGGCTTACGCCGCCCGTCGCGGCCGCCAGTGGGACATCTACGTGCAAGACCTGTCCACTGGCCAGGAGCGCCGGCTCACCGCTGACCGCTCCTACGACGGAGCACCCGCCTGGTCACCGGATGGTCAATGGATCGTTTATGAGTCTATGGCCGCAGGCGATCTGGATGTGTGGCTGATCCCGGCCGCAGGTGGGGAAGCGATCAACCTGACGGAGGACAACCCGGCGGGAGACTTTGGCCCCGCCTGGGCACCTGCCGGCCCCTACCTCGGCTGGCTGGCCTTCACCTCCTGGCGTTTCGGCGACAAAGACGTGTTCCTCCTCAACCCTTCCTCCGGCGAGATGAAACAGGTGACGAACGATTCGACCGACGAGGAGCTGGCTGGCTGGTCGGTGGACGGTCACACCCTCTACTTCTTTCGGGACGAAGATGATCGGCGTGAAGTGTGGTCGCTGAATATGACTGAGACGGCAGCCCGCCCCCAACGACGCACGTGGCTGACGCGCATCCAGGCAGCGGCCGCCACTGCTGGCGGGCTGGCGGTGATTTACCGTCGAGCAGACGGCGAGGGGCTGTTGTGGCTCTCTGACGATGACGGTGAGTTACCGACCTATCTGGTGTGGCGAGCGCCTCTGAGCGGACGCATCGCCTGGCATCCGGCCCCGCTGGCCGGTGGCGATCTGGTGCTGACAGGCGCAGCGACGCTGGATGATACCCCCACCCCTGACGATGGCGAAGGGGTGGCCCGTTTCGTGGATCTGCCCGGGGTGGAGGCGTCCGGCCCGGCCTCTCTCTCCAGCCGGGTGGCGGACAGCTTCCTGGCCCTGCGCAAACGGGTGATGCTGGAAACGGGTTACGACTTCCTGGGTCAATTGAGCGAGGCCTGGCGATCACCATCGTCTTACAACGAGACCTCCGACTACCTGAGCTGGCACAAGACCGGCCGGGCTGTGGACTTGCTCCTGGATTTCTACGGCGATGAAGGCGAGCAAGTCCTGGAGCGGGTGCGGGAGGACATGGGGGGCGAGACCTTCTGGCGGCTGTATCTCCGTTGCCGGGCCCAGGACGGCTCCTGTGGACGCCCGCTCACCGATCGCACCTGGGATCTGAGTTCCCAGGCCCGGGCCGACAGTGCTCGGGGCGGGCTGCCGGGCGAGCTATACGGCCAATACTTCGTGGACTTCACCGCGCTGGCCCGGGAGTACGGCTGGCGGCGTATCGGAAGCTACGAGGAGGAAGATTTCGACTGGCGCATCAACCTTAAAGCGCTGGAGTACTGGCACTACGAGCGACGCGACGGGCAGCAATGGTACCCTCTCATGCGGCAGGTCCTGGACCGCAGCCAGGCTGAGATGTATTTCACGTGGGAGGACGCGATGGCCCATGGCGTGGACGAGTTCTACGCGGTGATGAAGGGGGTGCCGTTGCCGGCGGAAGCGGGCCGCTGGCGGGCCTTGCGGCCGTAATGCGATTGCAAGTAGTAGGGGGGATACCATAACAAGCTTGACGGGCAGACGAGTTGAGACGATAATAAGCCATCCCCCTTGAGCGAAAGGAGACTAACTAATGGACTCAACCGCAACGATTCCTCAAACGATAAGCCGGCCGGCCGCGGCCAACAAGCGTATCAAGTTCATCATCGGCAGCCTGGTCATCTTCGCTGTCATCGTCTACCTGATCGTGAACGCGGTGCAAACCACGGGCGCCTACTACAAAGAAGTACACGAGGTCCGGGGCCAGGAGGCCACCCTGGTCGGCAGGCAACTTCGCATCAGCGGCGAGATCATCCAGGAGACGGTCAACTGGGATGCCCCTAACCTCTCTCTCTCCTTCTCCATCAAGGACCAGACCGGCACAGGCGATACCTTGCCTGTCCACTTCCACGGCGTGATGCCGGACAACTTCACCCGGCCGGGTTCCACGACCATCCTGGAAGGCAAGCTGAGGGAAGATGGCGTCTTCGAGGCCAAGACGCTCCTCCTGAAATGCCCCTCCCGCTACGAGGAGGCGCCGCAAGAGGTGACAGTGAAGGCTGTGGAATGATTCTTGTTAATGGAACGAAATGGTACGTCCTGATCGCGGCTCTGATCGCTTCGGTCGTCCTCACTTTGCCCCTGACCGTTCCTGTCCAGGCTGATTCAACTGCCCAGGAGACGCCGCCGGTAACCCCCCCCACTGAGCCGCCCTCCGCCCGGCGCGGCCAGGCCATCTACCGGGAAAACTGCGCGCCCTGCCACGGCGACACCGGCCTGGGCAATGGCCCTTCCGCCTCTGATCTCCAATTCCCGCCCACGCAGTTTGTGGACGCGGCTACGGCGCGCCAGGCCACCCTGGCCGGCTGGTTCGACGTCACCAGGAACGGCCGCATGGAACGCATGATGCCGCCGTGGGGCAGCCGACTGAGCGATCAGGAGATCTGGGACGCCGTCGCCTTTGCCTGGGTTTTGCATCTGGAGCCAGGAGAGATGGACCAGGGCAAGGAGATCTACCGGGCCTCGTGCGCGTCCTGCCACGGCGAGGGCGGCCGTGGCGATGGCCCGCAGGCACCGCCGAATACACCTGATCTGACGGATCCAGAGCGGGCGTTGGGCCGCAGCCTGGCTCAGGGGTTCGATGTGCTCACGGCCGGCCGGGGGGGCATGCCCGCTTTCGCTGACACGCTGAACGATGATCAACGGTGGGCCGTCCTGGAGTACGTGCGCTCCTTCGCCTACCAGCCGCTGGCCGCGCCCATTTTCGAGCCCGGCCCAGGGGTGATCACCGGCATCGTCACCAATGCCACGCCCTTCGGCGCTACGACGGCCGGCATCACCATCACCTTACACGTGTTTGACAGCGCGCTGCTCGAGGAAATACGCACCTTCCAGACGACAACGGCCACCGACGGCTCATACCGGTTTGAGGGGTTGCCCACCGCTGCCGATTGGTCTTACCTGACCACGCTGGACTACGCCGGGGTTCCTTATGCCTCCCCGCTGCAAAGTTTCCCTGCCGACGCCGCTGAAATGGCGTTCCCTATCGAAGTGTACGAACCCACGGAGGACCCGAGCGGCATCCGCATCGAGCGGGCGCACTGGTTCATTGAATTCGACCCCCAGAGCCAAAGCCTGCTGCTTGGCGAATTCTACATCCTCAGCCAGGCGGGAGATCGCGTGTACGTAGGGGGCGAGGGGGTGGCGCCGGGCCGCCGGGCAGTGCTGCGTTTCCCTCTGCCAACGGGGTACCAGGAGCTGACCCTGGAATCGGAGCCCCTGGGCGAACGGTTCTTCGAAGTAAACGGAAGCCTGGTAGATACCTTGCCGCTTCCCCCGGGCCAGGCCGTCCGCCAGGTTTTCCTGTCCTATCGCTACCCGTACCAGCGTAGCCGCCTCGATTTCCAACATGCTCTGGCTTATCCTACAGCCAACCTGAACGTGTTGGTGAGCGATATCGGCGTAGAGGTGACCAGCCCGCAGGTAGCCTTTCGGGACAGGCAGGGCATCTCTGGCCAGCAGTACCTTAACCTGGTGGGCGAGAATGTATCGGCCGGAGGTACGGTTACCCTCTCCTTCAAAAGGTTGCCCCTTGTTGGCCAGACAACCGGTGTTGCCGGTTCGACCTTGCCCACCTCTGTGATCGCCGGCATTGCTGCCATCGCGCTGGCCGGGTTATTAGCCGCGGTGGGCTACCTGATCTGGCGACGGCAACAGATGGCCGCGTCATCACTGGCCGGCGCGCAGGCTGCCGATGCTGATCTGGAGGCCGAACGCCAGCGCCTGCTGCTGGTCATCGCCCGCCTGGACGACGAGTACACGGCCGGTGAGATCCCGGAAGAGGTCTATCAGCGGGAGCGGGCCAGGCGCAAAGCCCGTCTCCTGGAAATCATGCAACGGTTAGAGAATCGAAGATGAACGGCACTGTGACAAGTCCTCGTTGCCTTATTGCCTTATCGCCCTATTGCCTCCAGAAAGAGGAGCGGCGATGAGTGACGGCGCGATACCCATGATCTCCGTGCGCGGCTTAATCAAATCTTTTGGCCGCAAGATCGTGCTGCGTGGCGTTGACCTGGACATCCCCGCCGGACAGACGCTGGCGCTGTTCGGTCCCAACGGTGCGGGCAAGACCACGTTGATCCGCATCCTGGCCACGCTCAGTAAGGCCACTGCCGGCCAGGTGCACGTGAACGGGATGGACCTGCTCCGCGCCGGCCACGTCCTTCGCCGTTACATCGGCCTGGTCTCTCACGCGCCGCTGGTGTACGATAGTCTGACGGGCGAGGAGAATCTGCGCTTCTACGCCCGCATGTACGATTTGAGCGATGCCGACGGCCGCATCGCCGCGGTGCTGGAGCAGGTGGGACTGGCTCAACGCCGGCACGATCCGGTGCGCACCTACTCGCGGGGGATGGTGCAACGCCTGGCCATCGCCCGCGCCATCCTGCACGACCCGCCCATCCTGCTGCTGGATGAGCCGGACACGGGGCTGGACCAGCAGGCCGCTGAGATGTTGCATCATCTGATCCGCAAGCTAGGCGGCGAGAATCGCACGATCTTGATGACGACGCACAACCTGGAGCGTGGGCTGGAGTGGGCTGATCGAGTGGCGTTGTTGGTAAACGGGCGCATCACCTATGACGCGCCTAACGGCTCGCTCACCACCCGCGATCTGCGGGCCGTGTACCGGGAGCAGGTGGGGGAGCACACGCCGTGAGCAGGCCGGGGACAACGAATGCGCGTGGGGGCGATCCCTCTGTGATCGCCCAACGGGAACGGATGGGCACCCTGGCCCATCGGCCGGGACAGGCAGAGGTGCCGCCCCTACGGGCGGACACGGAGGCACCGCCCCTGCAGGTCGTCGGTGGCTACCTGCGCAAGATATTTGCCATCGTCTGGAAGGACGTCATCAGCGAACTGCGCACGCGCGAGATCCTCAGCGCCATGTTCGTCTTCTCGCTGCTGGCCGTCCTCATCTTCCAGTTCGCTTTCGATCTGCGGGTAGATAACGTGCGCCAGGTGGTGCCAGGGGTGCTGTGGGTGACCATCGCCTTCGCCGGCGTGCTGGGCCTTAACCGCTCCTTCGTACTGGAAAGCGACAAGGGGTGCCTGGAGGGTCTGCTGCTCACGCCGGTGGATCGCAGTGCCATCTACTTCGGCAAGATGCTGGGCAACCTGATTTTCATGTTGGTGGTGGAAACGATTATCTTACCTCTCTTCGTGATCCTGTTCAACCTGCCGATGTGGCTGCCCGGCATCCTGCTGGTCGTCTTCCTGGGAACGCTGGGCTTTGCGGCGGTGGGCACCCTCTTCTCGGCGATGGCGGTGAACACCCGCGCGCGTGAGGTGATGCTGCCCATCCTCCTGTTCCCCGTCGTGGTGCCGGTGCTCATCGCCGGCGTGCGCATGACCGGCGGCTTCTTGGACGACACGCCGTTGAGCGAGATGCGCAACTGGATGCAACTGCTGGTGGGCTTTGACGTGATCTTTCTGGCGGTGGCGTTGATGACGTTTGATTACGTCGTGGAAGAGTAGCGATCGGCCAGTGATGGCTGATAGCTGATGGCTGATCGCTGACCGCTGATCGCTCAAGGAGGGAAAAGTGACCAAAGTGCGTGATGCCTGGATGCTGGAATTGGATCTCCTTGCCGGTGTGGCCGTGCTGATCGCGCTGTACATGGCGTTGATCTGGGTGCCGGATGCAGCCAATCTAACGACACCGGTCGAGCGCGCGGCCCAGCACATCTTCTACCTGCACATGGGGATGAATGTGGGCGCGGGGCTGGGGTTCCTGGTGACGTTCATCGTCAGCATCCTTTACCTGGTCACCGGGC
>DAOUAJ010000126.1:0-10143 GCA_034433615.1 Anaerolineae bacterium | reverse complement strand
AACCGGCGCGTGGCCCATCCGGCAAAACACAGAGCGAACGCCAACGCGGTGGCTAACACAGCCTCCCAACCCAAGATAAGGGCCACCAGCAACGCCGCCAGCAGGCCGGGAAGGCCCAACCGCCAGGTGGCCACCAGAGAACGGTCGCTTTCCGCCCAGCCCAGAAGACGCGCCGCGGGAGAGCCCGGCCGAAGATAAGGCAAAGCGGGCACGGCCGGAGGTAGCAAATCGTCGTCCTTCCAGGCAGTGCGTTGGTGCTCCGCTAACAAGGCCCACATCCCCCCCCAGACAGGGTCAGCCAGAAACACAAGGAGGAGCAATCGAGCCCAATCCCAGGTCTGCCATGTCAGGCCGTGAGAGGCCAGAGCGCCCGCCATGACAGCCCAGGCCGCCCCTAACCGCCAAGGCGAGGGGGTGAACCAGAGGCGCATGCTAATCAGAGGCCCACCGCTGACTCGCCAATATCCTTGCTTCTCTCTCCCCACAACTCCCCTCCCATGGCTCAGCGCGGTAAATTATACCATAAGGCCTGGACAACAGCCCATTTTGTTACCACTCAGGCGACCCAGAGCCCTATACCTCTTGACACATGGCAGAAAATATGATATACTGACCGTAAGTTCAACTTTCGATCATATTTCTTCTATAGTTGAACTTACAGCCTTAATTTTGTGCATCGGTGAAGCTGACTTCGATCATCTTCGGAACCCCCCTCAAAGGCGGAACAACCATTGAGTCAAGAGAAACATAGTTCGATCATAGGTTACGGATTTCTCCCCCAGTCGACATCTGTCCGCGCCATTAATCGGGCCAGGATCATCTCTCTGGTGCGTCGCTATCCTGGGCTGACGCGAACTGACCTCAGCCGGCTCAGCGGGCTCAGTAAAGCGACCGTATCCACGCTGGTCACCGAACTGCTGAGCGAGGGGCTCCTTTATGAGGACAGCAAGGACGGGGGTCGCCAACGGAAGACAAGCCTACGCCTCAACCGCGAGGCAGGAGTTGCCGTTGGCTTTGAGCTTTCGCCCGGCGAGTGCCGTGGGATAGTGACCGACATGAGCGTACGCATGTTGCGGCGTGCTCAACGGTCACTCGACTCTAACACGGTACAAGACGCCATGAACACCATCCTTGCCATGCATGCTGAGCTTCTGGCGGACATGGCGCTGCCCTGCCTGGGCACGGTGGTTGCCTTGCCCGGACCCACAGATGAATCTGGCCAGACGTTGGTTTTTTCGGAGAGTTTGGGATGGACCGATGTTCCCCTGGCCCAGATGCTGCGTGAGAAATTGGGCTGTAACGTCTCGATCATTAACCGCCCGCGCGCTGGTGCCTTGGGTGAGTATTGGTATGGCGCAGGGGTGGGGATGCGAGATATGATCTATGTGTCCATATCCAGCGGCATCGGTGCAGGCATCCTGATTGCCGGACAAATCTTCACGGGTGCTCAGGGCTTCAGTTCGGAGATCGGACACACCACCAGCATCATAGACGGGCCAAAATGCAAATGTGGCAACCATGGCTGCCTTGAATGCATTGCTAGCATGCCAGCTATCATACAGCAGATCCAGGAGCGTATACGGCGTGAGGCGTCAGATGTGCCATCCTGGCTTCGAAGCAGGGTTGATGACCTCACTTATCGTGAGGTCGTCACCGCGGCCCGCGATGGAAATGCTCTGGTGCTTGAGGTCATCCGGGAAGCCTGCCAATACATCGGCATCGCTGTAGCCAATTTGATCGACCTCTTTAATCCCAGTTGTGTGATCATTGGCGGGCAGCTCGCAGAAGCAGGAGAGGTCGTCGTCCACACGATTCGTGAGATAGCCCAACGTCGAGCGTTTCCTTTGAGCTTCAGTGGTGTGCAAATCGTGCGCAGTAAACTCGGCGCCGACTCGGTCTGTATCGGAGCGTGCGCGCTGGTGGTCGATCGCTACGTCGCCGAGGTCGAGCCCGCTATGCGGGTAAATTTGTACTAGAGCACTGAGAGCTTCGCCAAAAGTGATCTGATCTTGCGAGCGGATGAATGCGATTTTTGCCTTGATCTTCACGACTCCCAGGCGATGGAGCCCTTAAGGTGGCCAGAATGGCAAACCATCTTCCCGCGCTGACGCGATGGCATGGCAGGCTATCCGTCTAATTAAGGCAGGAGAGGAAAGGCATGAACTCTAAGGAGCGCGTGCGTGCCGCTGTGACACGTGAGAGGGTCGACAAGGTCCCGCTGGGCTTCTACGTGGTTGACTATGACATTATCGAGCGAGTGATCGGCCACGAGACCTACGTCCGCAACAAGGTCAAGTCACAGATCGCCTTTTGGGAAGGGAGGCGCGATGAAGTGGTCGAGAGTTACAAGAAGGACACGGTCGAATTCTACCGCAAGGTAGATCTGTGCGACTTGATCTGTTTCAAGGAAGCCCCACTCGTACCTCCCAAGGGTTATGTGCCCGAGGACAAACCGCGCCAGGTCGGCGAGGACGTATGGCGGGACGCGCGAGGGCGGGTCTACAAGGTGTCGCAGCTATCCAACGAGTTCGTGGTCGTGGAAGACCCCACCGTCTGGGAGACGGAATACACCGTGGTGCAGTTTCAGGAGGAGATAGCCGACAAGCCCCCTGACCCGTCCATCTTTGAGACGGTAGACTACCTCGTGGCGGAGCTGGGCCCGGAACGTTACATTGCAGGGAGCAGCGGTGGTCTGCACGCCTTTGTATTGTTAGGCGGCATGGAGCGCGGCTTGCTCGAGTATGCCCTGCACCCCGAAGTGGTCAAGGCGGCTATAGACTACTATCGGCGCTGGGGCAACGTTATGGATAAGTACTACATTCGCCCCGGCCAGGATGGAGTCTTGTTTGAGGAAGACACCAGCAGCACGAATGGTCCCCTGATCTCACCTGCCATGTACCGTGAGTTCTGTTACCCCGCGCTGTGTTCACGCACTCAAAACGTCAAATCATTCGGAAAGCAAGTACTGATGCACAACTGCGGGTCCAATCGCCTGCTAATGGCCATGTTTGCGGAGGCTGGCATTGACTGTTACCAGTCATTGCAGACGAATGCCAACATGGCGGTGGAGGGGCTGCTGGAGGATTGGGGACACGTCATGGCCTTTTGGGGCGGCATAGCTACCGAGGTTTTGATCGCCGGCACGGCCGAGGACGTGCGACGCAATGTACGGGAAACGATGGCCAAGGTGGCTCCTCACGCCGGATTCATCCTCGGGCCCAGCCATTCCATCGCCAAGGGGGTCAAGTATGACAACTTTATGGCCTTGCTTGATGAATTCGACCGTCTGCGCGACAAGTTCCAGGGTAACACGTGACCCTTCATGGCGCTTGACTGGCCGGTATGTCGAGATCGTTACCTGTCCGGTTCTGAGGTTGGCTACTCCAGAACCCACGCGAGCTAATGATCGAGGAGCCAGGGAATGACAGAAGCACGTGTAACGCAACGTAGCAGTTGGTGGCGACGGCCAGCCGCGCGCGAGGCCCTCATCTTCTACCTCTGCATCATGCCCTGGATCGTGGGGTTCATCGTCTTCACTGCTGGCCCCATGCTGGCCTCGATTGTTATCAGCATGACGGACTGGAACATCATCTCTCCCCCTGAGTTCGTAGGCCTACGCAATTTTGTCAAGCTCTTCACGGACGACCCCGTATTTATCAAGTCACTCTGGGTCACCACCTATTACACCTTCGGTGCAGTGCCTTTGGGACTGGTGGTAGGGTTGCTTATCGCTTTATTGATGAACGCGAGGCTGCCCGGCATCACCATTTTTCGCACGATCTACTATCTGCCTGCGGTCGTTTCGGGCGTGGCTGTGGCGCTTTTGTGGCAGTGGGTTTTCAACCCGCAGATGGGTGTGATCAACGGTATCCTCTGGCTCTTCCGTATACGCGGCCCGGACTGGATCTATAGCGAAGAATGGGTCATACCCTCTTTCATTCTCATGTCGCTCTGGGGTGTGGGTGGCAGCATGGTGATCTACCTGGCGGGCTTGCAGGGTGTGCCCACCGAGCTCTATGAGGCGGCAGCTATTGACGGCGCTGGCAAGGTGCGTCAGTTTTCGGCGATCACGCTACCTATGATCTCGCCCGTCCTCTTCTTTAACCTCATCATGGGGATCATCGGCTCATTCCAGGTGTTCACCTCGGCCTTCGTGATGACCCAAGGCGGCCCCAATAATGGCAGTCTGTTCCTGGTCCTTTACCTTTATCGCAACGCTTTCAAGTACTTCAAGATGGGGTATGCGTCCGCGCTGGCCTGGGTGCTATTTGCCATTATCATGGCCTTTACACTGATCATATTCCGTTCATCGGCAGTGTGGGTTTACTACGAAGGTGAAGTGAAGAGGTGATATAGCCGATCATGAGCACAACCACCGTCCCTGCAGTCACTCACAAAATAAGTGAGAGCGCTCGCCAACAGATGATCGCGCGGCGCAAACGGTTGGCTCGCCTGCGCCGGGTGACTGGAACAGCCATCCTCTATCTGACACTGTTGGCAGGCGCCATAGTTTTCATGATCCCGTTTGTCTGGATGATCACCACCTCGCTGAAGGACCAGAGCGAAGTTATGCTCCTGCCGATCCGTTGGATCCCGCGCCGCCTGCTGTGGTCCAACTACGTCAAGGCCCTTTTTGGTGTGATTCCTTTCATGACATTCTTCAAGAATTCCATGATCGTGGTGTCACTCGATCTGATCGGCGATGTTTTCGTCTGCGCGCTGGTGGGATATGGCTTCGCACGGCTGCGGGCGCCCGGTAAGAATATCCTCTTTCTGATTGTCCTCAGCACCATGATGCTACCGGCGCAGGTGGTGCTTGTGCCCACCTACGTGCTCTACAAGTACCTGGGTTGGCTGGACACCCTCTACGGGCTGATCGTACCCAACCTCCTGGCGAGCGGGGCTTTCTTTATCTTCCTCTTCCGCCAGTTCTTTCAGACGATCCACCGCGAGCTCGACGATGCCGCCAAGATTGACGGATGTGGACTGTTAGGCATCTTCTGGCGGGTGATCCTTCCGCTCTCGCGGCCGGCGCTCATCACGGTGGGCGTCCTGTCGTTCTTCGAGCACTGGAACAGCTTCCTCTGGCCGGTGATCCTTCTCAAATCTGAAGAGAACTATACGGTAGCCATCGGCTTGCGCTTTTTTCAATCGTACGCCACCGAGAGCACTAACCTGCCGCTATTGATGGCGGCTTCGATCGCGACGCTGTTGCCATGCCTGCTCATATTCTTCCTGGCTCAGAGGTACCTCGTTCAGGGTGTGGTAGTCACCGGCGTCAAAGGTTAGTTCTCGCGGCCAGCGTGAGGAGGTAGCGACCTACTAAGAGGAACGATGGGCCTGGTCCGCCAGCGGTGTGTCGTATGTTTCGGGATCTATGAGTTCAGCGGAGGGAAGACGCGATGGGAACGACGAAGCGAACTGGAAGTGAGGGGATGACACGCCGCGAGTTCCTGCGTGGCGTGTTAGCTGTCGGCCTCGGCGCGGCGGGCGCCTCGATCCTGAGCGCCTGTGTGCCGGCGACGCCATCGGTGGTCAAGGAGGCCGGTAAGGAGGCCGCAGCCGTCGCACCGGTGGCAACCGTGAACGTCTTTGAGTCGTGCTGGGATGGCGAACACATCGCTGCCGGCAAGAAGCTCTATGAGGACTTCCGCAAGGCCAACCCCCACCTGGACGTGAAGGATCGCTGGCCCGTTGGTGAGGATTGGACGGAAGAGCTCCTCGCAGCGGTTGCCGCTGGCGAACAGATTGATCTCGTCCTCTGGTGTGGCTCGCCCTTCACCTTTATGGATGAAGGCAAGCTCTTGGACCTGAAGCCGCTTATGGACGCCGATCCCACGTTCGATAAGGCCGATTTCTATGAGACGATGACGGGCCTGCTGGTTGATGAGCAGGGGCACCAATTTGGCTGGCCCTACAATTATGCCACCACTGTCATCTACTATAACACTAAGATGTTCCAGGAAGCCGGCGTTGAGTTCCCCACGCTCGATTGGACCTGGGACGATCTCCTGGCCGCGGCGCAGCAGCTCACCAAGGACACGGGTGATCCTACTACGCAGAAGTGGGGCTACCTGTTTCGAGCTGTCGACCTGGAGCATATGTGCCAGTCGTGGGGCGGCAATTGGGTCAATGCCAACGAGAAACGGTGCGACTTCACGAAGCAGGAGACGATTGACGCCTTGCAGTTCTTCAGCGACCTGATCTACAAGTACAAAGTCTCGCCGCAGGCGCCACAGATGGCGGGGCAGAGCCCGGTCACCATGTTCGCCTCACAGCGCGTGGCAATAGTTGGCCTCCCTGAATGGGGCCTGCTCGAGTTCAATCGTGCCCACGAGAAAGAGGGCCTGGAGTACGACGTGACGCTCATGCCCAAAGGCAAGGCTGGCCGCAAGACCCGCCTGCGACCAGCCCAGGTGACCATTCTCAAAGCGACCCGGAACCCGCAGGCGGCCTGGGAAGTGCTTAAGTTTGTGGTGAGCCCGACCTATGAGATGAAGATGCAGGTTGAAATCCCAGAATCGCCTCCGCCGCGCAAGAGCGTCAACGAGAAGAAGTTCAGGGAGCTTCTCACATATCCTAAGAGCAGGGAGCTATTCCTGGAGTCGCCGAACTATGGCATATATCCCTTCTACGACCTACGCTATGGCAAGGAGATGGAAGACGTCATCTGGCCGCAGATAGATCTCCTGATGCTGGGCAAAGAGCGGGATGCCGGGGTCCTGGCCGGCCAGATCTGCGATGAGGTGAACAAGAAGTTTGCTGAGCTGGGGTAAGCCTGGGTAAACTATCCCCCTGATCTTCGCGGGAAGGTAGGCAGGCAGGTTGAGGCCCCCCTTTCCGGCCCCCTGGACTGTCGGCTAGCCTGTCCCTCGGACCGTCATCCGAGACAGGCTTCCCCCGGCGTCCAAACGCGAGACGACGGAGGAAGGGAGGCATTGTGGACCTGGGAGCGCTTATTCCCTCCTCTGTTCGTTATCGTTTAGCGAACAGAGGGCTAGGGTGGGGGGCCTTCACCACCTGCGATCAGAAACCTGCCCTTGAGAGAAGTCAGGGGGCAGTGGGCGCCGCGCTCGTCGTCCTCCGTGGACCCTTTGGGGAAGCACCTTTAAATGCAGCCTGCCTTCGATCATCTTAAGGAGAGAACACCCGTGGGCAAGCGGATCGTTATCGTGGGCGGCGGCTCCAGCGGCTGGGGCCCGAAACTGATGTCGGACCTGATGCTGACCCCCTCCATCGCTGATGGCACTTACGTCCTGCACGACATCAACGTCACTAACCTGGAGCGCATCGCGCGCTTCTCTCGGAAGCTCAAGGGGCAACTGGGGGTCGCGGCCACCATCGAGGCCGAGACGGACCCCGAGCAGGCTCTGAAGGACGCCGACTTTATCATCGTCACCATCTCCACCGGCGGGTTGGATGCCATGGCCCACGACCTGGCTATCCCGGAGGAATACGGCGTCTACCACACGGTGGGCGATACCGTGGGGCCCGGCGGCTGGGCGCGCACGATGCGCAACGTCCCGGTCTTTGTAGAGCTGGCCCGGCGGGTCAACCGCCTGGCGCCGAAAGCGGTCATCCTGAACTACACCAATCCCATGGCCCAGTTGACCAAGACGCTCTGCCTGTGCACCGACCAGCCGGTGGTGGGGCTTTGTCACGGCCTGTTCGAGAACCTGTGGTTCCTGCAGGCGATCTTTGGCCTCGAGAGCGAGAAGGATATCGAGTGCACTTACGCCGGCGTCAACCATTTCTTCTGGATCACCTCCCTCTCGATCCGCGGTGAGGATGGCTTTAAGCTGCTGCGCGAGAAGACGGCGAACCGATCCCTGCCGGAACTGATAGCCGGGATCCATCCTGACTGGGGGCATTGCTACCTGGCGGATGAGCTCTTCAGGTTCACCGGGCTTCTGACCTACGTGGCCGATCGCCACACCAGCGAGTTCTTTCCCCAGTTTATCACTTCGGAAAAGAATCTGGCCAGGTATCACCTGAAGCGGACTACCATCGAGGAGCGCCGAGAGAACATGCGCCGGGCCGAGGCGGCAATCGAGGAGATGATTCAGGGTGAGATCCCTGCGCTCTACAGTCGGCGATCGCGCGAAACAGCCGCTGATATCATCAATGCCTTCGTCACGGGCAGTGAGTTTATAGACGTCGGGAATGTCCCCAACGTGGGCCAGGTGGCCAACCTGCCGATGGGATCGGTACTGGAGACGCCGGTTTTGGTCACTCGCTCTGGTTTCCGTCCCATCACCGTGGGCAACCTGCCGGAGCCGGTTCGGACCTGGGTCGAACGGTCCGTCCGGGTTGAGGATCTGACGGTCGAGGCCGCTATGGAAGGGGACCTGGACAAGGCGTTCAAGGCGTTGGCTTTGGACCCTGCAGTCTCGCACCTGACCTTTGGGGAGATCAAGGAGCTGGGGATGCGGTTGTTACAGGCCAATGCGCAACACCTGCCACAGTTCAAGGGCCAGTTGAAGGGCTGATTGACCTCCGTCGCGATGTGAGACAACGTGGGCATACTGGAAGCTGCAAGAGAATATGAGCCTTGCGAAGCGTCACATCACGCCCCAGGTAGCACCCCTCTTGACCAGGGCCGAGTTGGAAGCCATGCACCTGAGCGCGCTCCGGGTGCTGGAGACGGTGGGGGTAGCGGCGCACATTACTACGGGATGTCACACGCCAGCACCCGATCCATCCGTTCTATGGCCAAGCGGCCCGGCGTGCAAGCGGTGGCCGAGAAGGCGGCCTCGGCCATATCGGGGGCGCTGTGCGGATCGCGCCGCTTCTTCGGCGGGGGGCAACTGGCGGTGGACCTGGTGTTCAGCGCCGAGCAGTTGGTCATTGACCGCGAAATCACAGACTACGTGCAGCACATGATTCGGGGCCTTGACTTCGGCCCCGATGAGCTATCGGTGGAGGTCATCCGGGAGGCCGTGGCCCGGGGCGGTGACTTCCTGGGCCACCCCAGCACCGCGGCCCATTACCGCCGAGCCTTCTGGATGCCGCAGATCTTCGAGCACAGCATGGTCAAGGCCTGGCAGAGCCGCGGTGAGCCCGATGCGCGAGCGGAGGCGCGAGCGCGGGTGCGCCACAAGCTGGCCCAATACGCCTACCAGTTGCCCGCCGACAAGGAGCGGGAGTTGACGGCCCTCTACGACCGGGCCTGGGGCAGGCTGGTGGGAGGACGGTGAGCCTGACAGGGGGCTCACTCTGAAAAGAAAATTAAGTATTGACAAGTCGTCTTATGTTGATAAAATAGAATCATGGTGAACATGATGGAACGAACACAAGAGATTCTCACACCCCAGCAGGCAGCCGAATATCTCCAGGTGAACCGGGAGACTATCTACCGCTATATCCGACAAGGAAAGCTGGCGGCCTCCAGGCTTGGGCGCACTTACCGGATCCCCAGGCAAAGCCTGGATCTCCTCCTGTGGGCGAATCGTACCAGAGGAGACATTACGTTACGGGAGTACACCGGTGAGGAGATCGCGGAATTTCTCCGTGCTGATGCGCTTGATGAGGAGGCCCAGGGGATTGCCCAGCGCTTCTTACAAGCGGCTCAGTCCAGATGAGCATTGACCATAACACTTTACGTATCTTGAGATGACCCGGATCATCGCTGTAGCTGGCTGCAAGCGCGGCACCGGCAAGACCACGACGGCGGTGAAGGTAGCCGGCTGGCTGGTCATGCAGGGCAAAGCGGCCTGCCCTGAGCTGCGTAGGCAGGCCAGGGTGCTACTGGCGGACCTGGACCCGCAGGCGAACGCAACTTTGATTTTATCCTCAAGCTGCGTCACCAGGGCCAGGACGTGCTGCCGCAGCTCATCGGGCTGTTGGCGGAGGCCAGCCAGGAGCCGATCAGCCGCCTGATCTATGAGATATTCGGCGGATACCCCACCCCCGGCGATATCCACATCATGGAGTTCTTCCCCTGTTAGGGGTGCATTCAAAACCGGTAGAGGCGATCCCTTGCGGTCGCCCTCTGCCGGGATAATGTTGCATAGACATAGACGAAGAGGTTGAAAGAGAATGAGTGCCAGGGTCGGTATCGGCCTGATTGGAAGTGGCTGGGCGGCAGGGATCCACGCTCGTGGTTACCAACATGCGGCTGATCTGGGCGCCAGGGTGGTGTGT
>DAOUAJ010000125.1:0-12131 GCA_034433615.1 Anaerolineae bacterium | reverse complement strand
GCGTGGGCATTCACGGCCCCACCGCTAATCCGATCATCCGGCGCTGTCGCATCCACGATGGGGAGGGGGTCGGCGTTTCCGTCTACGAGAGCGGCCGAGGAGTAGTGGAGGATTGCGACATCGTCGGCAATAAATATGCTGGCGTGGAGATCTGCGAGGACAGCACCCTGGTCCTTCGGCACTGCCAGGTCCACAACAACAGGGGGGATGGCATCTGGGCCTATCACAGCGCGCAGGCTACCGTGGAGGATTGCCTGGTCTTCGACAACGCCAGGGCCGGGATCAGGATCCAGGAAGGGTGTGATCTCACCATCCGGGGAGGCCTGGTCCAGGACCCGGTTGTGACCTACAAGGCAGATCGCCATATCAGCAGGCGATGGGTGATTGGAAGTGCGATCATCGGGGCCATCGTGTTGGGAGCGATCGGTAAGGGGCTCCTGGGTGCACTTTTGGGAGCCATCTTGGGGGCGATGATCGGCGCGATCATCGCCGGGACGATTTCCGGCTTGCTGGGCCAGGCGAGTCAGTAGCTCACATGCCTACACCATTTCTCGCACGCGAGGATAGTGCCATGCGACGAATGCGCCGTAGGCCAGGCAGACCAGGGCTCCAATGCCCACAGCCATCGGTGCACCCAAATAATCTCCCATCAAGCCAGCCTGCATGCCTCCCAGGCGCATCATGCCCTGGAACGTGAGCGAATAGAAACTCATCACCCGCCCGCGTAATTCATCGGGTACAGCGATCTGGATCAAAGTATTGGCCAACGCGTTCTGAGCAACGAAGCTGAAGCCGATGCCCACCAGCAAGGCCAGCGTCACCGCGAACGAGCGCGATAGCGCCATACCCACAAGCAATATCGGGAAACTCAGGTTGCCCAGAGTCAACCATCGGCCGCGCCGTGCGCTTGCGGGTAGAGAAGCCACAAACAACGCCCCCGTCACCGCCCCTAGGCCGGTAGCGGCCATCAACAGCCCGTAAGTCAAAGCGTCTGGCGATTGGCACGTGAACAGCGCACGTGATCCGGTACACATGAAATCCAGCATTGGCCTTGCGCTTTCGTCCAGCACGCTTTTGGCGAAGACCGGCAGCAGCGTGCTATACGGCATCGAGAGAAAGGCTGACACGGCCACCAGGCTCATCAACACCATCACCACCTGATGGCTTCGTACGTACCGCATGGCTTCCCATAGGTGCGTTCCCAGCCTGGGTTGGCGGAGCGGGCGCGGCGTAGCGGGCAGGTGCATCATCAACAAGCCGGCGATGACGGCAAGAAAGCTGATCCCGTTGATGCAAAACGCGCCCGCTTCGCCGGTGGTTGCCACAGCCGCGCCTGCCACCGCCGGGCCGATGGCGCGCGCCGCATTGAAAATCGTCGAATTTAATCCAATGGCGTTAGTCAGGTCCTCTTTGCCGTTGACCATCTCTACCACAAACGCCTGGCGGGCCGGCACATCCACAGCGTTCGCCGCGCCCAGCACTACGGCCAGCAACATCACGTGCCACACCTGAACTACACCCGCCCACGTCAGCCCAGCCAGGATGAAAGCCTGCACCATCATAACTGACTGAGTGATCACTATGATCGAACGTTTGGAGAAACGATCGGCCAGCGAGCCACCCCACAGTGACAACGGGACCAGCGGCAGCACGGCCACCAGGTTGACCATACCCAGCATCGTTGCTGAACCTGTCAACCGATACACCAGCCACTGCTGGGCAATCGTCTGCATCCACGTACCGATGAGCGAGATCATCTGGCCGAAGAAGAACAGGCGATAGTTTCTGTGGCGCAAGGCGCGGAAAGTGGAGGGAAGGTAAGTAGATACACTTCCAGTGACTGAGCTGCGAGTGGACATGAGTCATCCTTTTCTATGCGCCGTTGAGCCGAGCGGTTGTCCTTTCTGCCAGTGGCACACCCTCCGGTTCTGCTGCGTCCACGTGGATGATGCAATAACGGCAGTCTATGGCCTGTTGCACCCGCTCGTACGCTTCCTCGGCGATGCGATCCGCCTCTTCGATGGGCAATCCTCGCCGCACCTCGATGTGCATCCCGGCATGAACGATGTCCGGCCCGATGTACTCGGCCCGCAGGTCGTGCACACCCAGCACGCCCGGGACCGAAAGGGCCAGGCGCTTCACCTCTGCCAGGTACTCCGGCCCCGGCGAGCGCCTCAATGCTCTGTGCAAGGGAGCAAGGGAGCACGGGAGGCAGGGAGACACGGGGAGAAGGAGACGCGAAGACCGTCTCCCTCTCTTTTTGTCTCCTCGTCTCCTCTGCACCCCCGCACCTCTGCTCAAACTCGGCGGTCGTATCTACGTCAATGAGCGCGGATACCCGGTCAGAATCTCCGGCCCCTCCAGGCCGACCACCACTGTGTCCTCCACCCGCACGCCCCAGGGGCCGGTGTACAATCCACAGTTGCCCACCGCGATGACCACGTTGGCCGCTAACGGCGGTGGCGCCTTCTCGCCGTGGAAGAAGGCATGGCCCGGCGGCAAGGGAGCCTCTTCAAACTCGATGCCCACACCGTGGATGGGCGGGCCGAAGACATGCTCGCCATGCCCCGCCTCTTTAAGTATGCCATGCAGGGTCTGTTCCAACTCCACCATCCCGACCCCCGCCTTGACTTTGGCGATGGTAGCCTGCTGAGCTTTCAAGTACAGGTCGTAGGCGGTTTGCTGCTCAGCCGTCGGCTGGCCCACGCACACGGTGCGACAGAGGTCCGCGCTGTAGCCGTCCACGATGGGGTGGACGTCAATCATCACCAAATCGCCCGTCTGTAGCTTGCGCAGCGTCGGCAACCCGTGGGCGATGTTGGTGCGCGGCCCTGAGGACACGTAAGTGCGCCAGAACTCCTCAGCGCCGGCCTGTCGCATGGCGTACTCAGCCGCGGCCGCCACCTGGCTTTCCGTAATGCCCGGCTTCACGGCTTCCACGGCCGCCTGCATCCCGGCGTCGGCCACTCTCGCCGCCGTCCGGATGCGTTCCACTTCCCCAGCCTCCTTGACCATACGCAGCTCAGACAGGATGTGGGTACAGTCCTTGACGGTCACTTTCTCCGGCTTAGCGTGCGGATGGGTGACCATGCCCATCATGGACTGGGTGAGAAAAGTGTACTCCAGCCCCACCACACCCTGACGGATGCCGAACTGCTCGAAGTAATGAGCGATGGAGTGGATCATGCCCACCTCGTCCTCAAAGCCGACGATGTGATCGAAGCAGGCGAGCGATTTGACATCCTTCACGTCGGTCTGAGGGACGCCCAGGGCCACTTTTCCGTCCTGGGTGATCATGGCGTACGCGCACAGACGCCCATCACCCGTGAGATAGAACATGTTAGACGGCTTGGTGAGCAGGAGGGCGTCCAGCCCTGCTGCTTTCATCAGGCGGCTGCATCGTTCCAGACGCTCCCGACAAGGATGATCGGCCATATCAGGACCTCCGTATGTTTGAAACTGCACAACACAAAAATTCCTCGCCTGGTTTACTCAAGGCCAGGGTTTGGTTACAATGGCTGCGAGGGAAAGTCCACCATCGGACCGCAGGCCATGGATATTCACTGCGTTGCTAACCTTTCCCTGTCCATTATAGCACCAAATCGTCCTCGGGTCACAAAGGAGGGACGCTTGACACTCAAAGCAAAAAGAATATACTAAATACACTTAGACTAAGTATGCTTAGATTAACTATCATTGCAGGGTAGGGAAACAGCTCATGTTCGTGAACCGTGAGGCCGAACTGGCCTTCCTGGAGCAGCAATTCCGCAGCGACCGGGCTGCGCTGGTCGTGATCTACGGGCGGCGGCGGGTGGGCAAGACCGATCTCTTGCATCAGTTCTGCCGGGACAAACCCCATATCTTCTTCGTGGCTGACCTGGGCACCGCCGAGGCCAATCTGGTCCAGTTCTCGCGCGCCGTGAGCCAGCACGTCCACGGAGACCCGGAGGTAGAGGGCGTATATCGCGATTGGGATCAGGGGCTGGCTCGTCTGGCTCGTCTGGCTCAGGAAAAGCGGCTCGTGGTGGTTTTTGACGAGTTCACCTATCTGGTGAGCGCCCAGCCGGGCATCGCCTCGATGCTGCAACGGACTTGGGATGAAACCCTTCGCCACACTCAGATCATGCTGATCCTGTGCGGCAGCTATGTGGGCATGATGATGCAACACGTATTGGGCTATCGTGCCCCGCTCTACGGTCGCCGTACCGGAGACTGGCACCTTCAACCCTTCACTTTCCAGGAAGCGACCTCGCTGTTGGCCTGGTTATCCCCTGAGGAGCAGCTCCGTGCCTATGCGGTGCTGGGCGGCATGCCGGCTTATCTGATTGCTTTCGATTCCGATCTGGGCCTTCTGGAGAACATTGAGCACCGGATTCTGCAACGTGGCACCTTCCTACACAACGAGCCGCGCTTGCTCCTACAGACTGAGTTGCGTGATCCAACCAACTATTTCTCAGTGCTGGAGGCCATCGCTGGCGGGGCCACTCGTCCCAACGAGATTGCCCAACGAGCGGGGCTGCCCCTTTCGGCCCTGACCTACTATCTGAACAACCTGCGCGATCTGGGGCTGGTGGAGCGAGTGGTGCCAGCCACCGAGCCTCACCCGGAGCGTTCACGCCGCGCCTTCTATCGCCTGGCCGACAGCTTTTTCCGCTTCTGGTTCCGCTACGTGTCACCCAACCGCAGCCTCCTGGAGCGGGGTCAGACAGAGCCGGTCACCCGGAAGGTGGCTGCGGAGCTTGACGTCTATGCCGGCCCCGCCTTCGAGAGCGTATGCCGCGAGCAAATTTGGCGCTTGAGCGAGAAGGGACAACTCCCCTTCACCGCGCGCCGCGTGGGTGCATGGTGGTCTCGTACCGCCGAAGTGGACCTGTGCGCCGTGGGAGATGAGGACATTCTGCTGGGGGAATGTAAGTGGTGGGCCAGGCCGGTGGGGCTGAATGTGCTGGATGAGCTACGGGCACGTGCTGAAGAGATAGCCGGGGCAGCGGGGCACCTTCGTCCTCACCTGGCCCTGTTCGCCCGCAACGGCTTCACCCCGGAGACCGAAGCGGCAGCCCAGGCTGGAGGCGTACTCTTGTTTGACTTTCGGCGGTGGCCATGGGTGTAGCTTGAGAGACGCATGAGATGTGCGCCCAGTAAGCTACACCCCCACGGCGACGGTGAAAACCAACTCGCCGTTGCTGGCATCCACCACCACGTGGTCGCCGTCACGCACCTCGCCTTGCAGGATCTTCAGGGCCAGTGGGTCCTGGATGCGCCGCTGCAACACCCGCTTCAAGGGCCGGGCGCCATACACCGGATCGTAGCCCTCGCTTACGATGATCCCCTTGGCTGCATCGGTGAGCGCGAGGGTGATCTTGCGCTCGGCCATGAGCTGACGCAGCCGCCCCAACTGGATCTCGATGATCTGGTTCAGGTGCTCCCTCTGTAGCGGATGGAAGATCACGATCTCGTCCACGCGGTTTAAGAACTCCGGCCGGAAGTGCTGGCGCATGGCTGCCATCACCTGCGCCCGCATCGCCTCTTCGTCACGCACCAGTTCTGAGATATACTGGCTGCCGACGTTGCTGGTCATGATGATCACCGTGTTCTTGAAATCCACCGTGCGGCCGTGGCCATCGGTCAACCGGCCATCGTCCAGCACCTGCAAGAGCACGTTGAAGACCTCGTTGTGCGCTTTCTCGATCTCATCAAAGAGGACCACGCTGTAAGGCCGCCGCCGCACCGCCTCCGTCAACTGGCCCCCTTCCTCATAGCCCACATAGCCGGGCGGGGCGCCGATCAGCCGGGCGACGGTGTGCCGCTCCTGATATTCGCTCATGTCAATGCGGACCATGTTGTGTTCATCGTCGAAGAGGAACTCCGCCAATGCTCGCGCCAGCTCCGTCTTCCCCACGCCGGTCGGCCCCAGGAAGATGAAGGAACCGATCGGGCGGTTGGGGTCTTGCAAACCGGCCCGCGCCCGACGCACGGCCGCGGCTACCGCCTGGATCGCCTCATCCTGGCCAACCACGCGCTGGTGCAGCCGCTCCTCCATGTGGATGAGCTTCTCGATTTCGCCCTCCATCAGCCTGGCGACCGGGATGCCGGTCCACTTGGAGACGATGGCCGCAATGTCCTCGGCGTCCACCTCTTCTTTCAACAGCGCGCCGTCTTGTTGCAGCCGGCGCAACAGCGCCTCTGCCTGGGCCAGGTCCTGCTCAAGCTGGCGCAGCCGGCCGTATCGTAATTCCGCCGCCCTTTGCAGATCATACTCCCGCTCCGCCTGCTCGATTTCCACCCGCACCTGGTCAATCTGCGCCTTGATGCCTTGCACCCTCTGGATCGCTGCTTTCTCCGCCTCCCAACGGGCCGACAGCTCTGTGCTCCTCTCCCGCAGTTGAGCCAGCTCCTGCTCGATCCGTTGCAGGCGTTCCCGGCTGGCCTCATCCTTCTCCTTTTTCAAGGCCTCCTGCTCGATCTCCAACTGCATAATCTCGCGATCAATCTCGTCCAGCTCGGCAGGCTTAGAGTCAATCTGCATGCGCAGGGCTGCCGCCGCCTCGTCAATCAGGTCAATCGCCTTGTCGGGCAGGAAGCGGTCCGAGATATAGCGATGCGACAACGTCGCGGCCGCGATCACCGCGCTGTCGGTGATGCGCGTGCCATGATGCACCTCGTAGCGCTCCTTCAGGCCGCGCAGGATGCTGATGGTATCTTCTACCGTCGGCTCGTCTACAAACACCGGCTGGAAACGTCGTTCCAGGGCCGCGTCCTTCTCGATGTGCTTGCGATACTCGTCCAGGGTCGTCGCACCGATGGCGTGCAGCTCGCCGCGGGCCAGCATGGGCTTGAGCATGTTACTGGCATCTATCGCGCCCTCGGCTGCGCCGGCCCCTACCAGGGTATGCATCTCGTCAATGAACAGGATAATCTGGCCCTCAGCGCCCTGGATTTCCTTCAGGACGGCTTTGAGCCGCTCCTCGAACTCACCGCGATACTTGGTGCCTGCCACCAGCGCGCCCAGGTCCAATGCCACGATCCGCTTATCCTTCAAACCGGCCGGCACGTCACCCCGCACGATGCGCTGTGCCAACCCCTCGACGATGGCAGTCTTGCCCACGCCCGGCTCACCGATCAGCACCGGGTTGTTCTTAGTACGCCGGCTGAGAATCTGAATCACGCGGCGAATCTCCTCGTCGCGGCCGATGACGGGGTCGAGCTTGCCCTTGCGTGCCTCGCCCGTCAGGTCACGGCCGTACTTGGCCAGCGCCTCGTACTGCGCCTCTGGCGTAGGACTGGTCACTCGCTGCGAACCACGGACGCCGGCCAGCGCCTGCATGATCGCGTTGTAATCTACGCCATGGCGCGCCAGCAGGTCCCGAATCGGGCCGGCTTTCGGCTGGGCCATCGCCATCAACAAGTGTTCGGTGGACGTGTACTCGTCCCGCATGTTCTCGGCAATGTCCTCGGCCTCTTCCAGGATGTCCGCCAGTTGCCGGCTCATGCCGATCTGCACGCCAGCCCCGGTGGCGCGTGGCTTGCCGGCTAATGCCTGTTCTACAGACCGCAGGACCAATCGCGGGTCGGTGCCAATGCGATTCAATACGGACGGCACGACGCCACCCTCTTGCTCGATTAACGCTTTCAGCAGGTGTTCGGGCTCCACCTGTGGATGATGGTATTCCTGGGCCAAATTCTGGGCCTCCAGAACGGCCTCTTGAGCTTTCTGAGTAAATCGGTCAAAACGCATAACGCCTCCTCGCCTCATTGCTTCCTGCCCCACTATAGGCGACAAACGTAAGAGAGGGCTATGAATTGCGTTAGCAAAGTATAAGACCCAGTGTGAACAGGGCTTCACTTGCATGCCTTCTGCACTGTGTTATAATCAACTTGCCTGCACGTCATGGCATCCTTCTCGCAAGCTGACGGTACTCACTGTCGAGGAATACGGTTGGTATGAATTCGCCCGATCTCCGCGCCGTCAACGGACGGCGCGTTCCTTTGTTTCACAATCGCCTGTTAACGCTAGCGCGCTCCTTCTACGGCCTGAGGTTGAGCCTGAAAGTTGCTCTGGCGCCACCTCCATCTATCCCGCCAGAGCGAGTCGGCCCTCTCCGGCTGTTCTTGATTGACGGCGCCCTGGGCAAGGTCAGCGACCAGCTTGGGCTGACCTTTGTGCCACTGTTCGCGTTGATGCTAGGCGCGTCTAATCTGCAATTGGGCATCCTGGCGGCTACGGCCAGCCTGTTGGGCGCGCTGGCTTTGCCTTCCGCTACGTATCTGGCCGCTCATTGCTCTCAACACCGCCAGATGGCTATCCTGCTGACCATCGGAACGGCACGGCTGGCATACCTGGCCATCGCACTACTGCCACTATTGATAGCGCCATCTTCACTGTTGCCTGCGCTGATCGCCTTGTGGGCCACGCGAGCCTTCCTGTTCAATCTGATTCACTCGGCGTGGACGGCCTTTTCCACCGAGTTGGTGCCGCACCACGTGCGCGGTTCCTATCTACACGATCGCAAGGATATGATGGAAGCGGCAGCTATCCTTGCGTTGCCCACGGCTGGATTGATCATCCAGATGGGCGGTGGTCGCTTGTTGGGTTATCAGATCAACTTTATCCTTGCTTTTCTGATCGGCCTGGCCGGCTTGATCGCTTTTGCCCGTATCCCGCCCATTCCATGCCAGGCAGTTCCACCGCTCCCCGCGACGCCTCGCTCCGACACGTGGCAAGCCCTCAGGAGCGAACGTGGGTTTCTGGCCTTTTGCGCCATTGGATTACTGTGGACACTCTCTCTGCAAATGACCGTTCCTTTCTTGAACGTCTACCTGGTTACCGGCCTGGGAGCCACCGCACTGGGGGTTGGCACGCTTGCCGCTGTCAGCCTGTTCTTCGGGCTTGCCAGCAGTCACATTGTGGCCGACGTGGTCCGCTACCGCGGCGCGTTATGGGTGATCCGCCTGACCGGGCTGATCATCCCTCTGGTGCCGTGGGCCTGGGCTATGGTGACAGCCGCCTGGCAAGTGGCATTTCTCAACGCGCTGTCGGGCATCTTATGGGCCGCGTACAACCTGGCCGCCTTCCGACTGCTCATGACATTGGCGCCCGAACCGGCGCGACCACAGGCGGTTAAGGCATATCAGATGCTAATCTTCATGGGCACGTGCGCCGGGCCGCTGATCGGCGGTGCGCTGGCTGATCAGATAGGGTTTAAGCCGGTCTTTTTGATCTCCGGCGCAGGACGGTTACTGGCTGCGTTACTGCTATGGACATCCTTCCATGAACCAGGGCGCCGTCAACCGAGGGTGGTGGCGGCGTAAAAGGAGGCTATTCTTATGGAACTGACCGTTCATTACTTCGAGAAGCCCGGCCCGCAAAACACGGACATCACGCTGCGAGCGGCACTGGAGCGCGCCCGGGCGCTGGGTATCCGCCAGGTCGTAGTGGCGTCGTCGCACGGCGAGACCGCCCGCCGTGCTCAGGCGCTGTTCGGCCCCGCCGGTATTCGCGTGATCGCCGTGTCCATCTGTCACGGGTTTGAGGCAGACGGCTGGACCATGACGCCAGAGGAACGTCGCGCGGTGGAGGCCTCCGGCGCTACCGTGCTCACCGGCATCCACGCGCTGGGGGATGACGTCAACAGCGCGTTCAGCGAGAAGTTCGGGGGCCAGGCGCCCAGCGAGATCGTGCGGGAAACGTTATACCGCTTCTCGCAGGGCACTAAAGTCGCCATCGAAATCACGCTCATGGCCGCAGACGCCGGCCTGCTGGACATGAGCCAGGATGTCATCGCCATCGCCGGCACGGACAGCGGGGCCGATACGGCACTGGTGCTGACGCCAGCCTATCCCCGCACATTCCTGGACCTGCGCGTACGCGAGTTCATCGCCAAGCCCAGGTAGAGGACCCTTTAAGGCGAGGGATCATGGCTGAGATTCGGGTGGAAGGTGTTTATAAACGGTTCGTACGGCAAACGCTTCCCATCGGGCGTCAGGAGAAGACCCGCCTGCTGGGGGAAGAGGGCGCGGCCGGTGCGTACATCGTGGCACTGGATGGCATCAATCTGACCATCCACCATGGTGAAGTCATGGGCATCGTGGGGCCTTCCGGCTGCGGCAAATCCACGTTGCTACGGGTCATCGCCGGCCTGGAGAGTCCAGACCACGGCCGCGTCCTCTACGACGGGCGAGATATGGCCGAGGTACCCCCCAAAGACCGCGGCATCGGCATGGTCTTCCAGAACTATGCCCTCTATCCTCATTGGGATGCCTACGATAATCTGGGGTTCTTCTACCGGCTACGCAAGCGGGAGCAGGAGATTGATCCCAAGGTGCGAGAGGCGGCGGAGATTCTGGGGGTCAGCTTCAAGTACCTTCTGGCGCGCAAGCCCCCCACTCTCTCCGGTGGCGAGCAACAGCGCGTGGCCATCGGCCGCTGCATCGTGCGCGACCCCAAGCTGTTCCTGTTCGACGAACCGCTCTCTAACCTGGACGCCAAGCTGCGTTCAGACACCCGCGTACAGATCAGGCGTCTGCTCAACCGCTTCCGGGTCACCAGCGTTTATGTCACCCATGATCAGACAGAGGCGGTGGCGATGGGTGACCGCATCGCCGTCATGCGGCAGGGCCGGATCGTCCAGGTAGGCAGTTTCCGTGATCTGTACGATTATCCGGTAGACACCTTTGTGGCCAGCTTCTTCGGAATGCCCCCCATGAACTTCCTGCCTGGGCATATCGAAGGAGATGAGTTCGTGCGTGGCCCTTTGCGTATTGCCCTCCCTCAACGCCTGCACGGCCTGGCGCGAGAGGGGCAGGCGGTGCGCCTGGGTGTTCGTCCGGAAAGCCTGCACCTGCTTGCCGGTCCGGTTACCCCCGCCACCGGCACAGTCGAAGTCATAGAGCCCATGCCGTCCACCCGCACTCAGTTCGTTCATCTGCGTCTGGGAGACCTCAGCCTGATCGCCCAGGTGCCTCAGGACATGCCGGTAGCCCGGGGCGACCACGTAACCTTGGCCCCCGACCCTGAGGGACTGTACCTGTTCGATGATGAAACGGGGCATAATCTCGCGAAACGTGAAACATAGTGCGCGCTGTGTATTGCGTAGCACGTGGCTACAAATGGAATACGCACCAATTCCCTTGCCCAGCCTACCCTTTTGTGCTATCATGCTCTTGGAGGAGGAGATATTGCTATGCCCAACTGCCCCAAGTGCGGCACCTGGAACCCTGACGATAAGCGGGTATGCTGGCGTTGCCAGACCGTTTTACCCAGACCTGCTCCTGAAAAACGTCGTAACCCCAGCACCCTTTGGGGTTTGCCCATCTGGGCCTGGGTTATCCTGGCGCTCATCACCGTCATCTGGCTGGCAGCCCAGTGTGGTGCATTGCAAACCGTACCGCGCTGACGAAGCCAGGCTCTCTTGAGACGCGTCGCACGGCGAACCCATGAGCGTTCTCCCTCCCCGGCAGCACCCGATCACCCATCGCCTGTTGACATGGGCCAATGAACACCTGCGTGATCTGCCCTGGCGCCACACCCGCGACCCTTACCATATCTGGGTATCAGAGATCATGCTCCAGCAGACGCAAGTGACCACGGTAGCGCCGTACTTCGCTCGCTGGTTGCAACGGTTTCCGACCATCCACGACCTGGCCGCGGCCCCCTTAGACGAGGTGCTGAAAGCCTGGGAGGGGTTGGGCTACTACGCGCGGGCTCGTAACCTGCACAGAGCTGCTCAGCGCGTGGTGACGGAACACGGCGGGCGCCTTCCCGCTAATCGGGCAGACCTCCTGGCCCTCCCCGGCATCGGCGATTACACGGCGGGCGCGATCTTAAGCATCGCCTTCGGGCAGGACGAGCCGGCGCTGGACGGCAATGCGCGCCGCGTTCTATGTCGTCTGTTTAATGTCGCCGAAGACCCGCGCCAACCGGCCGTGCGACGCCATTTGTGGGAACTGGCCCGCTCCCTCTTGCCGACCGGTCAGGCCGGGCGGTTCAACGAGGCGCTGATGGACCTGGGCGCCACCGTGTGCACCTCGCGCACCCCCGATTGCCCCCATTGCCCGTTAATAGAGCTGTGCGAGGCAGCCCGGCTGGGTCTCCAGGCCGAACGGCCGGTGTCCGCCCCGCGCCGGCGCGTGCC
>DAOUAJ010000124.1:0-3562 GCA_034433615.1 Anaerolineae bacterium | reverse complement strand
AGGTGATACCTCATATACGAGCCGGCAGGATGCGGGCGCTGGCGATTTTCGCCGCAAAGCGGAACCCGCTGTTTCCAGGTGTGCCGATCTTCCCCGAACTGGGGTACGACATCACCGCGGGGGTCTATCACTTTGTGATCGTCCCCAAGACCACCCCGGACCGGGTGGTGCAGATCCTGCACGACGCCCTCAAGAAGGCCCTTGAGACCGAGGCGTTCAGGAGGTTTGCTGACGACAATAGCTACGTCATTGACTACATGGGGCCGTCCGACCTGAAGCGACAGCTTGAGCGTGACTACGCGTTCTTTGGCGACATGGTTAGAAAGCTGAAGTTGAGGTGACGGCTGCCGAGGGAACCGTGTGAGACTGGTGGCGGCGCCGGGTCGGCTTGAATGAGTGCCATTGGCGGTTTGCTCTACGGTTTCTCTGTTGCCCTTGCGTGGGAGAATCTGCTGGCAGCCCTGACCGGAGCCACAATCGGAACCCTCGTGGGGGTGCTGCCAGGGCTCGGCCCTATCGGGGCCATGGCGTTGCTCCTGCCGGCAACGCTGGGGTTGAGACCGGAGACTGCGCTGGTCATGCTGGCGGCAATCTACTATGGCAGTATGTACGGTGGCTCTACCACGTCGATCTTGATGAACGTCCCGGGAGAGACCGCTTCGGTGGTCACCGCGCTGGACGGTTACCAGATGGCGAGAAGGGGACGGGCAGGTGCCGCATTGGCAGTAGCGGCCGTTGGCTCGTTCGTGGCAGGTACTCTGGGTGTCGTCGGGCTCATGTTGTTTGCGCCGGCCCTCGCCAATTTCGCCTTGGCCTTCGGGCCGCCGGAGTATTTTGCGCTGGCGCTGGTGGGGCTCTTTGTGCTGTCCCGGATGTCTGGTGGGTCTGTGTGGAAGGGCCTGTTGGTTCTGGCCCTTGGTTTGGCGCTCGGGACCGTAGGGATGGAGCCGATTTCGGGGGTGAGACGGTATACCTTCGGCAGGCTCGGCCTGGCCCAGGGGATCGAGCTGGTTCCGGTGGCGATGGGGCTGTTTGGCATGGCAGAAGTTCTGTTGGTCGCTGAGCGAATGGGAGGGCTCCCGCAGATCGTCGGGATCCGGTTCAGGGACCTGTGGCCTTCTCGGGCCGAGTGGCGGCGTGCGCTGCCCGCAATCCTCAGGGGGACCACCGTGGGCTTTCCGGTCGGCCTTATCCCAGGCCCTGCTGTAGTCATCGCGTCCTTCGCTTCGTACAACCTGGAGCGTCGGTTTGCCAAACGCCCGGATGAGTTTGGCCGCGGTGCCATCGAGGGCGTGGCGGGGCCCGAAGCGGCCAACAACGCGGCAACCACGGGGGCCATGGTCCCGCTGATGGCTCTGGGGGTGCCTTTTGCTCCAGCGGTGGCCATGCTTCTCTCCGCTCTCATGATTCACGGAGTGCAACCGGGGCCGCTGCTCATGCAGGAACGTCCGGAGGTGTTTTGGGGCCTGGTGGCGTCCATGTACGTTGGCAACGCCGCCCTCCTGATTCTGAACCTACCGCTGGTCGGCATGTGGGTGAGCCTCCTGCGGATACCTCAGCCGATTCTGCTTGCGCTCATTCTTATCTTCATGTTGGCGGGCACGTTCAGCGTGAACAATAGTGTACTGGACCTGTTCGTGTTGGTCGGTATGGGCATCGTTGGCTACATCCTGCGAAAACTCGACTTTGACGTGGCACCGATGATCTTGGCCCTCGTCCTGGGGCCGATGCTGGAACGAACGTTTCGACAGAGCCTCTATCTGAGCAGGGGTGATCCGCTGGTCTTCTTCCAGAGGCCGATCAGCAGTGGGCTGCTCCTGGCAACGGTTCTGGGTGTGGGGATGTCATGGGTCTGGAGGCGTATGCGTGCCACGCGGCGGTGGGGAACGATCCACAGGGGACCATAGTTTAGTCTTCCTCGGCACGGGGGCTGCAGACAACGAGGAGCGCTGCCAGTCGGCTCTGGCTTTGGTCCGCGATGGCGGCCCCTTTGTGCTGTTCGATGCTGGAAGCGGCCTAGAGACGTTACGACAGATACTTCGAGCTGGACTACGGCCCGTAGACCTGCAAGGGATCTTCGTTACCCACCAACATTGGGATCACATCGGCGGGCTCTTCCCGTTGCTCATCTGGTTGCGGCTGCGTTGCCCAGAAGCATTGGCACATCTGACGACATTTGGCAGTGAAGAGACCGTCGAGGCGCTCGGTCGCATGCATCATCTCTCAGGACACCGAGGTGGTTTTGCCTTCGTCGCGCTCCGGGCCGGCGAATCATGCGAGGCACTCGCTGGCGTGCGGGTCGAGGCCTTTCCGGTGGAACACATCTCCGGAAGCGTCGGATACCGAATTGTGCTCGGGAGCACGGTGGTCGTCGTGGGCGGGGACACCGGTCCGACGGAGTCGGTGGTTGCGGCGGCAGCGGGTGTTGACCTGCTGGTGCACGAGGCAACTTGGGACCGGGCGCATTTGGCACAGGCACGAATCATGCCGCACTCCACCGGCGAGGAAGCTGGGGTAATCGCCGCGCGAGCTGACGTGAAGCGGTTGGTTCTCACTCACCTTCCGTCAGAGACCGTCATCCCCGCCAGGACGATCCGGGAAGAGGCAGCGGGGGCCTTCCACGGCCCCGTAGACCTGGCCCGGGACCTTTGGCGCCTTCCGCTTCCGGGGGGCTGATGTGGTTACGGCGCGGGTATTGTCGTGCGCCAGACCGCCTGCCACGTCTCGCCTGTGCGCGCGAACACCCACACATCCCAGCCCGAATCCTGGAAGTCGGTCGTGTCGATGGAGTAGGTGATGGCGAAGCGGCTGGTCGCCACCGCCGTTTTGCCCACCACGTGCACGTCGGGCTCCGTGGCGTCGTAGTGGTGGATGCGAGCGCTGTGCGCGAACTCCCCATAGCTGGCCACGCACCCTTCTCGACCCTCGACCCGCTCCTGGAATCGCGGCGAGACGATCACCATGTGCTCGTGGAAGTAGGCGGCCAGGTGCTCGGGCAGTAGCGTCCCAGGTGGTGGTGTAAGAATCCGGGCGTCGGTAGAGGGCCCGGGGTGGCATTGACAGCGCAAGCCACCGGCGGCTTCCCTTCGGGGCAGGCTACCCACACGCGAAGGGAGGGATGCTGTTGGTGCCACCGGTGGCCGGCGATTTCAGAATGGCACTTCTGGAGCTGTACGCCAGTACCGGGACGATGCCCAGGTGGATGCGCTGCGGGAGGGTGTCCGCTTGCTGGCGGAGGCGTTCATGGAGGCGGAGGTGCGGGAGCAGACTGGGGCCGGGCGCTATGAGCGCACGCCGGAGCGCACGACCTACCGGAACGGGTACCGCGAGCGGCTGTGGGACACCCACCGCCTGCGGGAAACGCCGCTGGAGCATCGCACAGACCTGCTCCAGTTGCCGCCTGGCGGCCTCGTGATCGGGCTGGGCGAAGATGGTGCGCACCAGGGCCGCCACCATGGCATGGGCATGCTCGGTTCCCGCCGGAGCACTGGCGGCAGATGCACTCCACGAACCCCCTGGAGCGCCGCAAGTGCGAGCTGGCCCGGCGCTACGACGTGGTGGG
>DAOUAJ010000123.1:0-7008 GCA_034433615.1 Anaerolineae bacterium | reverse complement strand
AAACGGAGCAGGGCCACTTCCTCGGCCAACACATCGCCGGTGCTGTACGATACGTTCAGATAGCCCTCGCTGCCGAAGTTGGTGTTCGGTTGCCAGCTTCTGACCGTGGCGTCGGCGATGGCGTAGAGGGTGAGGCTTTGCTGGGGGTCGGCAGGCTCACTAACAGTGGCGTGGCTCGCGGGCCGGCCGGCCACTGCGCAGAGAACGGCTGCCAGCAGCAGGCCGGCCGGCAGCCCGCGCAGCACGAATCGTTTCGCGTTCATGGTTTCTTCTCCTTCTGTTCAGGTGACGGTCACTTTGAAAGTGACCATCACCTGGACACTGGACCTCAACTACGGGGAGTGGCGCAACACACAGGGCAGGTAAGTACAGCAGCAGCCGTTACCCCGCAGCCTGGGGCTGGCCGGAACCGTCAGCAAGTAGCCTCCGCCGGCCGCTAAGCCTTGCACCCGCCAGACCAGGCCGGTCAGGCGGTAGCCCCCACCAGAGGCCACACCCGACGCTACGATGTACTGCGCCGTTGGCTCCCCCGATTGGGCTGCCACGACCCCGGTTACCAGCAACAAACAGAGCAGGGCAATGACAGCAAGGGAAAGGGTGTGCGTCCTCATCATTCGCCCTCCTGCTGCTCTGCCTCCTCAAGGCGGACATCCTCGTAGCCCAGCCGCTTGGCGACGACCCGGTAGTCAAAGCCACATTGGGACGGCTTGCCATTCAGCGTCACCCCTCGCACTGTGAAGCCGGCAGCGCTCTTGGCTGTGACGAACAGCAGCGCCGGCTCCTGGCACAGCGGCGTCACGAAGACGTGATAGTCCTTTTCCAGATTGACCGTCTCGGCAAAGACGGGATCGAAGGCAACGGTGGCCTCTCCATCCATAAGCAAGCCGCTGCCCAGATCCTCGAACCAGATCTCAGGGCTTTCGACAGCGTACAGCAGGCGCTGGCCGTGATGTGTGGTTTCCACCAGGGCCGATTTCGGGCCCGCGGCCCACATGTTGCCAGCTTCGCTGACGGTGAAGACATCGTTGCCGCCCGAGTTCTTGATGCGGAAGGCGTGGTCCTCCCCGCCATCGTTGTCCAGTTTGACGATCACGTCGGCGTTGCTGGAGAGAAACAATTGACTGTGTTCGTTGAAGGGATCGGAGTTGAGCCGGCCCACGTTGCCACCCAGGTACATATCGAGGTGGTCGTTGTTGCTCTGAAACACCCCACCATAATGGTTGGTGCTCTCGCCAAGGACACCGATGTTGTTGTCGCTTCGACCGAACACGCCGGCCCAGGCAGTGCTGACAGCCATAATGCCAGACAGGGGTCCGGGAAGCCATACCTGATTGTCGTTGGCAGTATTGCGCAGGTAGAGGGAACCGCTGCTCCCTTCCCACGTCTCTCCCCAGTGGTCATGGGGGCAGGCCGGACCGGCGGCCGGGCTGGTTGGAGCAGCCGGCGAGGAGGCACTCAGGTGTTGGCGTGGGGCCAGGGTGGTGAAGTTGGCTTCGTCAGGCCCCTGCACGGCGACCTCCAGCCAGCGTTCGCCGCCGTCCAGCGCCTCCTTGGGGAGGCCGTTCACGCTTCCCAGCAGAGCGACGAACGCGCCGCCCTGCACCGTCACACCTTCCTGCGTCTCCCTCCACAGCAGCTCCCCGCCGGTCTCGGCGTCATAGAGCGTGAAGGTGAAGGCGTAAGTCCCGTCGGCCACGGGTTGTCCGGCGTCGTCGGCCAAGCTACCGGAGTAGGGGACGGTCCCGCCGCTCTGCGCCGGCGGCAGGGCGCTGGCGCTTCCACTAGACCAAGGGCCAATACTGATGGCCAGCAATGCGATGCTGGCGATCAGAACCGCAAACCGTAAGAGCCTGTTGATGTTCACGTGTTTGTCTCCTTAATGAAAGTGACCGTCACCTCATCTCCAAATCGCCGGGTCTTTTGCCTGCTGGCGAAGAAAGCCCAGCAGCTCGTCCAGAGTGTCAAATGTCCAGCGCCGTCCGCTCTGGATGTGCTCGATTTCGCTGTGCCAGTCGGATACCTCTCCCCCTTCCCCCTCCCCTGAGTGGGGAGGGGCGCGCCATAGCCGAAGAAGGAATGAGGCATACTCGATGGATATGGACATGGAAGCGCCTCTCCTGCCCAGCAGCTCTCGGCACAGAGGGATGGTTCTGAGGGCGGAAAGACCGGCGGAGGGTTGACGCGGTAACAGCGCACTGACGTTGGTTCTTGCTGATCTCCGCCCTCGCGTTCTTCGGCGATAGGACTAGGGGAGCTTCTTCAGGATCTCTGCGAACTGCTCCACCGTGAAAGCTTTCAGGGTCGTTGTTCTGACGTAGCCGGCCATGCCCAAGCCCAGCAACTGCGCTAAAGCGATCTCGTCACTGGGCCCTTCGGCAATGGCAACGTAGTCGTAAGGGCCCATCACGGTGTAGAAGGCCAGCAATTTCCCCCCAACCGCCTCAAGGTTCTTGGCTGCATTCCCGATCCGCTCCGGAGCCCCCTTGATCTCCTTGATACCCTGCTCGGTCAGGTTCATCAGAATCACATAGGTTGGCATGGTCTAATCTCCTTTCTTTTTTCACCTTTACGCAGTCAGTACGCTGTTCGCCGCCAGCCGAGCGCTGCATGATCAACAAAACCGACCTCGACAACCCATCTCTGCGCAGCAGTATAGGGCGAGGGTTACCGCACTTAACCAAATGATAGCGCAGGGGTGGCTACAAAATGGCTACAAGCGGGGCGTGAAACGTGATGCGTAAAACGTGAGGCACGACTGTCACGCATCGCGTTTCACGGATCACGTGTTGGAGGTAGCTCTTGGCGCCCGCAGATGGGCTTGGGAGCTTTTTCAGGGAAGTCATATTTGGAATTGGTGTGGTCATCTTCTTTGACTCGTCGGCAGCGCGTCTATATAATTGGGGCAAAATTGGAGGTGGATATGGAACTGGAGAGTTACTTCGACTTTTTGAGCCCAGAGGACATCCGTATCAAGGGGACCCGCATTGGGATTGAGACAGTGTTGGAGGACTATCTGGAGGGGGCCAGTCCAGAAGAGATCGCGGCCCGCTATCGTAGCCTGACCCTGGAGCAGGTATACGCCACCCTCCTTTATTACTTCCGCAACCGTGCTCAGGTGGATGCCTATCTGGAAGCATGGCGAGCATATACAGAACAGGCCTGGCTAGAACACGAACGTAACCCTTCACCGGAAATCAGACGATTGCGCGAACTCAAAGCTCATCGAGCGGCGCTTAATAAGGAGTCAGGCATCTCTTGAGCCGGTTTCGCTATCTCTTGGATGAAGATACGCCCCACGCTATCCGCGACCAACTGCTGCGGCTTAAGCCAGAGATGGAGATACTGGCTGTGGGCGATGAGATGGCCCCGTCATTGGGGACTCCCGACCCTGAGATTCTGCAGTGGGTCGAACGGGAGGGTTATGTGTTGGTCTCCCGTAATCGGCGCTCCTTGCCTCAGCATCTTCGGGAACATCTTGAGGCCGGCGGTCATGTTCCTGGGATCTTTCTACTTCGCCGGCGATACACCCTTGGTCAAATCATTGAAGACTTGATGCTCATCTGGGAAACAGGCAATCCAGAGGAGTATCGAGATCGAGTGGAGTATCTTCCTCTGTAGCTCGTCCAAAACCTCGAGAAGGGAACGTCTCACGTTTTATGCGCTGTGCGGTCGGCCTTGGCCGCGACGATGGCCTCGGCCAGCCGGGTCTGTTCGGTGGCCTCGTCAAGCCGGCCTAGGGCCTCCAGAGCCCGCCCATGGGCCAGATGCACCTGCTCGAGGCTGATCCAGGCCCCATGGGCCTGGGGCGCCAGGGCAACGGCCTGTTCGGTGTACTCCAGAGCTGCTGCAGGTTCGCCTTGAGCCAGCAGGGCCAGGCCAACCTCCACCTCACCCCACATCTCACAGACGGGCAGAGCGCTCTCCTGGGCGAAGCGAACGGCTTCCCCGGCGTGAGCGAGAGCATTGGCGTAATCACCGCTCTTCCGCTCGGCGTAGGCCAGGGCGGCCAGCCCGGCTGCCAGACCTTCGTAGCACTCGCTGATCCGGGCCAACTCCACCGCTTCGGTCAGATATCGCCGGGCCGCAGGGGCATGGCCGTCTGCCAGCTCTACCATCCCCAGCCCGACCAGTGCCTCGACCAGGCGCCGGCGGTGAGTCACCGCGCGGGCCCGTTCGACGGCACTCTGCAGCCGGAGCCGGGCCTCGGTATAATCGCCCAGGTGATAGAGCGCCAGTCCCAGGCCGATCTCGGCGGCCACCGCGCCGTGCTCCTGGCGCACCGCCTGGTGTAGGGGCAGGGTCTGGCGGAAGCGTTCGGCGGCAGCAGCATAATCGCCCCGATACAGTTCCCAGTAGCCCAGGTAGGTGCGGGCATAGGCCTCGGCCGGCCGGGCACCGATCCGCTGGACCAGGCCCAGGCTCTCGCTCAGGTGTTGTTCGGCTTCTGGGAAGCGCCCCAGTTTCAGGTACAGAAAGCCCATGTCCAACCCGGCCCAGGCCATCCCATTGTAATCGCCCGCGGCCTGGTGGCAGGTGTACGCGTCCTGCTGATAGGCCAGCGCCCGGGCGTACTCCCCCAAGTGGAGATAAATATAGCCGAGATGATGGGCGATAGGCCCCCGGAGCTCAGGGCCGGCTCCTTCTCCGGCGATGGCCACAGCCGATTCCAGGGCGGCGAGCCCCTCTCGTGGCTGGCCAAGAAGGTAGTGGGCGAAGCCGATCTCCACCAGGAGGTGACAAAGGGTTGATTTCACCGCTGCAGAGGCGGGGGCGAGGGTAGGGGCAGTCTTCTGGGTCTGCCCACAGGCCAGGCCGGCCTCGGCCGCGGCGATGGCCTCCTGATATCGGCCGCCCAGGTTCAGATAGCGGGTGCGATGGAGCGCTGCTTGCAGGCGCAGGCCCTGGTCGCCGCTGGCTTCGGCGAGGCCGGTCAGTGTGGCCAGGTCGGCGTCGCGCTCCGTCAACCGGCCCTGCAGGTAGCGCTGATGGGCGCGCTCTACCAGCACCTGTCCGCGGCGGGCTAAACGGTCGGGTTGGACGCACCTAGGGTCAAGCCGCTCCAGCAGGGCCAACATTCGGCTCTGGTGCTCCTCGGCCTCCCGCCAGGCGAAGAGCGCCATTGCCCGGCGGGCTGCCAGCCCGTGGTAATGCAGCGCCTTCTCGGGTTCATCGCCGAGATCGAAATGGCGCGCCAGAGCAGCCACCGCTTCCGGCTCCAGGCGCTCCAACGTCCGGCCGGCGCGGCGATGCAACAACTGGCGTCGCACCGGGCTGAGACCCACCTCCACCACCCGCAGGGTAAGGTCATGGTGGAACCGGTAGTAGGGGCGGGTTTCCAATCCGCCCTCCTGCTCTATCAGAAGTTGCCGGGCCACCAGCTCATCCAGGCCGTCCATGGTCTCCAGCTCGCGACGGCCGGCCGTCGAGCGCACCAGGTCGAAGCCAAACGACGAGCCCAACACCGCGGCCGCTTCCAGGATTTGTCGGGCCGTCGGGCCGAGCCGCCGCAAGCGCGCCTCCACGACCTGCCGAATGGTGTCGGGCAGAGGAAGGTCTTCCAGATCGTTCATCTCCCCGGGCAGCCGGCCCATCTCGATCAACGTCCTGATTATCTCCAGCAGGAAAAAGGGGTTGCCGCCCGTGGCCTGTTGCAGCCGATGGGCGACCTCACCCCTCACCCCCTTCGCCCCTTCTTCCGCCCCCCCATCCCCCCAACATTGGGGGGAGCGAGGGGGGCAGGAGAGGAGAGAGGGGGTTGGGGGGAGTGGGGTGAGGTACCGCAGGAGATGGAGAATATCCTCCACATCCAACCCCGACAACTTCAGCTCGGAGAGGGCGTTCGTGCGGGCCAGATTGTAGCGCAGCTCGCCCACAGCATCGGCCTCCTCGCTGCGGTAGGCGCCGATGATCAGCAGTCGGCCAGCCCCCTCATCCCCCGAGCTTTTGGGGGAACAGAGGTGTCGCCCCAGGTAGGCCAGCCAGTCCAGCGTGGCACTGTCGGCCCAGTGGAGGTCGGCCAGGCAGAGGAGCAAGGGAGCGGGGGAGCAGAGGAGCAGGGGTGAGGTCGCCGGTCCTAGGATGATCTGACGTAGGGCCTCAAACAAGCGACTACGGGCCTCGTCCGGTTCGGCCGGCAGCGGCGGTGGCAAATCAGGGTACAGGGTACGTAGCTCGGGCAGCAGCCGGGACGCCTCGGACAACCATACAGGAGACAGGGAGAGGGGGAGAGGGGGAGACAAGGAGACGTCTCCCTGTCGCCTTGTCCCCGTGTCTCCGTGTTTCAGCACAGTGCGCAGGGCCTCGATGATAGGCTGGTAGGGCATGGTCTGCGTCTCAGGGTGGCCGGCGCCTGTCAGGATCAGGGCCTGGCCTGCCAGGCGGATGGCGAACTCCTGCATCAGGCGCGACTTGCCGATACCTGCCTCGCCCGAAATCAGCACGACCCCGCCGTGGCCTGCCTGGGCACGGGCATACGCCTCCTCCAGCCGGCGCACTGCCTCCTCCCGGCCGACCAGCGGCACGTGTAGGCCGGGCAAGGTCGTCCAGATGGGCCTGATCGCCAGGCGGGGCGGCGGTTGGTTTGCCAGGATGGCCTGATAGACGGCCCGGGTCTCCGGCAGCGAGCTGACGCCGAGCTCTCGCTCCAGGGCGGCCGCGCAGCGCTCGAACTGGCGCAGGGCGGCGCTGCGATCCCCGGCCGCGGCGTAGAGTTCGATCAGGCGACGATGTACGTCCTCGGCCAGGTCGTCGGTTTCCAGGTAACGCTGAGCATAGGCGATGGCCGCGGCATACTCCCCTCTGGCCGCTCGCTCTTCGATCAGGGTGGCCAGCGCCTGGAGGTACAGGTGCTCGTATGCCCCTTGTTCCTGCGTGAGCCACATTTCGAACTCGGGACTTTCGAGCAGGGAGAAGCCGGCCAGGAAGGGGCCGCGGTAGAGGTCCACAGCTCGTGGGAGGCCCTCACCCCTGCCCCCCCAACCCCCCTCCCCCTCTCCCAACCTTGGGAGA
>DAOUAJ010000122.1:0-7933 GCA_034433615.1 Anaerolineae bacterium | reverse complement strand
GGGGCCTTGTCGCCTCGTTGCCTTAATCCTCGAACAGCAGATCCTCCTCGTCCTCGCCCTTCGAGTCGGATAGCAGCACTCGTCGCGAGCGGCCACCTCCCTCGTCTGGCCCCACGACTCCCATCTCCTCTAATTGTTCGATCAGCCGCGCCGCACGCGGGAAGCCGATGCGCAGACGCCGCTGCAACATGGAAACTGAAGTGCGCTCCACCCCTTCCAATTCTCGTAGCGCCTGTTCAATGAGATCGTCCTTCTCTTCCATCTCGTCTAGCAGGCCTGCCCACGGCAGCGGGGACTCGGCCACTACCGGCTCCTCTGTATTGGCCCGGCGCCAGAAGTCCACCACCGCCCTGATCTCCTGATCGGACACGAAGCACCCCTGGATGCGGCGTAGCTTGCTGGATTCAGGCATCATGAACAGCATATCACCGCGCCCCAGCAGCTTCTCCGCCCCTGGCTGATCCAGAATCACGCGGGAGTCTATCCCCGAGGCGACGGCAAAGGCGATACGGGCGGGGAAGTTGGCCTTGATCAAGCCGGTGACCACGTCCACGCTCGGCCGTTGCGTGGCGATGACCAGATGGATGCCGGTGGCTCGCGCCATCTGGGCCAGTCGGCAAACATGCCGCTCAACCTCCTCCGGCGCCGTCATCATCAGGTCGGCCAGCTCGTCAATGATCACCACGATGTAAGGCAACGGCCCGTCTTCCCCCTTACGGCGGGCCACTTTACGATTGTAAGCCTCTATGTTGCGCACACCCAGGGCGTTAAGCCGGTGATACCGCTCGTCCATCTGCAACGTCATCCAGATCAGCGCACCCACCACCTGCTTGAGATCGGTCACCACCGGTGCCAGCAAGTGCGGAATACCGTTGTACCCTACCAACTCAACCATCTTGGGATCTATCATCAGAAGGCGCAGCCGGTCTGGCCCATTGTTGAGTAGCAGACAGGTCACAATAGCGTTCACACAGACCGATTTGCCTGATCCGGTGGCTCCGGCGATGAGGAGATGGGGCATACGGGCCAGGTCGGCCACGGCTGGCGTACCTGACACATCCCGACCCAGGGCAATGCCCAGGGGGGAGCGCAGCCGTTGAAATTCGGGCGACTCCAGCACACCCCGCAGGTTCACCAGTGCCACGTCAGCATTGGGCACCTCGATCCCCACATAAGGGCGGCCGGGCACCGGCGCTTCAATTCGAATGGAAGGTGCGGCCAACGCCAGCGCCAGATCGTTGGCTAACGCCTGAATGCGACTGACCCGTACCTTGCGCCGCAGGCCGTTACGTTCGATGTAGAGTGGTTCCACGCCGAATTGCGTCACCGTTGGCCCCACGTTGACCTCGATCACTCGCGCGGGTATGCCGAAACTGGCTAACGTGCGCTCGATCAGGTTGGCCCTGTCACGCGCCGCGGCGTCGCTGAGGGCCTCACCCTCATCCGGTGCCAGCAAGTCCAAAGGAGGTAAGGACTCCGGGCGCGGTTGAGGTTTCACCGGCCGGGGGCGCGGAGTGGAACGGACCTTGAGACCGCGCCGGATCTGCCGCGTTTCTTGCTCCGGCATTTCCTCATCGAGGTCGCCCGGCCAGTCCAGCCCCAGCACATCGCCTGTGGCCGGTGCTGGCGTGCGGACCGCCCGACCACGCTGGACCGAGGCCTCCCACACGGCCCGCAGGAAAGCCGCCATGTACCACGACACCGGGCTGGTCATCTGCTGCGGCAGGAAATGCCACGTCGTCCACAATCCCGTCAATGTCACAGCGAGGGCAACCACCCAGGCCCCGGTGGAGCCGAAGACCTGATTCAGGAGTTCGCCCAGCGCCCAGCCTACCAGACCGCCGCCACGGGGATTCTGCGGCCAGCTCTGGGAGCCTCCGGCCAATTGGGTGATCGTCAGCGCGCCCAGCCAGGCCAGTTCCATCCCCACCAGGATCTCCCATCGCCAGAGTTGCCGGGCCCGGCCTCCGAACAGTAGAAACATGCCACCGGCCAGCACGCCAATGACCAGCAGGTAGGCCCCCCAACCGCAAAGCTGGCCCAGCCAGGCACCGCCGGGCGCGCTTCTGACTAGCGCTGCTGCTCCCCAGGCTCCCAACATGGACAGGGCCAGCCCTACCACTTCCGGTTGGCCTGGCCCTGCCAGCTTCCACAAGGGGAGGCGTTGCCACCACCGACTGCCAGAGGCCCGCGGTCGGTGCCGGCCCGCCATTCGACGCATGTCACGTCGTTGGGTCATAGCGATCCCAGGTATTTCAGCTATCAGCCATCAGCCATGCGGAAGTGTCACCGCCGCCAGGTGATAGCCGACTCCTGAACGGCAGGTTGGAGTCCTGACGACGGCACATCCTGTACTGCCGATGTCTCTGATGCGGATTGCCAGGCATGGCGCAAACTTAGCCCCATCCGGTGATTGTCCGGGTCAATATTGAGAATGCGCACTCGCACCGTGTCCCCTTCTTGCACCACGTTGCGGGGGTGCAGGAAGTGACCCTCGGCCAGCTCAGAGATGTGGATAAGCCCCTCCAATCCCTCCTCGATACGAGTGAAGGCGCCAAAGCTCACCACGTTGGTGACCACGCCGGTCACGATCTGCCCCACCCGATAACGTTCAGCCGCTCTTTTCCACGGATCGGGTATGAGACGCTTAATGCTCAATGCGATCTTACGTTGCGCGCAGTCCACGCTGATCACGTACACGTCTACTTCATCTCCCGGGTGCACGACCTCGCTGGGATGGGCGATCCGTCCCCACGACAGTTCAGAGATGTGCACCAGCCCCTCGATGCCGCCCAGGTCAACAAATGCACCGAAGGGACGGAGGTTGGTCACACGGCCGCGGCAACGGTCTCCCGGTTTCAAAGAGTGCAGGATGCTCTGACCGCGGTGACCCTCACGGGCTGCACGCTGGGACATGATGAGGCGGCCTTGCTCTCGGTCAATCTCGATGACGCACACGTCCAGAAAGCTTCCCACATACCGGGCCAGCACGTTAAGGCGCTCGGTGGGATCAGACAATCGTGGCAAGTCCACCAGGTGTGAAGCCGGCACAAAACCACATAGCCCCTTGAATTGGACCAATAAGCCACCCCGATTGTAGCCTGTTACTGGCAGCGACAGAATCTCCCCGCAGGCATGAGCACGCTCGGCCGCGCTCCAGTCCTCTTCTCGAGGGCCCAACCGATTCTTGTCTACTTCCGCCCTTTGACCATCTGTGCGATCAGACCAAAATGCAGAAGACTCAAACCTGGTTGGCGGAGGCGAGGATACGATCTCGCCATCGTTCAACAAGGATTGCCAGTAACCCTCATCCGGCTCATTCAACGCATCGCGTTCACCGTACCACAGCTCGTTCATGCTTCCTCCCCCTCTCAAAAGCGTTCAGGATAATAGGGTTTGACCGACATCGGACGCCGGGCACAACGCCAGGCCAGGTGAACAACCCAGGCGAACATAAAAAGTCCCGGCCACTGTCTGCACAACAGTGGTCGAGACTTTTTGGCCACTCCTCTTCACAGGGTGAAACGTTTGTGAGGCCGACCCAACCGTCCAGCACATTACGACGATCAACCTTGGCTCCCGATCTCGCCATCACCTACGTTGGTCAACGTTTCATTCTTCGTCTCATTATAGACAAGGGATGAGCCTTTGTCAAGCATTTGTAAGGAGCCATACGCAAGGCCGCCCTCACGCGCCTCCATCTCTGCCAGTATCCTGGCCACCTCGGCAATAGCCACCCGTTGCTTGCGGTACAGATCAGATTCGCTCATCGCCAGCCGCTGTGCGACCTCGCGCACGCGTTTCCCCTGAATGAATTTGAGATCCAGGATGTTGTACAGCAGCCATTCCGAGGTCGTCATGTGGCGTTGACCGGCCGGCCGCAGACGCTCAATAGCCTTCCCCAACACGGACCGCAGAGCCCGCACCGGGTTGCCTTCCTCCTCCTCGAGCGCGTGATTGACGATGCGCAATTGCAATAATGGACTGTGGGTGAGCTTGGGGCCACCCCAATAGTGAGTGAGGGCATCCTTAACCCACCGTTGTAGCTCCTCCATGTTGACCACAGGAGCGTCACCCTCGGTCGGTGGACTGCTTCCCGCGTAGGGTATGGCCCCACGCCAGGCCTGAATCCGCTCCAATTCTGGCATCATGCGTTGCAGCGCTACGAACACACTCTGCTGAAGTTGGCGATCCTCCAAAGCGGTCTCAGCTCGCCGCAGCAACATCGCGATAGCCTGCCCCTCTTGCTCCGTGAGCAGCGGTTCTTCAGTACGCGCTTGCACAGCCAACAGTCCACGCAGCATATCGTGTCCGCCTGACCACAATGGCCACACCCAATACCCGGCCTGGCTGACACATTGCAATTGCTCGCGATAGTTGGTGCCGTTGGAGGGTGGTTGGCTTAGAGCGCGCAGCACAGCCACCCAATCCTGCTCCGCTAAGATGTCCTGAGCCTGATCAACAGCCCCGCACGTCGCCTCCAGGTAGAGCTCCTGCTCCCGGACGATGGCCACGAAGCCAGAAGGCACCCGTAGCAGTTCGCAGATGGCGATCAGTACGTTCTCCAGGAACTGATGCAGGTCGCTGGAAGTGAACAGCCGCCGATCCAACTCCTGGATCAGCCCCACCTCTTCCGCGTCTTGCCAATAGATGATGCGATCAATAAACGGCTTGCTCAGATTGACCAGGAGTTGTCCCAGGACCACCACCACCATGGCGGCGAAGACGAGCACCGTATCTCGAGGTAGCCCCAATATAGCTTCGACCTTGGGAATGACCAGCATGACCACGATGGCCGCCGAGCCCACCACCGGCCCTCGCAGCAGGTAATGAATCAGGCTGTGCTTCACTATGCGGTCGGGCGTGAGTGCGCCGTAGTAAGCGACGCTATACGCCATCACCACCAGCATAGCCCCCACCCCCATGTTGCCCACCAGGCTGAGGGAGAGCACCAGGCTGGGAGAGGGAGGGACAGGCGCGCCGACCAGGATCAAGTAGGGGAAAACACCCAATGCCGGGGCCAGGAAGGAAACGGCCAGGTAAGTCATACGCCGCCGCGAGGCTGGTGTCAAGCAGCGCTCTCGGGCGCGTTGGATATTGTACGCGCCATAGAGTACCATTAATACGAAATAGAGAGCAAATCCTCGAAAGAAAGGGCCTGGAGCCAGGTACGTAGTGGGCGGCGAGAAGACGCCATCGCGCACGATCCAGTCGGTGAAGAACACCAGCCCGAACAAGACCGCGCCCAGGACATAGCTGAGTCTCACCAGCCGGCGGCGACGGTTGGATAGCGCATTGGTCGTGCACAGCAACGCGTCTGAAAAGTGGAGATAAGCGGCCGGCACAAAGCCGATGCCCAGCCACTGGAAGCGGAGCCACAGCGTAGCGGCGTGCAACGTCTCCACGCGTGGCAAGACCACATCACAGGCATAGACGATGACCACGCACGCCAGCAAGGCGCAAAAGGCCCGGGCCACCCTGTTGCGCCAATTGTAGATGAGCAAATAGACCAGGAGCGAGAAGGTCAGCACCAAGATGGCAGAGGCAAGCGTGAGATCAGCAAAGGAAAGCATCTCGGTCCAGTTCACAGCACGGGTTTGAGGCATAGGAACTCTGTCAAGGGTCGCATCACGTCAGATTACGTCCGAAGAACAAGGCAATGTCCCGGTTGGCAAAATAACGGTCGTTGTAGCCGCAGAACTCAAAGCCAAGTTTCTGGCAAAAACGGATGGCTGGATAGTTCTTGCTCTGGATGGGGATCATCAAACGTTCCAGCCCGCGTACCTGCGCCCACTGCACCGCGGCGGAGGCCAGGGATGTTCCCAGCCCTTGTCGACGTTGCGGTTTGTCCACAATGAAATTCTGAACCCACGCCAGGCCCTGGTCCGGCTGAGCGATCACTTCAATGTATCCCTTCACATCGCGCCCTTCCGCAGCCACGTAGACACACTCCCCACGCTCCCAGTGTGCCAACAAGCTATCACCGCGTGGCGGGTAAGCCACAACCATCGTTCGAGGCAGGCGTACCAGGCGAAACTGCACCACAATGCCCGATTCCTCCTCCCGATGGTCAAGCTGCCAAACATGATCCGTCTCATAAGAGGCATCCAGGCTGAAGCAGGGGCTGAGGTCATGCAGATCAGCAGGACGGATGCGCATCGGTGATCCCTTCCTCTCTAAGGGCCAGAGTAGTATGTTGGCGTGGGCGCCGCGCACTTTCGAGATGGTCGAGTAGCTACCAGGGAAATTGTAGCATTACAGGATGGAATAAGCAAGATGCCTTGGATCGCTCGCGTTCCCCTTTGCAGCCGGGATATTGCACGAATCGTTGGTAAACTGCCCATGTGTGGTCAAGTTCCCGTCCAGCATTAGACAGGCGTCCAAAGGTAGTGTATAATTCTGGATGTTACGGCAACGCGTGGCTCTGGCCTGTTATGGAGGTCTTGAAATGCCTCGTCCTTTGTGCGATTCTCCATACATTTTCGGCATTCATGAGGAAGGTGGCGAGCAGCACATGCTTGCCAAAGGCAAGCCCGGGTGGATCGTTTTCACCGAGGAGTTAGGGGCCGATCCCAACAACCGTTCAGGGCGAGACTATCGGCCGTGGTCGGATCGGGGGTTGGGGGTGATCGTGCGACTGAACCACGGCTACGAGCCCAATGGCACAATCCCGCACTCCAGTCGGTATGCTGACTTCGCCCGACGGTGTGCCAACTTCGTGGCCGCATCGCGGGGCGCCCACATCTGGATCATCGGCAATGAACCTAACCTGGCTGGTGAGCGGCCGGGCGTACAGCGTGATTGGAACGCCATCCCGCCCCGCATCGTGAAGTCGGGCGAAGTGATCACCCCGTCACTTTACGCGTCGTGTTATCTTCTGTGTCGGGGAGCGATCAAGGAAGTCGAGGGTCATGAGAACGATCAGGTGTGTGTGGCGGCGGTAGCGCCGTGGAACAACGAGACCCCATACCCTGGGAACGAGACCGGCGACTGGGTGGTGTACCTGCGGGACGTGCTGCGCCTGCTGGGGCCGAGCGGATGCGACGGGATCGCATTGCATGCCTACACCCATGGCTCTGACCCCAACCTGATCTACAGCGAGGCGCGCATGGGGCCACCGTTTCAGAATCGCTACTATCACTTCTACGTCTACCGGGACTTCATGAGCGTGATCCCCGCTTCGATGCGGCACCTGCCGGTGTACATCACCGAGACCGATCAGAGTGAGCCGTGGGCAGACGTGAACAGCGGGTGGGTGCGCAATGCCTATGGGGAGATCAACTGGTGGAATCAGCAGCCGGGGCATCAGCAGATTCGGCTGTTGGCGTTGTATCGGTGGCCGGCGCGGGATCAATGGGTGATTGAGGGGAAGCGGCGGGTGATCGAGGACTTTCTGCTGGCGTTGGACAATGACTATCGCTGGCGGGAGGTGCCCGTGCGTGAGCCATACCGCGCCGCCTTCGTCTCGCACAACACCCCAACCCAGATGCAAGGCGGGGGAAATTACACGGTACGCTTTCGGTTACGGAATGAAGGGAGCCGGGTGTGGCGGCGCGGAGGAGCCAACCCGGTGCACGTTGGTTTTCATTGGTTTGACCAGAACGGTCAGCCGGTGTTGCTGCGACCGGAAGACGACATCCGTAGTGAACTGCCGGCCGACGTGGAGCCGGACGCGGAAGTTGAGGCAGAAGCGAGCGTGGTGGCGCCATCGCAGCCTGGAAGCTACGTTTTAGAGTGGGACCTGGTGGAGGAAGGGGTCACCTGGTTCCGAGATCGGGGGAGCCGGCCATTGTCAGTGCCCGTGGAAGTAGCAGCACCCTTGCAGCGCTTCGCAGGCCGCGTCCCGCGCCCGGAGATCGAGGACGTGATCAAGCGGCTGGATCGGGATGGGGCGCGCTTTGTGAAGCGGCCGTTAGAGCGGGTGCGTTACCTG
>DAOUAJ010000121.1:0-3860 GCA_034433615.1 Anaerolineae bacterium | reverse complement strand
TCCACGGTCATCCTGGGAATCGGCCTGATCATGAGTGGCCGCTCCAGTGACGTCACGAGCCTGCTCGTGGCAGCCTTGATGACCAGTGTGGGCTTTCATTATTTCGCGAGCGGCACCTCGGCTGTCACCCTGCTGGTTGCCGAGGCCAAACAGGTGCCCCGGGTGCTGGGCGCTTTTAACGCGGTGATGGCGGCTTCTTCTATTGCCGCGACGGGTTTCGTCGCGCTCACCGTTAGCCGCCTGGGCGAACGCAATATCCTGCACGCCTCTGGGATCGTGTTGATCGTGGGGGGCCTTGTGCTCCTGCCATTCATGAGACAGCCCGGGCGTCAGGCGCCACGGCGGCGTTCGCCCCTGCGCCGCTGCTACTGGCTCTACTACGTCCTCACGTTCCTGATGGGTAGTCGGCGCCACATCGCCAGCACCTTTGCCATCTTCCTGCTGGTCAAGCAATATGGCATCAGCACTCAGCAAACGGCCCTGCTTTACCTGGCCAACAGCCTGATCAATACATATGCCGGGCCGCAGATCGGCCGGCTGGTGGCCCGCTTCGGGGAACGGCGCATGCTCACCGTTAACTACGCTATCCTGATTGGCATCTTCCTGGGTTACGCTTACGTGCCCTGGTTGGCGATGCTTTACCTCCTCTTTATAATGGACAATGTGTTAGCCGGATTTGAGCTGGCCCTTTCCTCCTATTTCAAGAAGATTGCCATCTCGCCGGACGACATCACCGGCAATGTCTCGGTGGCCCAAAGCATCAATCACATCTCGGCTGTCATTCTGCCCCTGGCTGGCGGTTGGGCGTGGGCGCTTTTTGGCCCTCAGGTGACCTTCCTGTTCGGGGTGGGGATCGTCGTCGTTGCGTTGGTGTTGACCCGATGGATGCAGAGAGCGCCGGAACCTGCGGTGACAGTCCCGGCTGCGGCCGTCTGATCGAAGCTCTTCGATTCTCCACGCTTTTGTCTAATCCTAATGAGTGGGCTGACTGAGCCCCAATACCTTTACAAGAGGATGCTGGCATGAAAATCACCGAGATCAAAACGTTTGTTGTGGGCAATCCATGGAAGAACTGGGTTTTCGTCAAGGTGTATACCGACGAGGGGTTAACCGGCGTCGGCGAGGCGACGGGGGGGCTGAGCGCGAAACCTGGCGAGGCTCAGGTTCACGAACTCGGCCGCTTCGTGATCGGCGAGGACCCCCGGCACCCAGAGCGGGTGTGGCAGAAGATGCACAAGGGGCTGTTCCTGGGTACAAACGTGGGGATGAACGCCATCGAGATCGCCTGCTGGGATATCCTGGGCAAGAGTTTGGGTGTTCCCATCTGGCAACTGCTGGGAGGCAAGCAACGGCCCAGGATCCGGGTCTACGCCAACGGCTGGTACCAGGGGCCGCGTGATCCCGGATTCTTCGCTGAGGCAGCAGCGCGGGTCAGGGAAATGGGGTACACTGCCCTCAAGTTCGACCCCTTTGGGACGGCTTACCGGTTCTTTGACAGGGCCGAAGAGAAGCGCTCCCTGGCGATTGTGCGCGCGGTGCGGGAGGCCGTCGGTGACGACGTGGACCTGCTCATCGAGGGGCACGACCGCTTCAGCGTCTCCACCGCGATCCGGATCGGCCAACAGTTGGAGGAGTTCCATCCCATGTGGTTTGAGACGCCGGTGATGTCTACCGACATCGCGGCTACCGTTGAGGTCGCCCGGGCGATCCGCGTGCCGGTTGCCACGGGAGAGCGTTTTCACCGGCTGTCACAGTTCATCGAGCTGCTCTCTCATCGCGTGGTGGACATCGTGCAGCCAGAGACGCTAAACATCGGCGGCATCTCCGGAGCGCGTAAGGCGGCGGCCATCGCCGAGGCGGCTGAGGCGTTCGTGGCTTTACACCAGGCCCAGAGCCCACTCAACACGGCCGTGAACGCGCATATCCATGCCAGTATCTCCAACTTCCTGATCCAGGAATGCTTCGACGATTTTCTGGTGCCGTGGGCGCACGAGATCATGCACGGCGTGCCACGGGTCAAAGACGGATACATCGAGGTGTCGGATGCCCCTGGCATCGGCGTAGAGCTGGATGAGGAGGAGATGGCGAAGCACCCCTACGGGCAGGACTACTTCCTGCGCCTGTTCGAGGAAGGATGGGAGAGGCGGAAACGGTGATCGGGGTGACAAACGCCTGACGCTTATGGCACTGGAGCTTTGGGAAGCGGGAAGCAAAAGACGGGCTGGAAATCCATCTCCAGCCCGTCTCGCTGAGAAAAGGGGCATCTCAAACTACGGCTTTGTGGCCGTGCACAGCACGCAACAACTGCTTCAGCAACGTCGGCTCCGGCACAGCACCCTCGATGTGAACCTCCTCGTTGATCACCGTGCGGGGTACACCCATTACGTCGTATTTGTTGGCCAGATGCGGGAACTCGATGGCCTCAACCATATCGGCTGTGATGAGGTCGCTCTCTAATGCCAACTGATGGGCCAGCCGTACGGCTCTGGGGCAGTAGGGGCAGGTGGGTGTTACGAACACCTGGAGGTGCACAGGTACATTGATGCTGGCCACCGCCTCCTTAGTCTCTTGAGACAGCCCAGACTCCCCTGCGGAGACCATCAGAATATCCTCAACCAGCGAACTGAATTCATAACCCGAGGGGATGCCGTAATAGCGGATGCCATAATCTTTGAGCTTATCGCCACCGCGCACCACAGCGATAGCTGGAATTTTATCAATCTTATAGGTCGCAACCGCTTCTTTATCCGCGACGAAATCGTACACCTCGACAGCGATCTGACCGGAAAGCTCCGCCAGCTCCTCGACAATCTGTCGGGTCTCTCGACAATATTGGCACTCCAGTTCCTGGGTAAATACCACCAACTTAACCGGAGCAGCTAGTTGTTGAAACTCCTGCCGCAAAACTTTGCGATCGCGCTCGCCAATCAATGGCATGGGACTTCCTCCTGAAAACATCACTGGATAGACTCAGTACATCACGATTTCAGCTCAAAGCCCCGTCCCCGGGGCGTCCATCGAGCGCCCGAGGCTTCGCCCTGAGGCCTGTCCCCTCGGGCAGAGCCCCCTCGGGGCGAAGTCTGGCCGTCAGGTCAGGGTTCTGCCCGAAGGGACGGGCTTGGGAGCAAAACTGTGATGTACTGAGACTGATGCATGATCAAAAGATCTCTTTAATGAGGAGCTACCTCCTCACTTTTCGTTAGATGCAAAACTCACCGGCAAGTTACACCGCCGCTTACTCACGCCGGCTCGATGCGATAGCTGTGAGTGATGCGGGCCACCGCTCTGAGCATAGCGGAAGCCGAACAGTACTTCTCCTCTGAAAGCTGGATAGCCCGTTCCACGGCCTCCGGGGAGATGTTATCCCCGCGGACCACGTACTCTACGTGAATCTCTGTGTAGACACGCGGATGGCTCTCTGCGCGTTCGCCTCGGACATTGACCTCAAAGCCGGAGACGTTTTGGCGCTTCTTAGTCAGGATGGAGACGACGTCCATGGCGGTACAACCGGCCATTCCCACCAATAACAATTCCATAGGACGAAAGCCGGCATTTTTGCCGCCAGATTCGGCTGAGCTATCCAGGGTCAAGATATGTCCAGAGGAGGCTGTGCCCTGGAATTGCATGCCTCCCTGCCAGGTAACTTTTGCCTCTGTCATCTGTCTCAATCCTCGCTGCGGGCCAGGATATCCTTGGCCTCTAAGGGTGGTTCAAATTTCCAGGGAAATTAGTTGACACTTTGAGATGTGCTCAATTTTCGCCCCTCCCCCTTCCCCCCTCACAAGGGTAGGTTTTTCGACCTGATGGCCGTACCAGTGCCCCCACAGGATCAGGGGAGGTCTGGAGGGGCGTTTCGCCCC
>DAOUAJ010000120.1:0-13520 GCA_034433615.1 Anaerolineae bacterium | reverse complement strand
GTAGCGAGGCAACAAGGCAACGAGGTGGTGCCCTCGGCGCCTCGTCGCCTTGTTAACTGGTTGCCTCATTGCCTCGTCAACTTGTCGCCCCTTTCCATGAATCCAAACTAGGGAGGTGTTACCATGCCCGGTCCCGGTATGGAACTGATCGGTGAGGAGGAAAAGCGAGAGCTGCTGGAGGTGCTGGAGGCGGGCTACCTCTTCCGCTACGGCAGCCCGGATAACCCAGCCTTCAAGGCCAAAGTCTACCACCTGGAACAGGAGGTGGCCCGGCTCGTCGGCGTCCGCCATGCGGTGGCTGTGAACTCGGGCACCACCGCGCTGCTGGTGGCGCTGGCCGGCCTGGGCGTCGGCCCCGGCGACGAGGTCATCGTGCCCGGCTACACTTTCATCGCCAGCATGTCGTCCGTCATCTACGCCCGCGCCATCCCGATCCTGGCCGAGGTAGACCGCACGTTCAATCTGGACCCTGCCGATGTGCGCCGCAAGATCACGCCACGCACGAAGGCGATCATGGCCGTTCACATGCTGGGGAACCCCGCGCGGCTCGACGAGCTGAAGGCCATCGCCGATGAGCACAACCTTTTGCTCATCGAGGACTGCGCCCAGGCGTTCGGGGCGAGCTACAAAGGGCGACGAGTTGGCTCCATTGGCGACGCCGGCACCTACAGCTTCAACATCTTCAAGACCATTACCGCTGGCGATGGAGGCATGGTGGTCACCAACGATGAGGCAGCTTACCGTCGCTTCTTCGGCTTTCACGACCAGGGGCATTCACCCCTGCGCATGGGGGTTGAGATCGGGCGACGTCCCTTCGTCGGCCTGGACTTCCGCATGACCGAGCTGACCGCAGCCGTGTTGCTGGCCCAGTTGCGCAAGCTGGAGGCGATCCTGTCCCATCTGCGGGCCAACAAGCGGCGGTTCAAGGAGGCCATCGCCGACCTGCCCGGCCTGGAGTTCCGGGAGATCACCGATCCCGAAGGGGAGTGCGCCACGCTGCTCACGGTCATCCTGCCCAGCGAGGAGATCGCGCGCAAGATCGCCGGAGAGCTGGGCACCAAGGTGGTGGCCGATTCAGGCTGGCATGTGTATTCGAATATGGAGCAAATCCTGGAGAAGCGCACCATCACGCCCGAAGGGTGTCCTTTCACCTGCCCATACTACAAGGGCGGCGAGGTGAAGTACTGGAAAGGGATGCTCCCCCAGACCGACGATCTCCTCTCCCGCTCGATCAACATCAGCATCGGCGTGTCCGACCCCGGCCTGGGCTCCGCCTTTGGCGTGACGATGCGAGATGGGTTCGACGTAGTGGACGCGCGGGCCGAGGAGTTTCGGCGGGTGGCGAGGAAATATCTCTAGCGCGTGCTGCGTGTTCTGTGTTACGTAAAGCTTGCGGGCTATGGACCATAGACTAAGGACGACGGACGATGCAGTACGTTGGGAGGAGCGGCCATGAACCCAGTTCGTCTCGGCCTCACCGCGGTGGCCAGCCCGCTGGAGGTGGGCGCTCGTGAGGCGTCTGAGCTGTTGGATCGGCTGCAAAGGGCGTTGGCGATGGCCAGGTTCGATGGGCTGGAGCTGTGCCCATCACCCCAGTTAGCCACTGACCCGGCCTCAGCAGTGACAGCGGGGCGATTCTTCTACGATCAGCGGGTGGACGCCGTCTGCGTGGTGGCCGCTTCATGGTTTGAGGATTACCTGGTTCTAGACCTGCTGGAGGAGTGCGATGTGCCGGTGATCGCCTGGGCGCGGCCGGGGATGGAGACGGGATCGCTGTGCGGGATGCAGCAGCTCTGCTTCATGCTGAAGCAGCTTGGCCGGCCTCACTGTTTCCTCTTTGAGGAAGTGGGATCGCCAGAAGGGCTGCAACGGGCTTGGGACTTCGCGCGGGCGGCAGCGCTGCGCCGCCGGCTGCGGCGCGTCCGCATCGGCTACCTGGGCCATCGCGTCGAGGGGATGACCGAGACGACCGCCCACGAGCTGGCGTTGAAACGGATCTTCGGGCCGCGCGTGGTGGGGATGGACAGCCAGGTCTTTTTGGATCGGGCCGCGCGCGTGCCCGCCGAATCGGTGATCGAACGATGGGAACGGCTCACGGGCGAAGTGGGGCGGGTGACGGCAGCCTGGGAGGCCGGCATCGAGGCGATGCAGGTCTACGTGGCCTTGAAGGGGATGATCGAAGAGCTCGGGCTGAGCGCGGTGGCCGCAGGGTGCTACCCGCATCTGATGGGCAAGGTCTGTCTGCCCATCTCACTGCTGGCCGAGGAGGGGATCCCCGTCGCGTGCGAGGGGGACGTCAACGGCGCGCTGGGGATGCTGATGCTGACGACGCTGACGGGACAACCGGTGCACAACACCGATCTGCTCGATCCCATCGCAGCGGAGAACGTCATCGTCTTCTCGCATTGTGGAAACGGCGGCTTCTCGCTGGCAGCCGATCGCCTTCAGATCACGCTGGGACCGGTGCGGCTGATGGATCGAGGTGTGTGCGCGCTCTTCCCGGCCCGGCCTGGCCCGGTGACGCTGGTCAACCTCGTGCCCACCCTGGGCGGCTATCGGATGGGCGTGATGTTCGGCGAGGCGGTGGAAACCGATATGGTCTTCCCCGGCAATCCACTGCGCGTGCGATTTCAGTCCGATTATCGCGACCTCCTGCGCTGGATCGTGGCCGAAGGGCTGGGGCACCACTGGATGGCCGCCTACGGGGATCTGCGGCGGCCGCTGGCCAATCTGGCGGGGCTGGCCGGTTGCGAACATGCCACGATGACCTGAGATGGGTTGAGGCGCATTTACCAATTAGAGGAGGTGGCCACGAAACATCTGCGCAACAGCCTGTGGATGTTCCTACGCCTGGTGGAGCTCGCGCGCTCGCTAGTTCGACAGAAGATGAATGCCTTTTGATGGGACAGTGATCCAGCGTCTTACACATTGATTGGGAGGAAGACCATGATCTCACGTGAAGAGCTTTTAACGGCCCAGAAACGAGCCAAGGAGTACCTGGATCGGGCCGGCATCGTGATCACACCGGAGGAAGCTGCTAACATCGAGGTGGCAGACTTCGGACTGGGGGACCTGATGAACACGGGTCTGGAAATTGTGGTGTACGTAAACACCGAGCGAGTGTGTGCCAAAGAGTTGGTGCTCTTTCCACGGCAGACCTGCCCGGAGCATCGTCACCCGCCCGTTGCGGGCGAGCCAGGTAAGGAGGAGACGTTTCGTTGCCGCTGGGGGCAGGTGTTCCTGTACGTCCCAGGGGAGCCCACCTCTACCCCCAAAGGGCGTCCGCCCAAAGGGCGGGAAAACACCTACACCGTATGGCATGAGATCGTCCTCAACCCCGGTGATCAGTATACCCTGATGTCGAACACGCTTCACTGGTTCCAGGCTGGCGACGAGGGGGCCGTGGTGTCGGAGTTCTCCACCCGCAGTCGGGACGAGTCGGACATCTTCACCGATCCCGACATCCAGCGTGCCACGGTCGTCCGGTGATTACGCCGTCCTGAAAATAGCAATCAGCAATCAGCGATTAGCGATCAGCCGCTCTGGCTGAAGGCTGACGGCTGCTTGTGACCCGTACTTGTGGTCTTCGCCTCTCAGAAGACCATGGGCTAAAAGCCGATAGCTAACCGCATTGGGAGCATAATCGGTCGCGAAGAGTACGGTAGACGTCAAGGGCTAACAGCAAAAGAAGGTGTAATATAAAGGCGATTACGTTTGACACTCGCCTCTTATCAGCCAAGTCACTCGCACACTTTGTTGGTCTAACATAGCAAAGAATGTAGGAGATGCCGTTGGATTGTCCAAAATGTGGAGCCGAGCAACCTTATGAGACCGATTTTTGCCTGTCGTGCGGGCTGCCTCTCCGCACACGCTGTCCCCATTGTGGCGCGCCCACGCCGATGGGCACCCGCCGCTGTGCCCGCTGCGGAGCCCGGCTGAGGGACCCGCTCTCGTTCGAGGAGCTGTTCGAGGCTCCCACGACTCTGCAGGGGCGCTATGCCATCGAGAAGCGGTTGAAGCGTGGGCACGCCACGGCCGTCTACCTGGCCCGCGACCAGGGCCTGAGTCGTCTGTGCGTCATCAAAGAGTTCAATCCCCGTCGCTTGTCCGACGATTTCGAGCGTGACGAAGCCCAACGCTCGTTCCATGCTGAGGCCGTACGTTGGGCGCAGATCCGCCACCCTCACCTGGCCCGCATCCAGGACATGTTCCTTCAGGCCGGTAGCTCCTACCTGGTCATGGAATGGGTGCGCGGGCGTACCCTCCGCCATCTGGTCGCCGACCCGGCCGCGGAGGTCAGTGAGGTCAACGCTGTCGCCTGGGTTGCGCAGATTTGTGATGCGCTGGCCGTCCTCCACAGCCAGAACCCCCCGCTCATCTTCGGTGACCTGAACCCCAGCCACGTGATGGTTACCTCGGACGGACAGGTTAAACTGGTGGATTTTGGGCTGAGCGCCTGGTTTATGCCGTGGGAGAGGGGGACACCGCGCTATCAGGGCAGCCCCGGCTACGCCGCGCCGGAGCAGCGAGAGCGCTGGGAGGCAGACCCCCGCAGCGACCTCTACGCGCTGGGCGGGCTGCTCTACTACCTGCTCACCCGTCAGGCCCCTAATCAGCCTCCCATCCGCCTGAACGAGCTGCCGCCCACGCTGGCAGAGATCGTGCGACGAGCGCGTCAGCGTGATCCAGAACGTCGGTTCCCATCGGCCCAGGCCATGCGCGAAGCGTTGACGAAGGCTGCGCCTGGCCTCTCCGTCACGCCTCTTCAATCTCCGAGAGACCGATCCCTCGCACCCACCATCGTTCAGCAACCCCTACGCGATCCCTGGGCATCCCTGTGCGCCCAACTGGCCGGGCAGGCCGGGGCGGACTGGCTGCGCGCCGTACGCCGATTCTACGGCGGACAGACCATCGCCTGGCTACAGCGGGAGGCTGGCCGGCTGACAAAGGAGGGGGCGACGGACGTGGCGGAACGGATTGAAGCGGCCATCATGGAGGCCGAAACGCTGCTGGCCCGGGGGGAGATGGAGGACGCACTGGGGCGGCAGGTGATGGTGGCCCGCTGGCTGACGAAGATCGGCGCGGTCCCGTCTACCCCCGGCTTTACTGTCTCGCCTCAACGGCTGGCCTTCGGCGAGCTGACCCGCCGGGTGGCTAAACGGACCGCTTTGCGCATCCGCAACACGGGGCCGGGCGTGCTGGTGGGAGAGGTGGTGAGTGAGCTGCCGTGGCTGGACGTGCGCGATGAACGCTTCACCTGCGGGTCGGGCGAGGAAGCACGCGTCGTCGTCGCCGCCCTGGGCAACCGGCTGCCGCTGGAAGAGGAGGGCGCTGTACCCGCCCTTGGGCCAGGAACAGCGGGCAGCCAGGGCGGGTTGCGCGTGATCACCAATCGCGGGGAGGCATGGGTCTCGGCGTCTGCCAGCCTCGTCGTGCCCACGCTGACTATCAGCCCGACCGCACTCAACTTTGGTGAGGTCCAGCGCGGCCAGATCGCCCAAGCTGAGCTCCTGATCGCCAACCAGGGTGGCGGGGAGATCGAGGGGGCGGTGAAGAGTGCTGTCACCTGGCTGTCGGTTAGTCCGCAGCAGTTTCACGTGGGGGCGGGGGGGCAGCAGACCGTCCGCGTGCGGTTTCACAGCGAGCTGGCGCCGGCGGAGATCCAGGAGGCGGCCAACGTCCTGGCGGTAGACAGCGACTACGGCCAGGCCCGGCTGTCGGCGCGCTGGCACTGGGCCGAGCCGGGGCTGGCAATCTCGCCGACCGCGCTGCTCTGGGGCGAGCGAGAGCGCGGCGCGCCGGCCGAGATGACCATGACCATCATCAACTCCGGCACCGCCATGCTGGAGGGACGGCTGCTTGCCCGCTGCCCGTGGCTCAGCGTGACACCTGAGATGATCACCTGTCCGCCCGGCGAGTCGTTACCCGTCTCCGTGCGTGCCCACCTGGACGATCTCCCGCCCGGGCGTACCGCTCTGGGCGAGGCGTTGGTTATTGAGACCAACGCAGGACGCCGGGTGATAGCGGCTTCAGTGGACGTCCTGGCGCCTGAGCTGCAGATCAAGCCGATCTCCCTGGAACTGGGCGAGGCCGGGTGGGGCGAGGTGTGCAGCGTCACCCTGCGCCTGGCTAACCGGGGGACGATGCCTCTGACCGCGCGACTGGAGAGTCTCTTCCCCTGGCTGCGCGTCGAGCCGGCTGAGGTCGCCTGTCCACCGGGGGAATCGGCGCGGGTGAGTGTGGAAGCCCATACGGAGGAGATGCTCCACGGCGGTGACTGGCGCGCCGTGCCGGGGGTACGCATCGAGAGCAACGCCGGGTGGCGGGAAGTGCCTCTCTCGCTGGTGGTGTACAAGCCGGAGCTGCGGGTGACGCCGGAGTTCCTCGACTTCGGCGCGATCCCGCGCCAGGGGGTGGGGCAGGCGACGTTGTACATCAGCAACCCCGGCACGGGGCCGCTGACCTGGTCTCTCTCCGGCGACGCGCTCTGGCTGGAGGTGACCACGCCCCAGGGCATCACCTCGCCGGGCGAGACCTCGCAAGTACACCTGTATGCCTACGGGTTGGCCGTGCCCGCCGAGCAGGATGAGGTGGACGTCGTCTTGACCGTGGAAAGCGATGCAGGCGAGCAAGTCGTGCGCGGCCATGTCGCTATCGCCCGGCCACAGTTATGGGTGGTGCCGCCGCTGCTGGACCTGGGTGTCAGCGTCAACTATGCGCCGGCCGAGGGGGTCCTCAGCCTGTTCAACCGCGGCGTGGGCGACCTCACCGGCACAGTGCGAGTGACGGTGCCCCCTGTGCCTGGCCACCCTGGCCTGTCGGCCAGGACAGGCAGGACAGGCTGGCTGACGGCTGAGCCGGCTGAATTCCGCATCCCCACCGGGGGCCAGCAACCGATTACCGTGCGCGCCGTGCCGGATGGCCTGCGGGAGGGTGAGACACTGGTCGAGGGAGCGTTGGAAGTGAGTAGCAATGCCGGTCGGGAGCAGGTGGACGTGCGCATTGAGATCCATCTCAGCGGCCAATTGGAGATCGAGCCGCCGCGGCTGGCCTGGGCATTGGGGGAGACCCCGCCGGCATTGCATTTGCGCAATGCTGGCTACGCGCCACTGTCAGTGATTGTCCGGCCCCAGGCCGGGTGGCTGCGAGTGAACCATGACCTGCTGGTGATTAAGCCGGGCCGGGTCGTTGACGTGGAACTGGCTCTGGATGGGGCGGCCCTGCCCTCTGATCCCGTTGCCGAGACGGAGATCGTGCTGGATCAGGGGGGGCAGGTTAGCCGGGTGGCGGTGGAAGTGGGGCGCAGGGGATCATGACATCAGAAGTAGTCTGAACTTGACGAAAGTCCCGACCGAGATTTGAATGGTTTAGAAGACGCGCCCTCTTTGACGGTGGGCGCGTCTGTTTGAGGGGTGATAAGTGTTCGAGACGCTGTCCGACAAGCTGCAACATGTCTTTGATCGCCTGGCCAGCCGGGGGCGGCTGACTGAGGCAGATGTAGACGCAGCCCTGCGCGAAGTGCGGCTGGCATTACTCGAGGCAGATGTCAACTTCAAGGTCGTCAAAGCGTTCATTGATCGAGTTCGACAGCGTGCTATCGGCGCAGAGGTGATGCGCAGCCTGACCCCCGCCCAGCAGGTCGTCAAGATCGTGCATGAAGAGCTTATCGCCACGTTAGGCCAGGCGGGGACGTTGGACTTGTCGGGCTCGCCCCCTGCGGTGATCATGCTGGTCGGCCTGCAAGGCTCCGGTAAGACGACCACGGCTGCCAAGCTGGCGCTGGCTCTGCGCAAGTCAGGGCAACGGCCTCTCCTGGTCGCAGCAGATACTTACCGTCCTGCGGCCATTGACCAGCTCAAGGTGCTGGGGAAGCAACTGGACATCCCGGTCTACAGTGAAGGCCTCCAAGCTGCCCCCCCTGACATCGCGGCCAACGCTCTGCGCCAGGCCCGGACTGTGGGTCACTCAGTGGTGATCCTCGATACGGCCGGCCGCCAGCAGATTGACGAAGAGATGATGGAGGAGCTGGCGGAGATCAAGCGACGATTGCATCCTCGCGAGGTCCTGCTGGTCGCCAATGCCACCACCGGCCAGGAGGCGGTACGCGTGGCCGAGGGATTTCACCAGCGCGTGGGGCTGACCGGCTTGATCCTCACGATGGTGGACGGTGATGCGCGAGGCGGCGCCGCCATTTCCATCCGAGAGGTCACTGGCGTGCCCATCAAGTACCTGGGTGTGGGCGAAAAGGTGGACGCGCTGGAGCCGTTCCACCCGGACCGTCTGGCCTCTCGTATCCTGGGCATGGGCGACGTGCTCAGCCTGATCGAGCGGGCGGAGCAGAGTATTGATCGGGAGCAGGCGGAACAAATGGGCCGTCGCCTGGTCAAGGGTGAGTTCAACCTCGAGGACTTCCTGGCCCAGCTTCGCGAGATGAAGAAGTTGGGGCCGCTCAGCCAGCTCCTGGAGATGCTGCCAGGATTCTCCCGCGTCAGCAAAGAGATCGCGCCTGACGTCACCGACAAGCAAATGAAAACGATTGAGGCGATCATCAGCTCGATGACGCGGGAGGAACGACGCCAGCCAGAGATCATCAATGCCAGCCGCAAACGTCGGATTGCCCGGGGATCTGGCACCAGTGTACAAGACGTAAATGACCTGCTCAGCCAGTTTCGTCAAGTGCAACGCCTGATGAAGCAGATCACCCGCAAGGGGCGAGGGCGTGGCGACCTCGAAGGGTTGATGAGGATGTTCCGCTGACCGCCACGTTTTACGCTTTACGCATCACTTCGCATGTTTGACAGAGGAGACTAAGAGAGGGAGATGGTACGAATTCGACTGCGCCGTCAGGGCGCAAAGAAGCAGCCAACATATCGTGTGGTCGTGGCAGATCGAGAGGCGCCGCGGGATGGGCGATTCATCGAAGTGATCGGCTTTTACAACCCGCGTACCGATCCGGAGACTGTGGAACTTGATGTCGAGCGAGCAGCCTACTGGCTCAGCGTGGGTGCCCAACCCAGCGAAGCTGTAGCCCGCCTGCTGGCGAAAACGAACGCCTTGACGCTGGCAGCGGAACTTAAAGAGAAAGCTAAGGCCGCCCACGCTGCCTGACCTGCGATGGAGTGATGCGGCGATGAAGGAATTGGTCGAGTACATGGCCAGCCACCTGGTTGACGATCCTTCCCAGGTGCGTGTGGTGGAAAAGGGTGGATCACGCTCCACGATTCTGGAGCTATATGTCGCTCCCGGCGACATGGGGCGAGTGATCGGCAAGAATGGTCGTGTGGCGGATGCCATGCGCACCATGCTGCGGGTGGCGGCTGCCCGCCAGGGCAAGCATGTCACCCTGGATATTGTCGAGCCGTAAGATCACCAGAGTCTGGCTCCGGAACGGCGGGAGGCTGCAGATATTTGCGCCCCCGCCGCTTCGCGTTTGATGGAATACCATGACAAGACGAGACGCAGAGCCACAATACCTGGCTATCGGCCGGATCACGATGCCTTTTGGCGTGCACGGTGAAGTCAAAGTCGAGATCCACACCGGTTGGCCTCACCGCTTCGCGCTGTTGGAGCAGGTGTACGTTGGGGACGAGGCAGCCAGCCAGTTGCAGGCTACCAGAGTGGAGCATGCCTATCTCCACAGAGGGCAGGCCATCCTCAAATTGGCCGCCTGTCCTGACCGCAACGCGGCCGAGGCTCTGCGCGGCCGCTGGTTATTTGTACCTCGTAACGAGGCGATGCCCTTAGGGGAGGATGAATACTACATTCATCAGATCATTGGCCTGGAGGTGTGGGAGGGGGAACGTCATTTGGGCCAGGTGGTGGAAGTGCTGGAGATGCCGGCCGAGGTCAATGACGTTTACCTCGTGCGCGGACCACGCGGGGAGTTGCTCCTCCCTGCCCTGGGCCACGTGATCTTGAAGGTTGACCTGGAGGCCGGGCGTATGGAGGTAGCAGTGCCGCCGGGGCTCGAAGATTGAACATGTTCTCTGGCAAAATCGTTCTCGTCAGGGTATAATGCCAGTGCGGGAGAGCATTCATGGTCCTCTTCACCCTCGTCCTGATCTGGCTGGTACTGCTGACGCTGACACGTTGGCTGGAGAGCCGCGACCGTCTGTCCGGTGGCGTCTGGCTGGATGTGGTGGCGTCTGGCGTCATCGGGTTGGCGGTCGTCGGGTTCTTCTGGCGGGTGGTCTCCGGCCAGGCGTACATGCCCGCCGACGGCGGTGACCTGGCCTCATTCTTATACCCCACGTACCGCTTTGCCGCCGAGACGCTACGCTCCGGCCACCTGCCGCTATGGAATCCGCACCTCTACGCGGGCAGTCCCTTCGCCGCTGACCCTCAGAGCGGATTCCTCTACCCCGTCAACTTGCTGATTTTTCTCACGCTGCCGCAGATCACCTACCGCACCCTGGAGGGGCTCAGCCTTTTCCACTTTTGGTGGATGGGGCTGGGAACGTACTTTTTCCTGCGCGAACTGCCCGCTCACCGTCGGCTCTCACGCTGGGGGGCTCTGGCCGGCGCGCTGGCCATGACTTTCTCCGACCCCATGCTGACGCACTTCGGCAACCTCAACCTGATCGCGGTGGGGAGCTGGCTGCCGTGGACGCTGTGGGCCTTCCGTCGGGGCGAGACCGGTGGTTCCTGGCGATGGACGGCGGCCGCCGGGCTGCTGTTGGGGATCGGCACGCTGGCAGGTCACCCACAGATGTCCCTGTTCATCGGGCTGGCACTGGTGCTGGATGCAGCGCTCCGACTGTGCCTGCTGCCGCGCTGGGGCAGGCAGGCGGCCCTCATCACGCTGGGCCGGCTGGCAGGCGTGGCGGTAATCAGCGGGCTGGTGGCCGCGCCGATGCTCTGGCCCGCCTGGGAGCTGGCCCGCCACACCTCTCGCGTCGCCTGGGATTACGCTCAGACCGTCGGCTACTCCCTCAGCCCGGCTCAACTGATCGGCCTGATCGTGCCGGGGTTCTTCGGGCGGGGGCCACAGTTCCACTGGGGGCCGTGGGAGCGGGTCGAGGCCGGTTACCTGGGCATCCTGCCGCTGGTTCTGGGGGGCCTGGCCGTGGCTGTGCGTCAGGATCGCGTCGTCTGGCGGCTGGCCGGGCTGGCGATCGGCTCATTGGTGATCGCGCTGGGTGTCTACGCGCTGCCCCACGGCTGGCTGACCTGGATCGTGCCGGGCCTGTCGCAACTGCGGGCGCCCGCGCGCCTTCTGCTGGTGACCGACCTGACGCTGGCCGCGCTGGCTGCGCTGGGGCTGGACACGGTATTGCACCATAAAGGGAGCCAGATCTGGGAGCGAGCACGGCCGGTCTGGCGGGGCACCTGGCTCCTGGCCGGGGGGCTGGGGCTGTTGACGATAGGGCTGTACCTGGCGCTTATCGCCCGTCAGCCGGTCCTATGGCCAGGCACAGGGGATGCCGATCCGGCCGTCACCCTGCATATCGCAGTGGCTCTCATCTCCGCCGCGCTGAGCCTGGGCTTTGCACTGGCGGCGCTGGCGTGGCTGGCAGCGTGGCGGTCGGGCGTGGCCCGCCGCGGCACGCTGGCATGGCTCGCCATGGCACTCATCCTGCTGGACCTGGGCAGCGGGGCGTATAACGATCTGAGCGGACAGGAGCCGACGACTGGCTTTAATCATCCGACGCTGGTGGCCTTTCTGCGTTCGCAACCAGAGCCGATGCGGATTGACGCCCGCACAGGGGTTGAGGCGATCTGGCAGCCCAGCGCAGCGCTGGTGCACAGGCTGGACGACGTATGGGGCACAGTCAATCCGCTGATGCTGGCTGACATGGCGCGCTATTGGGAGGGGCTGGGGAGCCGCTCCAGCCGCCTGTACGATTTCCTGAACGCCGGCTATGTGATCGGGCGCAAGGACGTGGTCCTGGACTGGGACAAGTTCGAGCTGGCCTTCGACGGTGACCCGGAGCTGAATGTCTACCGCAATCGCATGGCGCTGCCGCGAGCGCAAATCGTCTATCAGGCCATCGTCGCGGAAGACCATGAGCGGGCATGGGAAGCGATCCACGCGCCCGATTTTGACCCGGCGCGGCAGGTGATCATCGAGGAGGAAGGGGAGGCCCCCACCTCCATCTCCTGGCCTGCCGGCCAGGAAAAGACAGACCAACCCCCAATGCCTGTGCAATGGCAGAGCGACGGCCCGAACCGGGTGCGGCTGACAGTGGAGCTATCCGTCCCTGGCTATCTGGTGATCAGCCAGGCGTGGTACCCGGGGTGGCAGGCCCGGCTGGAGACGGGCGAGCGGTTGCCAGTATTGCGGGTTAATTACACGTTCCAGGCCGTGCCGTTGCCGCCCGGTCGCCACGTGGTGATGTTGACTTTCTGGCCGTGGCTATGGTGGGCGGGGGTGGTTGTGGGGCTAATTACGCTGGTGGGGGTGAGCGGGGCGCTCTGGGTGAGCCGGGGTGGACATGACAACGAATCCGGCTGAATAGGCGAAAGAAGTGCCCCCGGCGCGACTCGAACGCGCAACCGACGGATTCGAAGTCCGGCGCTCTATCCTTTGAGCTACGGGGGCTTAAAACGATTCTAGCATCGGCCGCGAATGAAGTCAAATCCCTGCTACCAGGTGGTAGAGTGTTCAGTCGGCCAAGGGGTGGTATAATTGAAGCCGCGCAGACTTCCGCCAAGTATCTCACTCATCGCAGGAGGGATTCATGTTGATGATTGATGCCGACGTCCACATCTCTCCGATCTCTCAAGCGACAGGCGGTATTCAGATTGACGAACTGCTGAGAAGAATGGATCGAGCAGGGGTTAGCAAGGCCCTGACGTGGCTCCAGCCCCCCTACCGGCGCGAGATTGACGAATCTAACGAGTACGTTTACAGAGCCATGCGGCAACACCCGGACAGGATCCTCGGGTTCGGCTGGGCGGACCCCAACCTGGGCGTTGAGAAAGCAAAAGATGCGGTGAGGAAGTGCATCTATGATTATGGCTTTTACGGCGTTAAGCTGAACGGAGCTCAAAATAGCTTCTACATAGACGACCCAGCTCTCTCTCTGCCCGTCATCGAGGAAATCGCCAGGACGGGCAAGATCCTGGCATTCCACGTCGGAGCAGACGCTTACGAGCATACTCACCCCTTCCGGGTGGGCAAGATCGCGCGGCGGTACCCGGAGATACCAATCCTCATGGTTCACATGGGAGGGGCTTCTTTCGCCGACCTGAGCCATGCAGTCATCGAAATCGCCCAGGAGCACCCTAATTTGACGTTGATCGGCAGCGCCATCCGTTCCATCCCTATCTTGAAAGCGATCAAAACATTGGGGGCTCATCGGGTATGCTTTGGCAGCGACACCCCCTTCGAGCTGATGCACGTCGAGGTAGCCAGATATAACGCCCTCCTCGAAGGCGAGGTTTCAGAAGAAGGCAAATATAACATCATGGCTGGAAACATAATCCGGCTGCTGAACCTGGCATAGAACGTCCTGACTATGCAGGTCCCGATTACGATAGGAGACACAATGGACAGATCTTTCCCTTTTTCCCTGACC
>DAOUAJ010000119.1:0-27189 GCA_034433615.1 Anaerolineae bacterium | reverse complement strand
CGGATAAAGGCCGTGCGGTCGGCAGAGGATGGGGTGCGCTCCAGCGAGCTCGCCAGCAGCCGCAGACCGACCGGCCACCCCTCGGTGCGGCCGTACAGAGTGGCCAGATCGCCGGCCGAAAGGTTCAGTTTCAACTTGCCGTTGAGGAAAAGATCGGTCTCTTCAAGGGTGAAGCGCAGGTCAGATGCACGCAGCTCGACCAGTTGGCCGCGCGCCCGCAGGCGGGCCAATGCCAGCGGCGGATCGTGCCGCGTGCCGATGACCAGGTGCATCTGCGGCGGCGCGCGCGCCAGCAGGTAGTCCAGCGCGACGAAGATGGCCGGCTCGGTGATCAGGTGCAGGTCGTCCAGGATCAGGGCGAAGGGGTCGGGGCCGGCCGCGACGATGTCGTTGACCAACGCGGCGATGATGCGCCGCGTTTCGGCGCCGGAGTTAGGGAGGCCGGCCATGAGAGTCTGCGCCGCGGCGCCAAAGGCCGGATTGAGCCGTGGCAGAGCCACGACCAGGGCGGCCAGGAAGCGAGCCGGGTCGTTGTCCTCCTCGTCTAGGGTGAGCCAGGCCACTCGATTGCGGAATGCGGATTGCGGAATTCGGCTCTGCTCATCATCCATCTGTGTCAATCCGCAATCCGAACTCCGCATTCCGAATTCAGCCAGAAGGGTAGTCTTGCCGTAGCCGGCCGGAGCGGAGAGAAGGGTGAGCGGATGAGAGATCACGGCGTGGTGCAGGGCGTGTAGCAGCCGCGGGCGAGGGATTACGTCTCCGGGCGGCGGAGGCGGATGAAACTTAGTTTGCACCAACCAGTCAGGAGATCTGGGTGGTTGCCTCTCCATCGTGCCTCTCCTCTTTTCGAGAGAAGAGATTTCTTCTCGTCCTGAGACGATCCTTCCCATGAAAGGTAGGGCGGGTTTCTGTGGATAGGCAACAGGCCATCCTGCTAAGGGAAGGAAACCCGCCCCGCGGTCTACAATGACACGGTAACCCCCTCTTCCGCCGATTTGTAGGCAGCCAACAGAACCTTGAGGACGCGCGCGCCATCTACATGGGTTTGGATCGGGGCCTCGCCTTTCTCCAGGCACTCCACAAAATGGGTGATCTCGCTGATAAAAGTATCAGTGGGAGGAAAGTTGCGCTCGGCCGGTGTCTCCCAGCCGTTAGCTTTGAACTTGACAGCGTTATTCGTGCCGTAGACCTGCCCTTTCTCGCCGATCACCTGGAAGCGTGGGTTATCCATGGGGGCCTCAAACGCCCAACTCGTCAGGATGTGGCCGATGGCGCCGTCGGCGAAGCGGATCATAACGTAGCCGGTATCCTCGCCCTCCATGTGCTGGTGGCGATGCTTCTGCGTGAAAGCGGTGACGGCTACCGGCTCCGCCTGAGCCAGGTAGAGCAACATGTAAGTGGGGTGATAGCCAGTATCAATCAGCTCACCACCGCCGGCCATGGCCTTGACGGCGCGCCAGCCCAGGTCTACCGGCTTCGGTTTGCGGCCTGGGATGCCGGTGGGCCGGAAGTTGTAGAAGCAGTCAATGGTGCGCAGCATGTAGATGTTTCCCAGGTGCCCTTCGTCCAGGTACGCGCGGGCGACCTGCACGGAAGGCAGGAAAAGCTGGTTGTGGGCGCACATCATGGTCACGCCGTTGCTTTCCACGGCGCGGGCGATGTCCTCCGCCTCCTGCAGCGTCAGGCACAGCGGTTTCTCGGAGAGGATATGCTTGCCCGCCTCGGCCGCCGCCACGATGGCGTCCCGGTGCAGGTGGTGAGGCAGGGAGATGTCCACAGCATCCAACTCAGCGAGCGCCAGCATCTCACGATAGTCCGTGAACACGGCCGCCCCGCCTGTCTCAGCAGCCCGTTGCTCGGCTCGCGCTCGATCCACGTCCGCCGTGGCGACAACCTGGGCACGGCCTTCCACTGCCTTCCAGCCCCGCAGGTGGGCTGTGACGATGCTTCCGCAGCCGATCAATCCGACACGAATAGTCATAGCAATGCCTCCAGTTCTGCAGAAGTTACTCCGGCCTTCCGAAGTTTGCGAAACTTCGGAAGGCCGGGGTGGCCAGGCCGAAGCCTCCGCCGGGCTCAGTGTAACAAAGCCGGGCAAGAAACGCAACTACGCATACTCCCTCACGCCGGTGCGGTGTTGATTCACCCATTCCCAGTCAATCACCACCCCCAGGCCGGGGCCCTGGGGCACGGGGACGTGACCGCGCCCATCCACGGCGTCCAATGTGTCCCGATAGTCGCCGGCATAGATAGGCACATCTCCGCTGGCAGGTGCCTTGGGGTGGACCAGGCCCATCTCGTAGTAGTTAGTGTTGCGGATGGCGGCCATGCACTGCCGCTGGGCCGGGCCGGGACCGTGAAGTTCGATATCGATCCCCAGCGCCTCGCAGGCATGGGCCAACTTCATCACCCCCGTGATGCCATCATAGCCCACGTCGCCGCGCACGAAATCTGTGGCGTCGGCCAGAGCGAAGTCAATGTGGGGCTCCAGCGAGCGCACGTGCTCCGTTATCAGCAGGGGGGTGCGAATGAGCTGGCGTAGCTTGCGATGGGCGAACTGGGAGATGCCGCCGTCCCGGTAGGGATCTTCGTACCAGAAGTACCGCTCTTCGTCACAGGCCCACCCCACTTTGAGGGCGTCACCGAAAGTGATGTACTCACAGGCCGGGTCCAGCATCAGATCCATACCTGCCCCCACCTGCTTGCGGACGGCATGGACGGTGGCGATCTCCTGAGAGATGGGGGCCCTGCCCCAGCCGTGGATCTTGAAGGCGGGGTAGCCCATCTCCTGACACTGCCGGGCGAAGTCGGCGTAGGCCTCCGGGCTATCCAGCCCGCCGTTCTCGTCGCCGTGATAGGTGCTGGCGTAGCAGGGGAGGCTCTCCTTGTAGCCGCCCAGCAGCCTGTAGATGGGCGCGTTGTAGTATTTGCCTGCCAGGTCCCAGAGGGCGATGTCAACCGGGGCGAGGCCGATGCGGGCCACCTGGCGCAGCGCGCGCCGCACATCGGTATAAATGCGCTCCCGCTCCAGCGCGTTCTTGCCGATCAGGTAGTGGCTGAACCAGGAGAGGGTGGAATACTCCGCGGCACTGCCGCCGGCGTATTCGCCGATCAGCCCCACGTCGGTGTAGATGCGCAGGATGTGGCCGGTGCGGGTGATCGTGTTGCCGGGAACGTAGACCAGGTTGAAGCCGTTGTAATCCGTCCCCAGGTCCTTCAGCGTGTACTCGTACTCGTAAACCTCGATTTTGGTGATTCTGGGCTCTGCCATGGGTTCCTCCAGTGTTCAGACTTAGCTTGAGTGCAAGCAAATGCCTGCCTACACAATTCCTGTTAGCGCGCGTAAGTGATGGGATACACCTCACCACTCGCACAGATCCCGTAAAACGCAGACCTGGCAGCGAGGATCAAGAGCCTTGCACACCTGCCGGCCGTGCCAGATCAGGGTCACGTGCAGGGGATAGAAGGTCTCCGCCGGCATGAGTGACTCCCACGCTGCCTGGGTCTGCTCCGGCGTCGCCGAGGCAGGCACAATCCCCAACCGTCGGCTGACTCGATGGATGTGGGTGTCCACAGGGAAGGCAGGACGCCCCAGGCTGAACAGCAAGACGATGGCTGCCGTCTTGGCTCCCACGCCGTGCAACGATTGTAACCACGCCTTGGCCTGATCCAATGGCATGTCCGCCAGGAAATCAAGGGAGAGCTCGCCGCGCTCCCGCATGATACGACGGAGCGCGGCCTGGATGCGCGGTGCCTTGCTTGGGGCCAGCCCTCCAGGCCGAATGGCGGCTTCGACCTCCTCAACCGAGGCTGTCATCACCGCCTCCCAGGTGGGAAAGCGTGCCCGCAAAGCATCAAACGCCCGACCGCTGTTCGCATCGGACGTGTTCTGCGACAGGAATGCACCCACCAGCACTTCCAGCGGGTCACCGTGGGATTGCCAGCCCGGCTGGCCGTATTCTGCTACCAGCCGCCGGAAGATACCTTCTGCCTTTGCGCGCAACTCCTGCTCGTCCGTGGTCACATTCAGAGCTCCCTCCGCGTCCAGGTTGGCCCATTCTAGCACAGCACAGCCCGGGGATCAAAGACTCAGCAGACTGCAACCATTGGGGAGGCCTGGAGGGGCTCCCCTCTGGCCCATACGGGCCACAAGCAGAAAACTCTCCTTGCCTGCCCTTTGCCTGCTTCGCTCGACCCAGGTCCGCTGGATCAGGCTGAGAATAGGCAGGTAAAAGGCGAAAAAGGGTTTCCACGGAGGGGGTTCCCTCCGCACCTCCCCCATTGGCACTGGTGAAAGGCGCTCTGAAAACTCACTGATGAATCGTACGTGCACCCGGATCGAAGGCTCTGCTTGACGAGAAGACAAGAAAATGTCATTATCCAGGGGGCTCTCTCAGACGCGAGAGTGCTCGAGGGCATCTTGCCTCGAGCACTCTGCTCAAAGGAGGAGAAAGGTGGGGTTCCATCATCTGTCTATATTCTCGCGTATGGACATGTGAGGCACTGGACGTTCGTCCAACGCGTGTCCTACCCTCATTTGACCTTCTCTAAACGCCAGAGAGGGCCGGGGTTGCCCACGCCACCGGCCCTCTCAGCAATGGTGAAGAGGAGGAGAAGGAGAGACGCTCACGGTCTCACCCCATTGTCGCGTGCTGCTGGCAAAGCGCTGGACGGTTTCCGTACCCTCTCCCTACGTCGGGAAAACGATCAGGGAAACGAGGCGACGACTTCAAATGATCTCCATCGGCCAGTCGAGGGGACAAGACATTGGAGATTACAGCCTTTCCGTTGACGGCAGAGATGCAACGACGTGTGGCCAGTCTGGCTGGCTTTGTGCTGGATATGGACGGCACGCTCTACCTGGGTGATACCTTGCTCGCCGGTTCGGCCGAGTTTCTGGCACTGCTCCAGACCCGACGCATCCCCTTTCTCTACCTGACCAACAACTCCTCGCAAGATGCAGTCGCCTACGCGCAGAAACTGACCCGGCTGGGCCTACCGGCGACACCTGCCCAGGTGTTGACCTCTGGAGCCGCCACCATCGGTTGGTTGCGCGCACACCATCCTCACGCCCGATTGTTCGTCCTGGGTACGCCCAGCTTGCAAGCGGAATTTGCCATGGCCGGCTTTCCCGTGGTGAACGACGCCCCTGATCTGGTCGTGCTGGGCTTTGATTTGACACTGACCTACGCGCGCTTGGCGCAGGCGTGCACCCTGATCCGTCAAGGCATCCCCTGGATCGCTACCCATCCTGACATCAACTGTCCGGTCCCCGGCGGCTTTATCCCCGACGCTGGTGCCATCGCCGCCGCGATCGTGGCTTCCACCGGTGTCCAACCGCGCGTGGTGATCGGCAAACCTAACCCGTACATTTTCCAGGAGGCCCTGGCGCGGCTGGGTACGCCAGCAGCGGCTACGGCCATGGTGGGTGATCGGCTATATACTGACATCGCCGGGGCGCGCCGCGCCGGGCTGATCGCCATCCTAGTGCTGAGTGGAGAAACGACGGCGGCGGACCTGGAAACGGCTCCCGCGACGCCTGATCTGGTCCTGCCATCGGTGCGGGAGCTGGCCCAGGTACTGGCAGATGTGCTCTCACGCGATCGAACGCAGTAGCCAGGCCGGCAACGCGAGGGCAGTGGCTACCGCGGCACCCCCTGCTGTGATAGCCAGCGCCAGGTAGAGCATGGTCGTTAACTGGGTGACAGGTTGCTGGGTGATACTCAAGATGCGCGGCGCTGCGTCGCCAAAAAGCAAGCCCAAGGCGGCGATGAAGCTCAACCCCAGGATGACCGCCCCTCCAGCATGAATGGCGGTACGAATATCCTCCAGGCTGGGTGAAATATTATGGGCGATGGAAAAGGCGGTGTACAGGTAGGCATACGTACGCCACGACCGCCAGTCAATCTTCTCCACCAGCCGGGTGAGCAACGCTTGCTGATAGTCCAGGAGCCCGCGCCAGAACTCGACGTAGGTATCTGGGTGCGTGGCAATCTCTAAGGTGAACAGTGGCGGTTGCTGATTTGCAGAGGGAGCAAGGGAAAAGCTGGGGAAGAAAAGGCGTGTGAGCACGTAGAGTGCCATCGCGCCTCCGATGGGCGGCGCTACGGTGCTGAGTAACGTCCCAATTTGTTGGATCAAATTCTCTGGCCGTGTCTGAAATCGGATGCTGCCAAGCTGACCTGTGCGAGGGTCTGGTTTGAAGAGATCAATCTTCTCGAGGCGATGCCCTGTGATCACCAACGGGATGGCATGGCTGATCTCGTGAATCGGGGTGCCCACAGCAGAGAACAGGACGATCCCTTGCCAGCCGAAGGCGCGGTACACCAACGTATTGATCAGGTGGCGCAGATAATGCAATGGGACGCCGGTGGCGATCAGCGGCAGGGTGATGCCGAGCAAAAGCTGCACCGTATAACCCAGCGATAGCACCACGTATGTCGTGATGTCAACAAACGCCTGGATCGTAGTGTCCACCTGCGGCCTTCCCTCCATGGCGAACATCGCCCAGGCCAAAGCGCCACGGAAGTCTTAACACGCGTTTGGTATATCTGCACCTGCGCCAGATACCCGTGAAAAGGGGGCCGGAAACCTGGCCCCCCTATACGCAAGACGCTGGAACATCAATCGCGCACGCGCTGTTCTTCCAGATCGAAATCCCAGTAACCGGGCCCATCTCGGAAGTAAGCGGCGTTCATCTCCGTATCGTTGGCGTACTCCGCCGGTAAATCCTCCTCTGGGAAGATCGCCTCTACCGGACACTCCGGCACACAAGCCCCACAGTCAATACAGGTATCAGGATCAATGTAGAAATACGCTCCCCACTGCGGGTCATCCTTGGGGCCCGGAACAATGCACTCCACCGGACAGACCTCAACGCAGGCCCCATCCCGGATACAGATGGTCGTGATGACGTGCGTCATGGCAAATTACCTCCATAAAAAGATGTAGGTTCCAGCATGGTTCCCAGCCAATCTGTGTGACATCTTGGCCGGCGCAGCCTTAATGTAGCGCGTCTTGGGGATTCTGTCAATTGCGAAGATCAGTCGGCCAGGCCCGGCACACCTCCCCGTCCCTTTGCACACCGCACAGCGCGCACGATGGCTCGGGCGACGACTTCGGCTGCGTAAGCGCCGACCAGATTGAGATCTGCCGTCATAGCCCCTGTCGCCAGAGTGAAGAGGGTATCGCCGTCATACATCGTGTGGGCAGGGCGGATCGCACGCGCCAGCCCATCCTGGGCCATTTGCGCCACCTTGCAAGCCTCTTCCTTATTCAGACGGGCGTTAGTGGCCACCACACCGATCACCGTCGCCTCGCCGGGTGGGACTTGAAGGTACATCTGGCGCATCAGCGCCAACGTGTCGGCAAAACGCCCATCTGGCAGTCGGGTCCCGGCCAGGATGCGTCCGGTGGTTAGATCCACTACATCGCCCAGGGCATTGACTGCGACTAAAGCGGCGACGATAAGCCCGTTCCCCAGCTTCTCGGCGGCTGTACCCACGCCGGCCTTCATAGCGGATGCCATCCCCAGCGCCTTACCAACCGTTGCTCCCGTCCCCGCGCCCACACTTCCCTCGGCGACCGGGCCAGCACTGGCGGCCTCGCACGCCTGCCTCCCCATCTCGGCATCCGGGTAGGCGCGAGGGTCACCCAAAGCGAGGTCGAAGAGGATGGCTGCAGGCACGATAGGCACCCGGATGCCACGCGCATCGTACCCGACGCCGCGCGCAGCCAGCCAGTGCATCACGCCGTCTGCCGCAGCCAGACCAAAGGCGCTGCCGCCGGCCAGCACTACCGCGTGCGCCTCTCGCACCAGATGCATCGGGCGCGCCAGGTCCGTCTCGCGAGTGCCGGGGGCACCGCCGCGCTGGTCAACGCCTACGACTGCGCCAGCCTCGCACAGCACTACCGTGCAACCGGTCAGACCTCGCTCATCGGTTGCGTGGCCTACCTGAATGCCGGAAATGTCGGTGATCCCCCCGTTTTCCACCGTAGTACCTCTCCCTCTACCACTCAAAGCTTTGAACAACGATTATGCCTTTGGCCCTTGCTTGTTCCAAAATCTTTGGTCGCGCAAAATGGGTCACTATGAGCGGGAGTATCTCGACGTTCGGGTATACTGCTCTCACTGCCTCTGCCTTGGTTTCTAATTGCTCGAAAACATCTTTCTGCCCCGGCTTTTTACGGCGTTCGTCCAGACGCAACTTTATCTCCCCTACGACCAAAATATCCTGTCCATTACGCCTGCCTCGTCCGAAGAGGTTGATCTCCTGCTCACCGATCTCCGTCCTGATCAAACGGTCAATGATTTCGACATCATACCTCTCTTTCAACAGGGCTGGCACCATGCGGTACGCTTCATTCTCAAGCGCGTAGCTTACACTGCGCGCCAGGCCTCCCAGGTCGTTCCTGGTCTCGCTCAGTTCTTGGGTCAGCAACCGTACTTCTTGTTGGGTTTGCTTCTGAGCCTCGGCCAACTCCGCCACGCGTTGTTCGGTGCGTTGCTGAGCCTCGGCTAACTCCGCCACGCGTTGCTCGGTGCGTTGCTGGGCTTCGGCCAACTCCGCCACGCGTTGGTCGGTACGCCGCTGGGCCTCAGCCAGCTCTTCCATCCGCTGCGCAAGTGTATCTACTCGCTGTTCGGTGCGCCGCTGGGCTTCGGCTAACTCCTTTTGCGCCTCCGTCAACTCCGCTACACGCTGCTCGGTGCGCCGCTGAGCTTCAGCCAGTTCCGTCACCACATCTTTCAGAGCGTTAAACTCAGTTTTGGTGACACTATCGCGTAACTCTTCATAAACCAGGCCAATGATCTCCACGATCTTCTCAGCAGCGGCAGAGTCCATCGTTTGCTGCAGTTGGCGATACATCTCCAAGGTGTCGATCATCTTACCTCCCGCTTGTGATGCCAAATAACTGAGCTTAGGGGTAATAAGGACTAGCATTCACGACACGGTTTGCCATCCTGAATGCAATTGTACCACAAAACCGAGTTTTGGGAACAGGGAGGATCGCGAATCTTGGGGTTACGCGCGGACAGGAGTCCTTCGGGCTTTTAATTTTGCCCCCTGTTTCCTCGGGTGTACAATGTGCCTGGCAAGATGCAGACGGCAGATATGCCGAAAAAGGGACGCTCGTCACAGACCAATGGCCATGGGATGGCTATAGTTCGAGCATCCCTTAGCTTTGGAGGTATGATGCCTAACCGCCTGGCGCATGAGACCAGCCCTTATCTACTCCAGCACGCTGACAATCCAGTTGACTGGTATCCCTGGGGCGAAGAAGCGTTGCAGAAAGCAAAAGCCGAAGACAAGCCAGTCTTTCTCAGCATCGGCTATTCCGCCTGCCACTGGTGTCACGTCATGGCTCACGAATCGTTCGAGAACGAACGGGTAGCGAGGATTCTGAACGAGTACTTCGTCTGCATCAAGGTGGATCGCGAGGAGCGGCCGGACCTGGACCGCATCTACATGAGGGCTGTCCAGGCGATGACAGGCAGCAGCGGCTGGCCCCTCTCTGTGTTCCTCACACCTGATGGCCTCCCCTTCTACGGCGGGACCTACTTCCCGCCGGTGGCTCGCTATGGGCTCCCCGCATTCACCAACGTGTTGCTCACAGTAGCCCACATCTGGCGGAACCGTCGGCCAGAGTTGATCGAGGGCGCGAGACGCGTAGTAGCCGCCATCGAACAGCAGGAGATGACGGTCGAAGGGGTAGAACATGAAGACATAAAACGTGAGACACTGGACGTCGCTTTCCAGAACATCCTGCAGGCCTTTGATGAGGTGTACGGTGGCTGGGGCGGCGCTCCCAAGTTCCCTCAACCGATGACGATCGAATTCCTGTTGCGTTATCATGTCACAACTGGTAATCTCCAGGCGCTGCACATGGCGGTGTTCACGCTAGAGATGATGGCGCGGGGCGGCATGTACGACCAGATCGGCGGCGGGTTCCACCGCTACTCGGTAGATGATCATTGGCTGATCCCGCACTTCGAGAAGATGCTATACGACAACGCGCAGTTAGCGCGTGTTTATCTGCACGCCTGGCAGGTGACCGGCGATCCGTTCTTTCGCACCATAACGGAGGAGATTCTCGATTACGTCGTACGGGAGATGACAGATAAGACCGGCGGCTTCTACTCCTCCCAGGACGCCGACAGCGAGGGTGAGGAGGGGAAGTTCTTCCTGTGGACGGCGGCCGAGATTCAGGCCGTGTTGGGCGATCAGGCCGCGGCCTTCATGGCCGCCTACGGGGTGACCCCGCCTGGCAACTTCGAAGGCAAGAACATCCTCTCCTTCTCGGACTCCTGGGAGATGCGGAGCGCGCTGACGGCTGCCCGCCGCCACCTCTTCGAGGCTCGCGAGCGGCGCGTCCACCCCGGACGCGATGAGAAGGTCCTGACCTCCTGGAACGGGCTGATGCTGGCCGCCTTCGCCGAGGCCGCGCGAGCGTTAAACCGAGAGGACTACCGGCGGGTGGCCGAGCGCAACGCCGATTTCCTGCTGCGTGAGCTGAGGACGCCTGAAGGCCATCTGTGGCACATGTGGAAGGCCGGTGTAGCCAAAGTGAGCGGCTACCTGGACGATTACACTCATCTCATCGAAGGGTTGCTGGAGCTGTACCAGGCTACCTTTGATCCGCGCTGGTACCTGGCGGCCCATGAGCTGGCCGAGGTGATGATCGAGCGTTTCCGCGCCCCCGTCGGCTTCTTCGACACCAGCGACGATCACGACTCGCCAGTGATCCGCACCAGGGAGGTGCAGGACAACGCGGTGCCCTCCGGCAACGCGATGGCCGCTTACGCGCTGTTGCGCCTGGCAGGGCTGGCCGTCGAGACACGTTACTTGGACCTGGCCTACCACAGCCTGAGCCAGGTGCAATCGCTGGCGGCGCGCTATCCGCTGGGGTTCACACAGTGGCTGATCGCGCTGGATTACGCCCTTGCCCACCCATACGAGATCGCCATTATCGGCAACCCGACTGCGGCCGATACGCGCGCTCTGCTCGACATCTGCACTACCGGCTACCGACCTCATCAGATCGTGGCGCTCGGCCCCGCTGACGCCGGTCCGCCCTCCCTCCCATCGTTGGAGGGGCGCAACCAGATCCAGGGGCGCGCCACGGCCTATGTCTGTGTGGGATTTGCCTGTCTTCCCCCGGTCACTGATCCGGCGGAGTTGCAGGCGCTACTGGAGAAGAAGTGAGAGCCTATGAACCGAGCCAATGTACATACAGAACCCGCTGTGATCGTCATCTTCGGCGCGTCAGGTGATCTGACGCAGCGCAAGTTGATCCCGGCCTTGCACACCCTGTCATGTGAGAGCTTGTTACCACCGTCCACCTGTGTGGTCGGCGTGGCACGCACCCCTCTCTCTGACGAGGAGTTTCAGGATCGGCTATACGAGGGCGTGGCCGAGTACGCGCGGCTTAAGCCGAATATCTGTGAACTGTGGCCTCATTTCGCCAGGCGGATCTCCTATCTGGCCGGCCATTACAATGATCTCGACACTTATCGTCGCCTGGGAGAACGGCTGGCCTGTCTCGATGCCGAGGCCGGCACGCGGGGCAATCGCCTCTTCTATCTGGCCACTCCGCCGGCGCTGTACCCGCTGATCGTGGAGCAACTGGGCCGATCGGGCTTAAATCGCAGCGACTCCGGCTGGGTGCGCATCATCATCGAAAAGCCGTTTGGGCACGACCTGGAGAGTGCTCGCCAGCTCAACGAGCAGGTGCATGCCGTTTTTGATGAGAGCCAGGTCTATCGCATTGATCACTACCTGGGCAAGGAGACCGTCCAAAATATCCTGACTTTCCGCTTCGCCAACGCCATCTTCGAGCCTATCTGGAACCGTAATTACGTAGACCATGTGCAAATCACCATGACCGAAAGCGTGGGTGTAGGGCAACGGGCCGGTTATTATGACCAGGCGGGCGTGGTGCGCGACGTGTTCCAGAATCACATGTTGCAGTTGCTGGCCCTCACCGCGATGGAACCGCCAGCGGTCGTCAACGCTAAGGCGCTACGCGATGAGAAGGTCAAAGTGCTGCGGTCTGTACGGTTGATCGGCCTGACCGATTCCGTATGGGGGCAATACCGGGGTTATCGCGATGAGCCTGGCGTAGCGCCAAGCTCTCGCACGCCGACCTATATGGCGCTCAGGCTGTACGTGGACAACTGGCGCTGGCAGGGTGTGCCATTCTATCTGCGCTCAGGCAAGCGCCTGGCTGAGAAGACGACGGAGATCACGTTGCAGTTTAAGCAGGTGCCTCATCTCCTCTTTCCCGAGAACCAAAACGTGGCTCCCAACGCCCTCTCGATCCGCATCCAGCCCAACGAGGGGATGCATCTGCGCTTTGAAACTAAAGTCCCCGGTGCCGGGATGCGTGTCGCTCCTGTGGACATGGATTTCAGCTATGGCGAACGATTTGGGGAGCATGTACTGCCCGAGGCGTACGAGCGTTTGCTATTGGATGCCATCCAGGGTGATGCCTCGCTCTTTGCCCGCAGCGATGAGATTGAGCTAGCGTGGGCGTTGGTGGAGTCTCTCTTGATCAACTGGGAGCAGTTGGAGGAACCGCCGTTGACTTTTTACGAACCGGGGAGCTGGGGGCCGACCGAGGCAGACGAGCTCCTGGCGCGCGATGGTCGGGCCTGGCTTCACACCTGTAGCATCTGCGTCCGCCCATAACGAGGTCTCTGCCCACCCCCGAATCGGGGGTGTCTGTTCCCTGAGAGATTGCTTCCACGATTGTGGAGACGGGAGTGACTGTGCAGGAATTGACCGGCGTGATCGAACGCATCACCTATCACAACGAGGAGAACGGCTACACAGTCGCCCAGCTCGCGCCCGAAGGCAAGGATTACACTGTCACGGTCATCGGCAACATGCTGGGCATCAACGTGGGCGAGTGCGTGCGGTTGACCGGCCAGTGGACGATGCATCCCCAGTACGGTCGCCAGTTCAAGGCCGAGTCGGTGCGCACAGTGCTGCCCGCCACTGTCCAGGGCATCCGCAAATACCTGGGCTCCGGCCTGATCAAGGGGATCGGCCCCATCACCGCTGAGCGCATCGTGCGGCGCTTCGGGTTAGAGACGCTAGATGTGATCGAGAAAACCCCCGAACGGCTGCTGGAGGTGTTGGGCGTCGGCCCCAAGCGGGTGGCGATGATCCAACGTGCCTGGGAAGAGCAGCGTCAGATCAAGGAGGTGATGCTCTTCCTGCAGGCGAACGGGGTGAGCACCTCGCTGGCGGTCAAGATCTACAAGGCTTACGGCGACGCGGCCATCGGTGTGGTGCGCAACGACCCCTATCGGCTGGCGCGGGACATCTACGGCATCGGCTTCATCACCGCCGACAAGATCGCCCGCAACCTGGGGATCGCGCCGGACGCCCCGGAGCGAGCGGCGGCCGGCGTGGCCTATGTGCTCAGCCAGATGGCGGACGAGGGGCACGTCTACGTGCCCCGCAGCGAGCTGATCGCCGAGGCCGCCCGTCTGTTGCAGATTGACGAGGCGCGCGTGGCTCAGGCCATCGAGACGCTGGCAGCGGATGAGCAGGTACAGATCGAGCCGTTGGCAAGCCAGCGAGTCGAGGCGACAGCGAGTCGGCGAATCGGCGGATCGGAGAGCGGTGAAGTAACCCATGCCTCTGCCGCCGTTGCTGAGGAGCGTGCGGTCTATCTGACCCCCTTCTACTACGGTGAGATCGGGGTGGCGGGCCGGCTGAAGCGGCTGATCGAAGCGCCGGTGGATCGGCTGGCGGTATTTCAAACCTTCGATTGGCCAGCCGCGTTCGCGGTCGTACAACAACGCACCGGCCTGATCCTGGCACCCGCCCAACGCCAGGCGGTACAGACCGCCCTCACGCAGCGGGTGACGGTGCTTACAGGCGGCCCGGGCACCGGGAAAACCACGAGCCTTCAGACGATCATCCGCATCTTGGAGGCGGCCGGCCGCTCATACGTGCTGGCGTCGCCCACGGGACGGGCGGCCAAGCGACTGACGGAAGCCACCGGCCGCGAGGCCAAGACGGTGCATCGGCTGCTGGAGTTTAAACCGGGCGGGGGGATGACCTTCCAGCGTAACGAGGAGAACCCCCTGGACGCGGACATGGTGATCGTGGACGAAGCGTCTATGCTCGAGCTGCTGCTCACCAATCATCTGCTCAAAGCCATCCCGCCCGGCGCGCATCTCCTCCTGGTGGGCGACGTGGACCAGCTCCCATCGGTGGGGGCCGGCAACGTCTTGCGCGACATTATCGCCTCGGAGGCGGCCGCCGTGGTGCGCCTGGACACAATCTTCCGCCAACAGGAAGGAAGCTACATCATCGTGAACGCGCACCGCATCAACCAGGGCCAGATGCCGATCCTGGACAATCAGAAGGCGCAGGACTTTTTCCTCTTCAAGACTGACGATCCGGCCCGGGCCACCCAACTGATCGTGGAACTGGTGCAGACCCGCATCCCACGTCGTTTCGGGCTAAAGCCGTCGGACATCCAGGTGCTGAGCCCGATGCACCGGGGCGAGGCGGGCGTGGGTAACCTGAACCTGCTACTGCAGAGTGCGCTCAACCCGCCGTCGGAGCGCAAGCCGGAGCGTCATGTCGGCGGCCGTGTCTTCCGCCTGGGCGACCGGGTGATGCAGATCCGCAATAACTACGACAAGGAAGTCTACAACGGCGATCTGGGGCACGTCGTCGCTCTCGACTTGGAGGAACATTCGCTGACCGTGGACTTTGAGGGCCGGCGCGTGGCTTACGACTTCCTGGAGCTGGACGAGTTGATGCACGCTTATGCCATCTCCACGCACAAGGCGCAGGGGTCTGAGTTCCCGGCCGTGGTGATGCCGGTGTTGACGCAGCACTACGTCATGCTCCAGCGCAACCTGCTCTACACCGCCGTGACGCGAGCGCGCCGACTGGTCGTGTTGGTAGGCACGCCGCGCGCCATCGCTATCGCCGTGCACAACGATCGTGTGGCGCAGCGTTACAGCGGGCTGGCGGAGCGGTTGCAGGAGGGATGATCCAGGAGGCAAAGAGCTCATGCGGCTGATGCTGCTGGCTCTGACGACCTTCGTGCTGTTCCTCAGCACGAACGCGACGCTCTATTCCTTGAAGCCACAGCGAGAGGAACGCATCGTCCCTGGCACGTATGCCCTCTACCCTTTGCACTCCCTGATAGCCGTGTTACAATTGACCTGAGTGTCCCAAAGGTTTTGGTCCTGACGAAGGAGGCAGACATTGAAGCTCCACGAGTATCAGTCCAAGCGCATCTTCGCCCGGTATGGGATCCCCATCCCCCGCGGGGAGGTGGCGATCACGCCGGCCGAGGCGCGTGACATCGCCACTCGGCTGAGCACGCGCGTGGTCGTCAAGGCACAGGTATTGGTCGGCGGACGGGGCAAGGCGGGGGGCATCAAGCTGGCCAACACTCCCAACGAGGCTGAGGCTGTAGCCGATCAGATTTTGGGTATGGATTTGAAGGGCTTAATCGTCAAGAAGGTGTTGGTGGAAGAGGCGGCTGACATCCAGGAGGAGATCTACCTGGGCGCCACTCTGGATCGGGCGCGGCGACGGGTGGTCATGATGGCCTCGGCGGCAGGAGGTGTGGACATTGAGGAGGTTGCCCGCGCGACTCCGGAGAAGATCGTGCAGGTGGCGGCTGACCCCTTCCTGGGATTGCGAGAATATCAGGCTCGATCTTTAGCTTACGGTATGGGGCTGCGCCGCGACCTGGTACGCGACTTCGTCCAGATTGCCCTGGGGCTCTATCAGGCGTATGTGGCCTGTGACGCCTCGTTGGCGGAGATCAACCCGCTGGCTGTCGTTGACGGTGGCCGCTTGCTGGGTGTGGACGGCAAAATGGTGATTGACGATAACGCGCTGAGCCGGCATCCGGACCTGGCGGAGATGCGCGACGAAGACGAGGAGCTCCCCGCAGAGCGCGAGGCTCGCCGGTACGGACTGAGCTACGTCAAGCTGGATGGTGAAATCGGCTGCATGGTGAACGGTGCCGGGCTGGCCATGGCGACCATGGACATCACCAGGCTGTACGGCGGGGCCCCGGCCAACTTCCTGGACATCGGCGGCGGTGCTCAGGCGGAGCGGGTGGCGGCCGCGTTGCGCATCATCCTGTCCGACCCCAACGTGCGAGCGGTGCTGATAAACATCTTCGGAGGCATTACCCGTTGCGACGAGGTGGCGAGGGGAATTCTGACGGCACTGAGAGAGATCGGTGATCTGAAGGTACCGATGATTGTGCGGCTGGTGGGTACAAATGATGATGAAGGGCGTCGGATCCTGTCGGATGCCAGCCTGATCACCGCCGTATCGCTGCCGGAGGCCGCGCAAAGGGCGGTAGCCGCAGCCCGCGGGGAGGTGGTGACATGAGCATCCTGGTGAATACCGAGACGCGGCTGTTAGTGCAGGGGATCACGGGGCGTGAGGGGTTGTTTCATACCCAGCAGATGATGGATTATGGCACTAAGGTGGTGGCCGGCGTCACGCCCGGCAAGGGGGGCGAGTGGGCGGCCGGCGTCCCCGTGTTTGATACGGTCCGGGACGCAGTGGAGGCCACGGACGCTAACACTTCCATCATCTACGTGCCGGCGCGCTTTGCCACCGATGCTATCCTGGAAGCGGCAGACGGGGGGATCAAGCTGATCGTTTGCATCACCGAAGGCATCCCGGTGATGGACATGGTGCAGGTCAAAGCCTATCTGGATCAGCGCGGTGTCCGGCTGATCGGCCCCAACTGTCCGGGGCTGATCACGCCGGGCGAGGCCAAGGTAGGGATCATGCCGGGGCACATTCACACGCCTGGCAATGTCGGAGTGGTGTCACGCTCCGGCACGTTGACGTATGAGGTCGTGTATGCGCTGACGGAGCGTGGGCTGGGGCAGTCCACAGCCGTGGGCATCGGTGGTGACCCCATCATCGGCACCGATTTCATTGACGTGTTGCGCCTGTTTGAGGAGGATCCGGCCACGGAGCAGGTAGTGCTGATCGGCGAGATCGGTGGCACGGACGAGGAGCGGGCGGCCCGGTTCATCGCCGAGCACATGAGCAAGCCGGTGACGGCCTTCGTCGCCGGGCAGACGGCTCCGCCGGGCAAGCGCATGGGGCACGCCGGGGCCATCATCTCCGGCGGCACCGGCACCGCGGCCGAGAAGATCGCCGCGTTGCAGGCAGCCGGCGTACGCGTCGCCCGCCACCCCATCGAGATCGCGGAGATCGTGGCCGAGCGGGTGTGAGGCGTTGCATGATTCGTGATCAGCAGTCAGCGGTCAGCAGTCAGCGGTCAGCAGTCAGTTGAAAGCTGATAGCTGAAAATTGTTACAGCGATGGCGCGGCGTTCGAGGTCGAGTTCGTGACTGCTGAAGGCAGGACGGTAGCGTTATTGACCCTTACCCGGGCAGATATTCGACCGATGGGCAGTAGTGAGATTCTACACGTCCGGGAATTTGCACCAGCGCTGCTTTAGTTCGACGATTCTGCGGATAGGAGCGTGAACTGCTATGCTGACGAACTATATTCAGGCCGCCTTACGCCGGGCGAGGTATGAAATCTTGCCAGACGATGGCACTTTCTACGGGGAAATTCCCGGTTTTCAGGGTGTGTACGCCAACGCGGAAACATTGGAGGCGTGTCAGGAAGAACTGCGGGAGGTTCTGGAAGAGTGGATTATCCTCGGCCTGCGAATGGGACACTCGTTACCTATCGTTGACGGCATCGAGCTAGCCGTAAGACAGGAAACTGCATAATGCCCCCATTTGGACCTGTCAGCCGGAAGGACTTGATCCGCTACCTTCGAAGACTGGGGTTTGATGGCCCCTATGTTGGCGGTAAGCACCAGTACATGATCAGAGGAGAGGTCAAGCTGAGGATTCCCAATCCTCACTAAAGCAACATTGGCAGAGACTTATTAGCCAGGATTCTGCGGCAGGCTGGAATTAGCCGAGAGGAGTGGGAGCGGCTCTGAGGGCGCAATGGTAAAGCAGATCGTATTGCCGGAGCGGTGGTCAGACCCCGGCACTCTGGCCGATGAAGTGCTGGCCTTCGTCGCCAGGCAGAGCGACGAGGCCTGGCTGGTGGGCGGCGCGGTGCGCGATCGCCTGCTGTTGCGGGAGACGCGTGACCTGGACCTGGTGGTGCCGGCGGGAGCCGCTAATCTGGCCCGGCAGGTGGCCGATCGTTTCAACGGCGCGTTCTACTGGTTGGACCGGCGACGGGATTATGGCCGCGCGCTGCTCCAGGACGCCGCGACATCACAGCCGTTGGTGGTTGACGTGAGCCGACTATACGGCCAGCAACTGGAGGACGACCTGCGCGAGCGGGATTTCACCGTGAATGCTATGGCTGTGCTCCTGAACGGCGTGAGCGCAGGGCGACTGGTGGACCCCCTGGGCGGTCTGGAGGACCTGCGGCAGAGGGTATTGCGCCTGGCCTCTGATCACGCGCTGGAGGCCGATCCTATCCGGCTGCTGCGTGCCCCCCGGCTGGCCGGTGAACTGGAACTACGCATCGCGCCGGAAACCATTCAGCACATCCGCGAGTCAGCAGGGCTGCTAACGAAGACCTCGGCCGAGCGGATCCGCGATGAGCTATGGCGCATGTTAGGCCAGCCAGGCTGCGCCCGTGCGGTGCGTGTGCTGCACCACCTGGGATTGTTGGCGGTCGCTTTGCCGGAGATGGAGGCGTTGGTCGGCGTGCAACAGGGCGCGCCGCATCGCTGGGACGCGTTCGAGCACACGGTGCAGACGATGCAGGCTACTGATCGTCTGCTGGCGCTGGTTATGGAATGTGGCCGACAGCCATCGGACGCCATGGAATCGTTGATGTGGGAGCAACTGGCCCGTTATGTGGAACCACTACGCATCCACCTGAATCGGCCGATTAGTAGCGAGCGCAGCCGTGCCGGATGGCTGCGCTGGCTGGCGATGGCCCATGACTGGGGCAAGGCGGTGACTCGCACGGTGGAACCGGACGGCCGCGTGCGCTTTCTCGATCATGACCGTGAGGGGGCTCGACTGGCCAGCGAACGCCTGTTTGCTTTACGCTTCAGCCGGTACGAAATACGTCATCTGAGCCAGATGGTGCGTCACCACATGCGCCCACTCTTCCTCACCCGCTCCGCGGGTACAGGCACCCGCGGCGAGCGAACACCCAGCGGGCGTGCTGTGTATCGCTTCTTTCGGGATGTGGGCGATGCCGGGCTTGACCTCTTGCTGATTGGCCTGGCGGACCACCAGGCGACTTACGGGCCTGATCTGGATGAACACAGTTGGCAAAGGCAGGTAAGCCGTACGGTGGACGTGCTGACGGATTGGTTTGAACGACAGGGTGAGCGGGTCAACCCGCCGCCGTTGTTGGATGGCCACATCCTGACCGAAGAGCTGGGCATCCCACCCGGCCCCGAAGTCGGTCGCCTGTTAGAGGCGGTGCGGGAAGCCCAGGCTGCCGGCCAGGTGCGGGATCGGGCGCAGGCGTTGGCGCTGGCGCGCCGGCTGTGCGATGAACGGAACTGAAAGGACATGCAGATTCGGGCAGCGGTGGCAAAAGTAGCCAATCGAGGGGGAGACTACGGTGGTGGCGGCGACGGACGGCGTCTGGTCGGCTGGCGTGCGCGATCACCAGCAATTGGACGTTTCGGCTCTGGCTGCCCGCTTCCACCGCGAATGTCCGGGTGACGCCCGCGCCCTGGCCGACGCGGTCCTGACCGAAGCCCTGGCACTGGATCACGGCCGCCCTCACGATGACATCAGCGTGCTGGTGGTCTGTGTGACCGAGGGGGGACCGGCCGATGGCGCTCGTCGCCTGGAGGTGAGCTTTCCATTGCCTCCATTCTGATCTGAAAAGGGGAGATTCTTCGTCGCTCCGCTCCTTAGAATGATCAGGTCTCGTTGAGGTGAAGTCGGATAGGTGTTGTTGGCCATGCGCATCAAAGTCGTGGGGCCGTGCGCCGCAGGCAAGTCAGTGTTGGTGGATCGGCTGCGCACGGCCGGCTATGATGCCCATCATTGCCTGCAGGAGCATTCCTACGTGCCAGACATGTGGCGACGCATCAACCCGCCGGACGTTTTAATCTTCCTGGACGCCCGGCTGGATACGTTGGTGCGTCGTCTCTCCCGCCCAGACTGGTCACCGGAGCTCTTGGCGGAACAGCAGCAACGGCTGGCGCACGCGCGGGCGCACTGCGACCTCTGCGTGGCGACCGATGACCTGACGCCTGATCAGGTGTACGAGCGCGTGCACGCGTTCCTGGCCATGTATAAAACTGCCCGGAAGTGACCGGCACTTCCTGAAGTACCGGTCACTTCCGGGCGATTTTTCAAGGCAGTACGATGTGGTCCTCGCCTGATCCGAAAATGATCTCTAGCAGCGGGAGGCTCTCATTTTGCACTCGCTCTTCCTCCGACGTCTTATTTCCGCATTGATTTCCCTGGCTGCCGTGTTGGTAGCCATCGTGGCTCAGATCCAACTGGGGCAGCCAGCCGGCGAGCGATGGGGGTGGTGGCTCTACCTCGTGGCCGCCGTGCTGGCTGCGGTGGGGTTGAGCGGAACTGAGCTGGACCGGGTGCCACGGCCCACCACTCCTCCAGCGCGGTATTCTGGCTATCGGGCGATTGCGGTGGGACTGGGGTTGCTCATCGCCGGTCTCGGCCTGGAGGTTTGGGCACTCTCGCGCCTGGGGCGGCTGGCGTATGATCTGCCGGCCACCTTCGGCTGGGCGGTGGGGCTGATCTTGCTCCTGGCCGGAAGTTGGCTGTTCGGCCGGCTGGGGCCATGGTCCGATCAGTCGGCGCCGGCCGATCCGGTGTTGCCGATCACCTTGCCCATGTGGGTGGAATGGGGGCTGTTGGCCCTGATCCTGCTGCTGGCCATCGCCCTGCGCACTTACCGGCTGGGCCAGATTCCGCCGGGCATCTTTGTGGACGAGACCAACGCCGCCCTGGACGCCATTAGCATCATGGAGGGGCGACCCGATTCCCCCTTCGGCGTCGGCTGGTTTGAGACCCCTTCGCTCTACGCGTACTACTTGGTAGCGCTGTTCCGCCTGTTGGGTACTACTTTCATCGCCCTAAAGGCAGCCTCGCTCATCCCGGCCATCCTGACGGTGGCGGCGCTCTATCCGCTGGCCCGGCTGTTGTTCGGCCCGGCTGTAGCGCTGGTCAGCACCGCCTTTCTGGCCTTTGCGCGCTGGCATCTGACCATGAGTCGTTGGGGATGGAATGAGGTGGGGCCACCGCTGTTCCAACTGCTGGCCACGTATTTCCTGATCCGGGCGACGCGTGAGCGCCGGGCGCGCGATTTCGCGCTGGCGGGGCTGTGTCTGGGGCTAGGGATGTACACGTACCTGGCTTCCCGGCTGGTGGTCATCATCGTCGTGGCTTATCTCACCTATCGCATCATCTTTGAGCGGGGATTTTTGCGACGCACCTGGCGGGGGTTGGTACTGTTTGTTCTGGTCTATGTAGCCACCTTTGCACCGTTGGCCCAAACCTACGCGCGCAACCCCTTCACTTTCCTCAATCGCTCGCGGCAGGTGAGCATCGCGCACGACGTGGAGCGGGCCGGCGGTGATCTGGCGTTGCTGGCGCAGCCGTGGCGCTGGCGAGAGTCGCCTGAGCGGACCAATACGGCCTGGCAGGTGGTGCGCCGTAGCTTAGTTGCCCACCTTAAAATGTTCCACCTGCGTGGCGATTTCAACCCGCGGCACAACCTGCCCGGAAAACCCATGTTGGATCCGGTTACCGGCATCTTGTTCGTGTTGGGACTGGGCCTGGCTGCCCGGCGGATCGGCGATCACCGGTGGGCGTTGTTGGTGTTCTGGCCCCCCATTACCTTGCTGGGTGGCATCCTGTCCACGGCGGGCGAGGCGCCGCAGGGTTACCGCACGCTGGGTGTGGTGCCGGCGGTGGCGTTACTGGCCGGCGGCGCGCTAGTGGAGGTCACGTGGGTTTGGGCGCGACTGGTACGGGCCGAGGAGAAGAAGGAGAGACACGGAGACGGTGAGACGCGAAGACGCGAAGACAGGACGAATCTCTATGTCACCGTGTCACCGTGTCACCGTGTCACCCTATCTCCCAGGCACCTCCGCTCCTCTGCACAGATGCTCCCCCGCTCCTGTGCTCCCGCGCTCCCTTGCCCAGTTGCCAGCGTAGCCGCGGCCGCGTTAGCGGTGGCCGGCTGGCTGAATGTGAGTGTGTACTTTGGCCCCCAGGCCACGGACGAGCGAGTGTGGGTGGCGTTCTCTCCGGCCGAGACGGCTGTGGCGCGCGAGGTGGCGGCCAGGCCGCCCACGCAACGGCTTTATCTCTCGCCTCGCCTCTACTACTTCTCACCGCTACGGTTCATCACCTACCGCTCTACGCGAGAAGGGGGCGGCGGGCTGGATCATCCGCCGTACCAGTTGATCCAGCCAGCGGAGGATCTGCCGCTCCCCGATCAGGGAGGCGCTGACGCTCTGTTCCTGCTGGATGTTCACTACGCCGACCTGCTGGAGTTGTTCACCCGATTCTACCCAGGCACCACCGCAGAGATGCGTCGAGGACCGCAGGGTCAGCCCCTCTATTTGAGCGTAACGGTGCCGGGGGAGGAGATTGCCGCGCTCCAGGGGTTGAACGGCCGTTTTATCCTGGCAGATGGCCGGGAGATCAGAGCGCGTAGCGGACCGGATGTCACATGGGGGGCAGGCGGCCCGGCGAACGGCGAGGTGCCTGTGCGAGCAGAGTGGGAGGGTAGCCTGGCCGTGCGTCGGACAGGCGTGTATGATCTACAAGGGGAGGGTGGCCTCTTGATCGAGGTGGACGGTCAATCGTGGGAAGGGCCGCGCATGTTGGGCAAGGGGTTGCACCGGTTGCACATGGCGCAAGCCGATCCGGGCGCGGCAGGTGTGGCCCGGCTCCTATGGACATCCCCGGGCAGCGCGCCGGAACCGGTGCCGAGCGACGTGCTCTTCACCGTGGAGCCGTGGAGCCATGGGCTGTCAGGGTCGTACTTTGAGGGCAAGGAGTGGTCCGGGCGGCCAGTTTTTCAGCAGGTGTCGCCGGTGGTCCTGTTCGCCTGGCCTGATCCCGAGCCGTGGCCGGCGCCCTTCAGTGCCCGCTTTGAGGGGGAGATCGAGGCACCTGTAGACGGCAGTTATTTCTTCAGTGTCAACGCGGATGACGGGTTGCGGGTGTGGATAGATGGCCAGCTCATCGGCGAGGGGGTGAACCCGGCCGGGGTCAACATCGTGGAGGCGAGTATGCCGCTGGCGGCGGGGCGTCATGCTATCCGTATTGACTACTACCAGGAAGGGGGCGGGAAGGCACTGGAGCTATGGTGGGCGCCGCCGGGGCAACCGCGCCAGGTCGTTCCACCGTCGGTGTTGTATCCGGCCGCGATCGGAGGTGTGCCGTGATCACGCGAGTCGGGCCGCTCTCGCAAAGAGCGCGTTGGATGCGCGGGGCAGGGCTGTTAGCGCTGGTGGGGCTGGCCGCAGCCGCCCAGTGGGTGCTGATCCACCGCGGTTTGCCAGATAGCCTGGCTGCTGTGCCTGGCCTGGCGCGACTTAACGCGCAGCCGGGGATGGTGGGCCTGGCCCTCTACCTCCTCTCGCTGGCCGTGTTGCTGGGGGTCCTCTCCGATCCGGCAGTGGACGCGGTGGGGGGGTTGGCGGTGCGTTCGGCCTGGAAGGAAGTCGTCGTGGTGCTGGCGGTCATGGCCCTGGCCGCCTGGGCGCGGCTCTACCGCCTGGACGAGGTGCCGCCCGGCCTGGGGTTGGACGAGACGGACATCGCCCGCCAGGCGTTAGAGATCGTCCAGGGCGCTCGCCCCTGGCCCTGGCAGGTCGCCCGGCTGGAGGTGCCCTGGGCTTATCACTACTATGTGGCCCTGTTTTACTGGCTGCTCGGCCCCGGCTACCTGACGGTCAAGCTGCCGGCCGTCGTTGGCAGTGTGCTGGCCGTGGTGCCCCTCTACCTGTTGGCGCGGGAGATGGTGCGGCCCACTGTGGCGACTGCGGTGATCGTGCTCTACGCCACGTCGCGGTGGGGGGTCAACGTGGCTCGCTGGGGGCACGTCAACGCGCTGACACCCTTCTTCGTCTGCCTGGTGTTGTGGCTGGTCTGGCGAGGTGTCCACACCGGTCGCTGGCGCTACTGGATCGCTGGCGGGTTAGCAATGGGGTTAAGCCAATATGGTTATCAGGCGGCGCGCGCCATCCCTGTCATCGCCACGCTGTTTATCCTCTGGCGGGCGATCTCTCCCTGGGGCTACCTGCGCCGGCATGGGAGGCAGGTGCTGGCCTTCTACGCGTTGGCGTTGCTGGTGTACGCGCCGTTGGGGTGGACCTACCTGACTGACCCGTTGCTGTTCATGAAGCGTGGGCAGGGGATCTCCGTATTCAACCCGCTGTACACTCTGGAGTCAGGAAAAGCGATCTGGCAGAACGTGCTGGCCTACGTTCAAGCGTTTCACTATCGGGGCGACACCAACCCGCGCCACAACCTGGCGGGCGCGCCGCAGCTTGAGGGGATCACGGCCGCGCTCCTGGTGATCGGTCTGGGTTATGCCCTGGCCTCCCTTTTCAGGGGACTTAGGGTAGTTCCCCATGCCGGGCGCGGCGCCACAGCGCATGAAAATCCTTTCCCGCCGGGTGTCATTCCGAGGAGCGCTGTTTGCGACGAGGAATCTTCTCCTTCGCAAAGGTGGAGCCTGTCTTGGCCGTCAGGCCAGGGATTCCTCGCTCGCAGGCTCGCTCGGAATGACGTGGCGGGCACTATTTTCCGGCCCGGCCCGGCGCTGCTGCTGATCTGGAGCGGCGTCTTCCTGGCGGCGGGGGTGCTCACCCAGGGGGCGCCGAACACTTTTCGCATTTATGGTGTACTGCCCGCCTTCCTGTTGCTATGCGGATTGGCTTTGGAGGTCCTGTGGAGCGCGTGGGAGCAGGTGGACTCGCTCTCCGCCGATCATCTGGCTACCGCGATGTTGGTGGCGGTGGTGGCCTGGGCCGGGCTGGACGGCCTGACGACGTACTTCAGCCGGCAGGGTTGGCAGCCAGGTGCCTGGACTGAGTTCAACGTAGGGCAGACGCAGGTTGGGCAGTACCTGCGGCAGGTTGTGGGTGATACGCCCGGCCGCTGGCATGTTTACCTGAGTCGGGCGTTTTACGGCTTCTCACCGATTGATGTGATCAACCCTGGCCTTGCCACGGAGCGCCTGATCTTGCCGGAGCATGTGCCATTGCCGCCGGAGGCCACGGGTGACACCGTGTACATCGTCGAGCCGTACCTGGACCCGGCGGTGGACCTGCTGCAACGCTACTATCCGGAAGGCTGGCGCGAGGTCGTGCGCGACCCGATGGGGCGCCATCTTTTCACGACATTCATTGTCCCGGCTGAAGCCACCGCTCGTCGTGGCCTGCACGCGTCCTTCTGGGCGGGGGCGATTATGGACGGCCGACCAGCAGAGGAATTGCCGGTGGTGACCGCTCTGGCCGACCCGCCTTCGATCCCGTTGTCGGTGCCCTATGCCCAGCGTCTCACTGGCGGGCTGCGGTTGACGCAGGCGGGGGTCTATCGCTTCCGGTTGGAGCCGTCGGTAGGGGCGGCGTTGCTTTATCTGAACGATACATTGGCGGCGTCGTCGCGACGTGTCTCCCTGACAGGAGAGCTTGCAGAGTCGGTATCGCTGGCGGGTGGCCCTGCGCTATGGCTGCCCGAGGGGCTGATCGCGTTGCGCCTGGATCGGGTAGTTGCAGAGTTGCCACCCTCGGATGAGGGGACTCACGCTCAGGAAGCGGGGGACACGGCACAACGCCCGTTTGGAGGGATCGAGTGGCTGCCGCCAGGCGCGCAGGAGTGGTCGCCACTGCCATTGGAGCGCTTGTTGCCGGTTATGCCACCGGCCGGCGGGCTGATCGCTGCTTACTACGAGGGGGATCGCTTCTCCGGCAAGCCGGTGCGGGTGGCGTTGGACCCGTTGCTACTAGAGGACAATGCCGGTGGATTGGCGACCTACGCTGTGCGCTGGCTGGGCGGCTTTGATGTCAATCAACCGGGTGAGTACCGTTTCCGCCTGCGCTCGGATGACGGCTCTCGCCTGTATGTAGGGGGTCAGCTCCTCGTAGATCACTGGGGGCTGCATGGCCCGTCTGAGCGAGGGGGCGTGGCCGCGTTGGGGCCCGGGCGGGCGCCGCTGGAGATCCGCTACTTCGACTACGGTGGCTCGAACGTGCTGGATGTGGAATGGCTCGCGCCAGGGGGAGCGTGGCAGCCGCTCCGTCAGGCACCCCTGGCCTGGGATCAGACGGACGTGATGCAGGCGTTATCTGGGATCCCTATTGAAGGTGCTGTGGGCATTCCGATCTTTTCTGCCGATGGCGGGCTATTGGGTGATCTGCCGGCGGTGCGCATGATGATTCAAGATCAGCGATGGCCGCATCCCCGGCGGGACGAGAATTTCCAAAACCGGCTGTTGAAGGTCAAGGACGGTGTGTTCGACCGCGGCATTGGCACGTTTGGGCCGACGGAGATCGGATTTGACCTGCGCGGCGCGTACACGCGGCTGAGCGGGGCCGTCGGTGTGGATCGCGACACCATTGGTGATAACGTAGCGTGGTTCCAGGTGGAGCTGGATGGCCAGGTGATCTGGGAGAGCGGGCCGCGCTACGTCTTTGATCCGGCGCTAAGCTTCGACCTGGACGTGAGCGGCGGCGGCACCCTCGTCCTGCGCACCGATGAGGGGGGGCCGACCGGGGGCAGCGATGCGGTGGATTGGGTGAATTTGCGCCTGACGGCGCGGTAGACGAGGGAAGGCCATGAGACGTGCCCCAACCCTTGCTCCTATCTTGCTTGCCGTCCTGGCCATTTTCCTGGCCATTGCCGGACAATGGGCCCTCGGCCAGGCTCGCCAGTTCAGCGGCGCAAAGCTTTTGCCGTGGGGGCTGGGGGCGATCACCTGGCCCGTGGGGGCTGTCCTTTTCGGGCTGGGCACTCTGCTCTTTGCCCTGGCCGTGCCAGGGGATATTGTACCTGGACGTGTGAAATGGACCACGCCCTGGCCAGCTAGGTGGTATCGCCGATTCGACGTGGCGGCTGTTCTTCTTGTTACTCTGGTCGCGGCGGTCACCCGTCTCTACCGGATTTACGACACGCCGGCCGGCCTCTGGCTCGATGAAACGGACATCGCCAAGCAGGCT